>DATFSI010000111.1:0-58266 GCA_035262705.1 Candidatus Acidiferrum sp. | reverse complement strand
CCCACTTCCGTCATCATACGGGGAAGATAGGGGATTTTCAGCAGGTAGAGTTCGTGCGCGAAACGCTGGATGGTAATGGCCTCGATGCCGGGATAGCTGAGAAGAATCTCCTCGTAGCCCAGGGCAGCAGGGTCATTTTTCAACGCGGCTTGCAGATCGGTGCCCAGCAAATGCGCGAGTCTTGGCAATTTTGAGCGCAACGTCTCCACAAGTCCGCTGGCGCTCGCTGAAAGATTGGCAGGCACCGCTTCCCCGCGGCAGTTGAGGTCAAAACGCATCGCATAGACGATTTGCTCTGCGAGTTGTAAATCAAGCTGTGCCAGGAATCCGGCCGCATCCGGACTGCTGGATTTCTCCTTCTCGAAGTACAACGGAAAGAGCGCGTCCAGATAGCTGCGGCAAAACGCCGCGACCTCGTCCTTTGATGGCAGGCGGTATTCCCACATGCTGGCATCAGTCAGCCGCGCTTCGAGAGCAAGACGGAATTCGCGCGCCAGAGTATGCAAATCATTATTTTGTTTCGTCGTGGGCATGACCATTCCCTCGGCGTGGCAGGCGGCGAACTTAGCTGCCAACCCCTTCGAACAGAATCGTGGAGATGTAACGTTCGCCGGAATCGGGCAACACGGTGACGATAGTCTTTCCTGCAAATTCCGGCAGTTGGGCCAAGCGTACGCCCACGGCAGCGGCCGCGCCGCAAGAAATACCGGAGAGGATGCCCTCGTCTTTGCTCAACCGCCGCGCCATCTCAACGGACTCCTCGTTGGTGACCTTCTCTACACGGTCGACCATGGAAAGGTCCAGGTTTTTCGGAACGAATCCCGCGCCGAGGCCCTGGATCTTGTGCGGCGAGGGCGTGAGCGGCTCGCCAGCCATAGTCTGCGAAATCACTGGACTCGAGACTGGCTCAACCGCCACCGTGAGAATCTTCTTCCCTTTGGTTTTCTTGATGTAGCGGCTGACTCCGGTCAGGGTTCCGCCGGTGCCCACGCCGCTGACCAGCACATCAACGGCGCCGTCGGTATCGTTCCAGATTTCCGGGCCGGTGGTGGATTCATGAATCGCCGGGTTCGCTGGGTTGTCGAACTGTTGCGGCAGGAAATAATGGCTTTTATCGGATTCGTAAATCTCCGTGGCTTTCTTGATCGCGCCTTTCATTCCTTCGGGACCCGGGGTAAGGATCAAGGTCGCGCCGTAGGCCGCCAGCACGCGCCGGCGTTCCAGCGACATCGTTTCCGGCATCGTTAACGTGATCTTATAGCCGCGCGCCGCGGCCACGAAAGCCAATGCGATTCCTGTGTTTCCGCTGGTTGGTTCCACGATTTCCTGTCCGGGTTTCAACGCCCCGCGCTTTTCCGCGTCCCAGATCATTGCTGCCCCGATACGACACTTCACTGAGTAGCCTGGGTTTCTCCCCTCGATCTTCGCGAGCACCGTGGCTTTGGCGCCGTCGATGACGCGGTTCAGCTTGATGAGGGGCGTTCGCCCAATACTCAGCGAGTTATCGGCATAGATGTTGGCCATGATCATCCTCAGTAGAGTGAATTTGCTGTATCGGGACAGCCCTTCCAGTATAGAACCGGCAGGCGGGAAACACGAAAGACACTGGTTCTGGAAAGTCTCTCCGTCAGCCGTATTTCCCTATTAAAGCAGATGCGCCGGATTGCGGCCCGTTATACTCTTCGTTAGACTCGTGGAATGTCTGATTTTTTCGACTGCAGGAATTCTGTCCCATCCCCGCGCATCGTACTCCGGAGAACGAAATGAGCACGGAAGCCAACACTCGCATGCAGCGTCACCTGAACGAAGTCGACCCGCAAATCGCGGAACTCCTCCGCGAAGAAGCGGTGCGCGAATCCACGGGACTCGAGCTGATCCCCTCAGAAAACCTCGTTTCGGAAGCGGTCCTGGAGGCAATGGGCTCGATTTTCACGAACAAGTACGCAGAGGGATACCCCGGTAAGCGCTATTACGGCGGCTGCGAGTTCGCGGATCAAGTGGAGCAACTGGCCATCGATCGCGCCAAACAGTTGTTTGGCGCGGAGCACGCCAACGTGCAGGCGCATTCCGGAACTTCGGCTAACGTCGCGGTGTATATGGCCACGCTTCAACCGGGCGACACCGTGCTGGGCATGGCCCTGGCGCATGGCGGGCACTTGACCCACGGCCACCCGCTGAACTTTTCCGGCCGCATGTACAAATTCGTGGAATATCACGTGCGCCAGGACACCGAGCGCATTGACTACGATGAAATCGAAAAGCTGGCGCAGGAGCACAAGCCGAAGATGATTGTTGCCGGCGCGAGCGCTTATTCGCGCATCATTGAATTTGAGCGCATCGCCAAGGTGGCAAAAGCCGTGGGGGCGATCTTTTTCGTGGATATGGCGCACATCGCCGGACTGGTGGCCGCGGGAGTGCACCCTAGCCCGGTGCCGCATGCCGATATTGTCTCAACTACGACGCACAAGACGCTGCGGGGGCCGCGCGGCGGCATCGTGCTTGCGAAAGCCGCGTTCGCAAAGGAACTCGACAAGCTAACTTTCCCAGGCATGCAGGGTGGCCCGCTGGTGCACACGATTGCGGCAAAGGCCGTGTGTCTGAAGGAGGCCATGGAGCCATCGTTCACGGAATACCAACGGCAGGTGGCAGCCAACGCCAAAGCCATGGCCAATGCCCTTTCGCGTCACGAATTGCGCATCGTTTCCGGCGGCACGGACAATCACTTGTTCCTGATTGAGGTGCATTCGCGTGGCGTTACCGGAAGCGAGGCTGAAAAAGCGCTTGATCGCGCCGGAATCACCGTTAACAAGAACTCGATTCCCTTCGACCCGCTTCCGCCGATGAAGGCGGGAGGCATTCGCCTCGGAAGCCCTTCCGTCACGACCCGTGGCATGAAGGAGCCTGAGATGGAACTCATCGCCAACAGCGTGGCCGACGTCCTTTCCCACATCAGAGACGCAGCCGTAGAACAAAAGGTCCGCAAGCAGATCGCCGAACTGGCTGCGCGCTTCCCTATTTACGAATCACGGACGAAACCCGCGGCAACACACGCGCGGGTATAGCAAAGATCAGGTTGCAGGCGTGGAGCGGCAGAATCCACCTTCCATGAGCAAAACAACAAGCAATTTGCCGGACATCGTTCAGGCCACTGCGGACTTCGAAAGATGGGCATCCCGCCATGTCCATTTGATTCCCTCCGACGTGAAGCTCAAGCACAAGTTCATGGCAGAATCCGCTTTTCCGTTTTTGCGCGCCACCTTCTACCGCTGGGCGCAATGGTGGCCTATTGTCTGCCCGGAACTTGCCCGGGCGCCGCAGGTGTTGGCCGTCGGCGATCTGCACGTGGAGAATTTCGGCACCTGGCGCGACCTGGAAGGCCGCCTCATCTGGGGCGTCAATGACTTTGACGAGGCGTGGCCGGCCTCCTACGCTGTGGATCTGGTGCGGCTGGTTACGAGTTGTTATCTCGCGATTGAAGAAGAGCATCTGGCCATCACCCGCAAAGAGGTTCACAACGCAATTGAAGCCGGTTATCGCGATTGCCTTGCCAAGGGGGGCAGCGCGTTTGTGCTTGCCGAGCATCACCGCTGGCTCCGCCTGCTGGCGGTCAACAAACTGCGCGACCCGGTCGTTTTCTGGGAAAAAATCCTGGGTTGTCCCCGGTACAAAGGGAAGCTGCCCAAGGACGTCTGGAAGCTGGTGCACAATTCCCTGCCCGTACGTACCTTCAACTACGAGCTGAAATCGCGCATCGCCGGACTCGGCAGCCTCGGCCATCCGCGAGTTCTCGCCCTGTCCACCTGGGACGGCACCCATGTTGTCCGAGAGGCCAAGCAGCTTACGCCTTCCGCCTGGATCTGGGCGAAGGGCCTTCACCGCACCGAAATTCTGGGCCGTAAGCTCGTTACCTCCGCGGTGCGAACCCTTGACCCCCACGTGCATTTCGCCGAGCACTGGATCGTGCGTCGACTTGCTCCCGACTGCTGCCATATCGAAATCGCGACGTTGCCCAGCGAACGCGACGAGGAGAAACTCCTCTATTACATGGGCTGGGAGACCGCCAACATTCACTTTGGCACGCCACGGGCGATTCCCGCAGTCCGCCGTGACCTCGCCCGCCGTCAGGGACGCTGGCTGCACAAAGCCGCCAAGGCCATGCTCGAAGTCACCCTCAATGACTGGAAGGTCTGGCGTCACAAGAGCCTGGCACCTCGCAGAAAATGAAGCTTCTTCTACCTGTCTCTCATCCCTTCCCTTAGAACCGAAAGACGTTGGCCCAAGACTGTCCCACAGTTCAGTAGATTCGCAGTCCTATTCCTTCTAACGTAAACAAGGACGGGTACATGCCAACTTCCGCGGCCATCTCGCTCACCTCTCGACGGAAAGAAAAGCGCGTTCTCTCTCCTCTTCTCGAGCGCTTTGTTCCTCGGCTGGATGCGCCTGCCCCAGCAACAGAAGTTGCCTGCTCCCCGGGGAATCCTTGCCAATGATTGAGGTGCAGAAATGATGGATACGGAAGCCTTCCGTGAGTTCAAGACCGGTCTGACTCTTCTTCGCGATAATTATGCCGGCCGCGCGCTCTCTCACATTCAGAAAGCCGCCGAACTGGAAAAGAACAACCCTTACTATATGTCGTATCTGGGCGTGGCCCTGGCGCGCACGCAGCAGCGCTGGGCCGACGCCGAGCGTCTTTGCGACTCAGCGGTGCGCATGAAACGCAACCAGGCGCAGCTGTATCTGAATCTCGCCGAAGTTTACATGGCGTCTGGACGTCGCGAAGACGCGCGTGAGGCGCTCATCGCGGGCATGAAATATGCCCGCCGCGACGTGCGGCTGAGCATCGCCATGGCTAAGCTGACCCCGCGCCGCTCCCCCGTCTTTACGTTCTTGGAGCGCAAGCACCCGCTGAACCGCCACTTCGGGCTGCTGCGCCACAAGACGCTGTCCATGCTCGGGAAGGGCTGACGCGCAACCAAGTTTCCCCACCCCCCCAAACGCGGAAAGGGCGAATGGTTTCGGCCATTCGCCCTTTCCGTTTTCGGTTTCCGCCTAAAAAAGGTGAACACAAGCTGAGGCCTGTGCTGCGCGGCCACTTGCCGGCCTACTTCCGCGACATCCGGGAGGTGTCGCGAAAGGTGCTCTGCAATCCCATCTGCATCAGCATCTTGAACCCGATGCCCAACAGGCCGTTGGGCAGGTGATCGCGCCGTACCACTTCGGCCAGATATTCGTGGCACATGGCCGTGGGTTCCTTGGTATAAGGCATGGTCACGAAGAGCCGCATGCCCACCTGGTATTCCGTCTCACTGGACTGGAAATAGACGCCGCTGCGCGAGAGGCTCAGGGAGCTGCGGATATCCTCAAAGGGTTTGCGCTCCGGGTCAGAGGGGCGGATGCGCATCAGTTGGGTGATTTTGCAGCGCCGGCTGGCGCGGCGTTCCGAGTATTTAGGCCGGGCGGCGTTGCTGCCACCGGGAGCGTTGGTTTGTGTCATCTGGTCGAACGGGGCCGCCATGGGAGGTCTACCTTTTCTCGAGGAGCCTGCTAGGTTCTCGCAAATACAAGATAAGAGGCTTCCCAGGCAAAACCTATAGACGAACCGTACCCTGAGAAAAGTAGCATTTCGCGAGAGGAGACGCTAGTACGAAAGTACCAGCGGAGTTGGAATACGGAGGAGTTGGTTTGGGAAGGGACTGGGCGCGCTCGAAATATCTTCGTGCAGCAACTCGCCAAGGTGCGCGGCGAACCCCAGACTCACCGAGAACGTTGACGTTAGTCGCGGACATGGCACCATTCGGTTCCAGGAAGTGGCTCTGACGCGCCCCCCGCTGTCGTTGGCTTCGCTGGGCGAGTTGTGCGATTCTCTACGGTACGTTTGGCGAGAAAGCGTTCGAGGAACAAGCCCTGATGCTGAAGCGGTTCAAGGATTTAACGGAAAAAGAGATTCTGGCGGTGGCCATCTCGAACGAGGAAGAGGACGGGCGCATCTACGGCGAGTTTGCCGATGCGCTGCGGGAGTCCTATCCGGCAACTGCGGAGATGTTCGAGGAGATGCGCGTCGAAGAGGCGGGGCACCGCGACCGGCTGCTGGCGCTGTTCCGGCAGCGTTTTGGCGATCACATTCCGCCGATCCGCCGCGAAGACGTACGTGGCTTCCTGACCCGAAGGCCGGTGTGGATGACGCGGCCGCTAGGGGTAAAGGTTGCCCGGCGGCAAGCGGAAATCATGGAGATGGAGGCGAGCAGGTTTTACATGCGCGCGGCAGGCCGAACAACCGACGCTTCGATGCGCGAGTTGCTGAACATGCTGGCGGACGAAGAGCGCAAACACACGCGGGCGGCCAGCGAGTACGAAGAGAAGCACCTGACAGACAAGGCCAAGGAAGACGAAGAGCGATCGCACCAGCGGCTGTTCGTGCTGCAATTCGTGCAGCCGGGCCTGGCCGGATTGATGGACGGGTCGGTCTCCACATTGGCGCCCCTGTTTGCTGCTGCGTTTGCCACGCACAGAAGCTGGGAAGCTTTTTTGGTGGGCTTGGCGGCGAGTGTGGGCGCAGGGATTTCGATGGGCTTCGCCGAGTCGCTTTCGGACGATGGATCGCTGACCGGGCGGGGGTCGCCTTGGATTCGTGGGTCGGTGACCGGACTGATGACTACGGCCGGGGGGTTGGGCCACACCATGCCGTTCCTGATTCCCGACTTTCACCTGGCCACGATTGTGGCGGTCATCATTGTGGCTATCGAACTGGGCGTGATCAGCTATATCCGGCACCGTTATATGGACACGCCGTTTCTGCAGGCGGCGTTTCAGGTGATTGTCGGCGGTGTGTTAGTGTTTCTCACCGGCTGGTTGATCGGCAGTTCTTGAGGCGGTGACAGGTGACGCGTGACCCTCGCTGGAGCTCGGGGCAAGCTGGCGGATAGTCACTGGTGATTAAGGGTAGGCACGCCGGTTGAAATCGTCCCCTAGCAACAAGCTCAATTCCTCGGGGCTAAAGCCCAGTGAAAACGTCCGCATTACGCCGGGCTGAAGCCCCGGCCTCCTGAAGCAAGACTTTTTCCCGCATCTCTAGGAAGCCGGGCCCCTCCCGAATGCATCCTTTCCTCCCGTCGTCTCATAATGGAAGTTGGTGACTCGTGCAAGAGTCTGAAGCTGAGTGCCTTGGGATCGACGGCATAGGGGAGTGAAGTAGGAGGTACTCCCTGCGAAACGTTTAGTGATATAATCCTCATCGATTCAAAGCACCCAGCTCTCATTAGCCGAGTTCCCTCGGCTAGCCCTTGAGGTCGCCGGAACCCCTGTCCCGCCCGGCGAAAAATCAGATCCGCAAATCTGGAAGTTACTGGAGAAGCGTCATGAAATCTCTATGGATGGCAAGGCATCCGCATGCGGGTGTGTTTGCGCTGGGCGTTTTGTCCCTCCTGGCGGTTGCGGGAATCATCGCCAGTTGCGGGGGAGGCTCATCGAACATGACGAACCCGAGTTCGGGAATGGGAACGGTGAACGTTTCGCTGAGCGATCCGCCAAGCTGCATGCCGCCGAACGGCCAGTTTGTACACGTATACATCACAGTGCGTTCCGTGCAGGCGAATATCAGCTCCACGGCGGGTGACGGCGATTCCGGCTGGCAGGAATTAGCTCCGCAGCTGGCCAATGCCCCGATGCAAATTGATCTTTTTTCGGCCGCACAAACCACGTGTGTGCTGGCACAACTCGGTTCGAACAGCCTGCCGGCCGGGAGTTATCAGCAAATCCGGCTTCTGCTGCTTTCCAACAGCCCGGCGGCGAGCGACGCCACGCCCAGCACCAATGCTTGCGCGGGCCACGGGTTTAACTGCGTGGTGCTGGGAGATGGCACGATTCACGAATTGCGGCTGAGCAGCCAGGCCAACACCGGATTGAAAATTCCGCCGGGGCAAATCGTAGGCGGACCGCTGAAGGTGACGGCGGGGCAAAGCGTGGATTTGAATATCGATTTCAATGCCTGCATTTCGATCGTGAGGGAGGGCAACGGACAGTTCCGGTTGAAGCCGACCCTGACGGCGGCGCAGGTCAGCGCGAATAATTCGGGAATCGGCGGCCAGGTGGTGGATTCAGTCACCAAGGCGCCCATCCATGGAAGTGTGCAAGTGGCCATCGAGCAACAGGATGCCAAGGGCGTGGACCGCATCATGATGCAGGCAGTGGCGGACAACAACGGCAACTTCCGCTTCTGCCCGTTGCCGACGGGGACGTTTGACATCGTGATTGTAGCCATTGGTCCGGCGAATCTTCCGTATAACGCGACAGCGGTGCTGAACGTGCCGAATGGGACGAATCTCGGCGCCATTCCCTTGATCGCGGAGACCGGGGCGACGGCACCCGCACAGCTGCAAGGGGTGGTGACGGCGACCAGCGGCACGGCCGCCGTGACCATTGATGCGAGTCTCTCCGCGCTCGAGACCGTGTCCTCGGGAGGCGCCAACACACGGCAGATCACGATTCCGCTGCAGACCATCCCGGCGACCAACGCGACTCCGGAGGTGGATTCCACGGGCCTTATTTCCGTCGATTCCAGCACCAATTGCCCGATGACCGCGCCGAAGAACACGAACTGCGCCACGTATACCCTGGTGGTGCCGGCCAGCAATCCCAGCGTGGGATTGTTCTCCGCCTCGGGATTTAGCTATTCCACTCCGGCGGCTGGCGATGTGCTTTTCACCGTGGATGCGCAGGCTGCCAAGCCCATGAGCGGGGGAGTGCCCGACTGCATGCCATCCGACCAAATGACGTCTAATGACGCCACGGCCATGCCGCTGAAGGTGATGCCAGCGGCGACTACGAACGTGGCGGAGATTGACTTCACGGGTTGCACGTAGCCTGATTGGCTGTACAGAAGCGCAGTTTCATCTGCGACACATCGCGGGGGCTTCGCTTTGCGTCGCTGCCCCGAAGCCGTTACTGTGGGCTTAGCCAGCCTTCGCTCCCCAAGGAGAGAAGAATGAAGTTAGCAAAGTGGATGCTAGGTTTGACGCTGGGCTTCCTGCTGGTATCGGGCCCTTCGGCGATGGCCCAAGGGAATAGCCAGGGACACGGACACGGCAAAGGCCACGACAAGCACGGGGATGACGACGACCGCGACGACGATCACGGCTATTATCGCGAACGCGACCACGACATTCATGAATGGTACGCCGCGCACCGCGAAGGACTTCCTCCCGGATTAGCCAAGAAAGACCGGTTGCCGCCGGGCCTCGAGAAGCAATTGGTGCGGCGCGGAACATTGCCGCCGGGATTACAGAAGCGTCTGGAGCCGTGCCCGCCGGACCTGGAGCGCTACCTGCCGCCCCCACCGCCGGATTGCGCACACGTCCTGGTTGGCGGACACATTGTGCTGCTGAACCGGCGGACCAATGTGGTGATGGATTTTGTGCACGTGGAGCTGTTTTAGTTCACACGAGCGAAAGGTCACCAGAGTAAATTCCAAAAGCGGTCCCGGCATCGGTCGGGGCCGCTTTTCTTTGGCGTGGGATGGGAAAGAACCAAATTCTTCAGGGGCCAATGTCCGGACCTGGGCAACTTTTTACGGCACGGCTAAGCCGTGCCCCCCGCAAGCCGATTTATGAAATTGTTCTTAGTCGTCGGAATGCACGGGTGCGGGCGTGAAGCCGGGTTTGCGGAAGACGCGGCGCAACCAGCTTTGCAAACGGTCCATGTAGATATACACGACGGGCGTGGTGAAGAGCGTGAGCATCTGACTGAGAATTAATCCGCCGACGATGGTGATGCCCAAGGGCTTGCGAATCTCCGCGCCCGCGCCGGTGCCCAGCGCCAGGGGCAGCGCGCCGAACATCGCCGCCATGGTGGTCATCATAATGGGGCGGAAACGCATCAGAGCGGCGCGGTAGATGGCTTTGTCGGGCGGGCTTTCCTCTTCCCTTTCGACCTGGACGGCAAAATCGATCATCAGAATCGCATTCTTCTTCACGATGCCGATCAGCAAGATGATGCCGATCATGGCGATGATGCTGAGGTCCATCTTCATGAGTTCCAGGGCGAGCAAAGCGCCGATACCTGCCGAGGGAATCGTCGACAGAATGGTGATCGGGTGAATGAAGCTTTCATAGAGAATGCCGAGAACGATATAGACGGCGGCGAGGGCAGCGAGCAGCCAGATCCATTGATCCTTCGTGGAATCCTGGAAAGCCTGCGCGGTGCCCTGAAAGGTCGCGTGAACGGTGTTGGGCACGCCGAGCTGCTGCATGGCGAGCTGAATGTGCTGGACGGCCGGCCCAAGCGAAGAGCCAACCGCGAGATTAAAAGAGATCGTAATCGCGGGGAAAATTCCCTGGTGGTTCACGGAGAGTGAAGCGTTGGAATGCTCGTAGTGCGCGAAAGAGCTGAGCGGCACGAGCTTTCCGGTATTCGAAGGTACATAAATGAGTTTCAAGCCCTCGGGATTTTCCTGGAACTCGGGGGCCACCTCCATGACGACGTGATACTGATTCAGGCCCTTATAAATATTTGAGACTTGCCGCTGACCGAAAGCGTCCCCAAGGGCGTTGTCGATGTCCTGCAAAGAAACGCCGAGGCGGCTGGCGGTGTCGCGGTCGATGGCCAGATAGGATTGCAGCCCGTGGTTCTGCTGATCGGAGTTGAGGTCGCGGAGTTCGGGAATCTCGCGCATGCGCTCCATGATGATGGGCGCCCAATGATAGAGGTCGTCGAGATTGTCGGCTTGCAAAGTGTATTGATACTGCGCGGAGCTGAATCGCCCGCCGACGCTCACATCCTGCGCGGATTGCATGAAGAGGAAGGCGCCGGGAATGCCCGAGGTCTTTTTCCGTAACCTGGCAATCACCCGGTCGGCGCTGATCTTGCGTTGCTCGATGGGCTGGAGCTGGGCAAAAATGCGCGCAGTGCTGGTGCCGTTACCCCCTCCGGTAAATGTGGTTACGTTTTGTATCGCGGGATCTTCCATCACAATTTTCTGAAAGGCCCGCATCTTGCGCGCCATTTCTTCGAAGGAAGTGTCCTGGTCGGCCTGGATGCTGCCGTAGATGCGCCCGGTGTCCTGCTGAGGAAAAAAGCCCTTATTGATAGTACCGATCATGTACACGCTGAGCACCATGGTGCCGATGGTCATGAGCAAAGTCGCGGGCTGATGGCGCAGGACAAAGCGCAACGCATGATCATAGCCCTTGACCATGCGATTGAAAGCGCCTTCGGAAATCCTATAGGCCCGGCCGTGCTTCTTCTTTTCGTCATGGTGAAGAAAGCGCGCACAAAGCATGGGCGTGGTGGTCAGGGAAACGAACAGGGACACCGCAATGGCCACCGTGAGGGTCACAGCGAACTCCCGGAACAGGCGGCCCACGATTCCGCCGAGCATCAAAATCGGAATGAACACGGCCACCAGCGAAGTGCTCATGGAAAGCACGGTGAAGCCAATCTCGCTGGCACCCTTCATCGTGGCCTGAAACGCGCCCATGCCCGCTTCCATGTGTCGCGCGATGTTTTCAAGAACGACGATGGCGTCGTCCACCACAAAGCCCGTGGAAATAGTCAAGGCCATCAGCGAGAGATTGTCGATGCTGTACCCGAGCAGATACATCACGCCGAAGGTGCCGACCAGGGAAAGCGGCACGGCGACACTCGGGATTACCGTGGCCCAGTAATTACGCAGAAAAGCGAATACTACCAAGATCACCAGGATGATGGAGATCATCAAGGTGCGTTCGACTTCGTGGACCGAAGCGCGAATCACGAGTGTGCGATCGATGATGACGTTCAGGGATAACGCGGGGGAGATCGACGCGCGCAACCAGGGAAGGGTTTCCTTGACGCGATCCGCCATCTCAATCATGTTGGCGCCAGGCTGGCGGAAGATGGCGATAATGACCCCCGGTTTTCCCTGGGTGAGACCGAGATTGCGAACGTCTTCGACCGAGTCGACGACTTTCGCCACGTCAACCAGGCGCACGGAGCCAGCGCCCTGACGCCCACCGACGATCAGCGGCTGATATTCATAAGCCTTGAAAATCTGGTCGGTGTCGGCGATCGCCGAGGTGCGGCCATTGCCGGATAGGGAGCCCTTGGCCAGGTTCGAGTTCGCCGACTGCAGGGCTTTGCGCACTTGCTCGAGGCTGATGCCATAACTGTTTAGCAGCTGCGGATTCACTTCGGCGCGGACGGCCGGGCGCGAGGAACCCCACACGAAGACTTGCCCTACCCCCTCGACTTGGGCCAGCTTTTGCGCCAGAACCGAGTCCGCGGCGTCGTAGATTTGCCCGATGGGTACGGTATCCGACGTCAAGGAAAGAAAAATCACCGGAGAATCCGCGGAGTTCACCTTGCGATAAGCGGGTTGACTGGGCAAATCGGCGGGTAGCTGGCTGCGGGCGGCGTTGATGGCCGCCTCAACATCGCGAGCCGCTGCATTAACGTCGCGACTTAAATCAAACTGCAACGAAATGCCCGTGCTGCCGAGCGTTGAGGTGGAAGTCATCTGCGTAACGCCGGCGATGCGGCCGAACTGGCGCTCGAGAGGAGTGGCGACCGCGGATGCCATGGTTTCCGGGCTGGCGCCCGGGAGGCTGGCGCCGATGCTGATGGTCGGCAGGTCCACCTGTGGCAACGGGGCTACGGGTAAATAGCGAAACGCCAGCGCGCCGGAGAGAAAAATCGCAATGGTGACCAGAGACGTGGCCACGGGCCGGCGGATAAACGGAGCGGAGAAGTTGGACTGAAAATTCATCTCCACCTCCTAGTCGCCGGGGGCGGCTTCGTCGACGGGATTGGTAATCCCTAGATTGAGCCGGCTGGCCAGCCAGTCGAAAGCCAGATAAACAACGGGCGTGGTATAGAGCGTCAGCAATTGGCTGAGAATCAAGCCGCCGACGATGGTGATGCCCAGGGGCCGGCGCAATTCCGAGCCAACGCCCTGGCCAAGAGCCAGCGGCAATCCGCCAAGCAGGGCCGCCATGGTGGTCATCATGATGGGACGGAAACGCAGCAGGCAGGCTTCGTAAATCGCGTCCACCGGTGATTTTCCATGCTCGCGCTCTGCTTCGAGGGCGAAGTCGATCATCATGATGGCGTTTTTCTTGACGATACCGATCAGGAGAATGATGCCGATGAGGGCGATGATGCTGAACTCGGAGCGGCAAATCAGCAGCGCCAAAATCGCGCCAACGCCCGCCGAAGGAAGCGTGGACAAAATCGTGATGGGGTGAATATAGCTCTCATAGAGGACTCCCAAGACGATATAAACGGTGACCAGGGCAGCAAGGATCAGGAGCGGCTCGTTCGAAACGGAACGCAGGAAGGCAGCCGCGGTGCCCTGAAAGGTTGCCTGGACGCTCGGCGGCATACCGATTTGCTGGCGGACGCGGTCAATTTCCCGCGTCGCGGAACCCAGCGAGGCGCCCGGCGCAAGGTTGAAAGAGACGGTGACGACGGGAAACTGTCCTTGGTGGCTGATAACCAGCGAAGAACTGCCCGGCTCAAAACGCGTAAAGGCGCTCAGCGGGACCTGCTGGCCATTGGAAGAGCGGACATAAATGCTTTTTAAGGCGTCTGGATTTTGCTGAAAGTTGTTATCCACTTCCAGCACGACGTGGTATTGATTCAACTGCGTGAAGATAGTGGAGACCTGGCGCTGGCCGAAAGCGTCGTAGAGGGTATTGTCAATGTCCGCGGGAAAAATGCCCAGGCGCGAAGCGGTGTCGCGGTCAATGGTGAGGGTGGCCAGCAAGCCGTCGTTGAGTTGGTCGGTTGCAACGTCGCGCAGATCGGGCAGGGATTTCAGCTGGTCCACGAATTTCGGCGTCCAGTAAGCGAGTTCCTGCGGGTCTACGTCCTCGAGCGAATACTGAAACTGTGTGCGGGACACGCGGTCTTCCACGGTCAGGTCCTGCACCGGCTGCATAAACAGAGTGATGCCGTCAAGCTTGGCAATTTCCGGCTGCAAGCGGCGAATGACGTCAGAGGCGCTGATTTTCCGCTGATCCAGCGGCTTCAGGTTGATCTGCACGCGCCCGCTGTTCAGCGTAGTGTTTGTGCCGTCAATGCCGATGAATGACGAGAGGCTTGCAACCGCGGAGTCTTTCAGGATGACGTCCGCCAAGGCTTGCTGGCGGCGGGCCATGGCGGCGAAAGAAACATTTTGCGGTGCTTCGGAGATGCCGAGGATCACGCCAGTGTCCTGCACGGGAAAAAATCCCTTAGGAACGTAGATGTAGAGGAGGATGGTGCCAACCAGAGTGCCGATGGTGACGAGCAGCGTGGTGGTGCGGTAGCGGAGGACGACCTGGAGTGTACGCCCGTAGTAGGCAATGACGTCGTCAAAGGCCTTTTCGGACCTGCGGTAAAACCAGGTCTGTTCGTTTTCCGGCTGGTGGCGCAGAAGCTTCGCGCACATCATCGGCGTCAGGGTAAGGGAAACGGCTGCCGAGACAAGGATGGTGACGGCGAGCGTGACCGCGAACTCCCGAAAGAGCCGGCCCACGATGTCGCCCATGAACAACAGCGGGATGAGCACCGCGATGAGGGACACGGTCAGCGAAACGATGGTGAAACCGATCTGCTCGGAACCTTTCAGCGCCGCCTGCAACGGTGAATCGCCATGCTCCAGGAAGCGGCTGATGTTTTCGATCATGACGATGGCGTCGTCCACAACGAAACCGGTGGAAATCGTCAGCGCCATCAGGGACAAATTGTTCAGCGAATATCCCAACAGGTACATCACGCCAAAGGTGCCGATGATAGAGAGCGGCACAGCAATGCTGGGAATGACGGTGGCGCGGAGGCTGCGCAGGAACAGGAAGATGACCATCACAACCAGAGCGATGGTCAGGAGCAAGGTGAATTGCACGTCCTCGACTGACGCCCGGATGGTGGAGGTGCGGTCGGTGAGAATGTCCACGTGCACGGAAGCGGGCAGTGCGGCCTGCAACTGCGGCAGGATTTTTTTCACGCGGTCGACCACGCTGATGATGTTCGCACCGGGCTGCCGCTGAATGTTCAGAATCACGGCGGGTTGCTTATTGGCCCAGGCGGCCTGTTTGACGTTTTCCGCGCTGTCTACCGCCGTGGCCACATCGGTGAGGCGGACCGGGGCGCCATTGCGATAGGCGACGATGATGGAGTTGTAGCCTTCGCTGGAAAGCAACTGGTCGTTGGCGCCGATGGTGTAGGCCTGGTGCTGTCCGTCAAAAGTGCCTTTGGCCTGATCGATGTTGGCGTTGGCGAGAGCCGTACGCAGGTCCTCAAGGCTCAGCCCATAGGAAGCCAGCGCCGTGGGATTCGCTTGCACACGCACGGCGGGACGCTGCCCGCCGCTGATGCTTACCAGGCCAACACCAGAAAGCTGGGAGATTTTCTGCGCCAGCGTGGTGTCCGCAAGATCTTCTACCTTTACGAGCGGAAGCGTCGGCGACGTGATGGCCAGTGTAAGAATTGGGGCGTCGGCCGGGTTGACCTTGCTGTAAATGGGGGGATTTGGAAGCCCCTGCGGCAACAGGTTCGAAGCGGCGTTGATCTCCGCCTGAACTTCCTGCTCGGCCACGTCAATATTCAAATCAAGATTGAATTGCAGCGTGACCACGGAGCTTCCAAAAGAGCTCGTGGAAGTCATCTGCAGCAAGCCGGGGATTTGGCCGAAGTCGCGTTCGAGGGGAGCGGTGACCGAGGAGGCCATCACTTCCGGACTGGCGCCGGGATAAAACGTGGTGACCTGAATCGTGGGGTAGTCGACCTGCGGGAGGGCGGAGACGGGCAACTGGCGGTAGGCCACCAGTCCCACCAGAATCACGCCTACCATCAACAACGTGGTTGCTACCGGCCGCAGAATAAACGGCCGCGAAGGGTTCATCGCGCGGGTCCCCCACCGGGCGAAGCGAAAGGAGAATTCGCGGAGCCGGCGGCGCTCTTATTCGGGTTGGGGGAAGCGCCGTTGCCCTGCCGCGTTTCGACCTTGCTGCCGTCCTGCAATTTGTCCTGGCCATCGGTGACGACCATGTCGCCGGGATTCAACCCGGAGGCAATGCCAGTGGTGTTGCCGGTGGTTTCGGCTAGCGTGACGTTGTGGATCTTCACTTTGCTGTCAGAACCCACCACAAACACGTAGGTGCCCTGGGCGCCGCGAACGATGGCGGTGGTCGGGGCCAGCACGACATTTTTCCGCGTGTCCACCAGCAAATGCATGTTCACAAATTGGTTGGGGAACAGTTCGTTCTTGGAATTGTCGAAGACAGCTTTCAGTTTGTAGGTTCCGGTGGTGGCGTCGATTTGATTGTCGATAGTGAGCAGCTTTCCGGTGGCAATCTTATCGGTATTGTCTCGGTCGTAGGCGTCTACCACCAGGGGAGGACCCTGCTTCATGCGTTTCATAACCTGCGGCAGTTGATCCTGCGGCAGGGTGAAGATGACGGAAATAGGTTGGAGTTGCGTGATCACCAGCAGGCCGTTCGTGTCCGCGGCGTGGACGATGTTGCCGATGTCCACCAGGCGCAGGCCGACACGACCGCCGATCGGCGCGGCGATGTGCGAATAAACAATCTGGAGCTTGGCATTGTCAATGGACGCCTGGTCCGCCTTGATGGCGCCTTCATTGGTGCCGACAAGAGCCTGCTGGGTGTCGAGTTGCTGTTTGGGGATGACACCTTCCTGATAGAGCAGTTTGTAGCGTTCGTAATCCACCTGGGCGTCGCGGAGTTGCGCCTGATCCTTGGCTAACTGCCCTTCGGCTTGTTCCTTCTGCACCTGGTAGGGGCGGGGGTCGATCTCAATCAGCGAATCCCCTTCCTTCACAGATTGCCCTTCCACGAAATTCACTTTAACGATCTGGCCGTCTACTCGAGAACGCACGGTAACGGTGTTGAAGGCGGTCACATTTCCGAGGCCATTGAAAAAGACCGGCAAATCTCCCTTAGTGGTGGTGGCCACTACCACGGGCACCGCAAAATTGCCCGGAACCGTTGGCCCACCGCCCGGTCCACCCTTGCCACCCGCCTCGGTCGAGCTGCGGCCGCGGAAGTACCAAACGCCTCCGACAACAAGCAATAGAAGAAGGACCCAGACCCACCAGCGGCGGCCACCGGAGTTGTGTGTTGGCGTTGAAGACGGTGCGCGTGGGTCACGCACATCCATGGAATCACCTTGAGACATTCCAAAAAACTCCTGTCCACATCGATTCGCTACGCGCATGAAGCCTTGCGAGGGGCCTGGCTATCAGCTCTCGCGGACTATAGGGCGGACTCCAGCCGTAAGCCTATAGGAATCTCTTGCTCGCTGCTACATAGGACGCAAGGCCCCCGAAAATAGTTACGTTTAAGCCGGATATCCCCAGTCTTTCCATGGTTCAACCGGAGGGCGGTTCCCCGGAAAGACCCGTGCAGAAAAGGGCCAGCCAGCGTACACTAGGCCCACAATTTCGAGGGAGAAGTGAAAGAAATCTTGCTTGGCAGGGGGTGAACCTTACCATGTTCAAAGGTATCGTGATGGGGATCTTTCTCGGATTTGTTCTGGTGTTCGCGGGCGCTTACTTCTATTTCGCCACTGGGCATGCGCCAGTGGCCACGAATTCGCCGGAGATGCTGTTCGAACGTAAATTCGCCAAGATGGCGCTGAACGCCTATCTTGACAAAGTGCCGCATAACAATTCGCCGGTGCCCGCCGATGAGCCGAACCTGCTGGCCGGGGCGAAACTTTACAAGGAACATTGCGCCTTTTGCCACGGACTTCCCGGCGAGCCGCATAACGCCATCGGCAGCGGCATGTTCCCGAAACCTCCGCTCTTGTTCCGGGGAGTTGGCGTGACCGATGACCAGGCCTGGGAGTCTTACACGAAGATATCCGGCGGCATCCGTATGAGCGGCATGCCCGGCTTCAAGGATCACCTGAACGACACGCAGATCTGGCAATTGGCCCAGCTGGTGAAGAACGCGGACAAGCTTCCGGCTTCGGCGAAAGCGGAATTGGCGCCAGCGCCCGAACATGAAGGGGCTGAACACGAACACGAGCACATGCACTAGAACGAAGTTGCAAGGGTCGGCCGCGGCTTTGGCGACTGGATGTTGTCAAACAAAACCAATTTCTCGGGGGCTAAAGTCCATTGCGATTTGAATGTAGGAGACAAAAGCTCCGACCCCAGCGACGTTTTTGTGCTTAGGGGCGGTCGGGACTTTCCAACGCTTCCAGGGTTGGGATGAGAGTCAAGACGATCGCGCCTCCCGTTGCCACATAGATGAACTTGCTATGCCCGGGCGCTATCGGCGGACGCCCCTGCGCCGACTGGGAACCCGCGCATGGCCGGTGGTAATGCGAATTGTGATAGTCGTCGGCTTCGGGTGAACGCGCTTCCTGGATGCTGACCGCATATTCAGGGGAGACGCGATACGACTTGCCGGATTCAATGAGCTTGGTTTCCGTGCCAACACGAACCGAGGCTTGGCCGCGCTGCACAACGACAGAAATTCGACAGGGATCATCCATGTGGAAGCGTCCTATGCCGGGAAGGCTTAAAACCGGGGTCACCCGGACATCGGAAGCCACAATGACGATGTTTTGCGGCCCCTCCGGCTTTTCGTAGACGCCGCTGCCCTTCAGGAGTTCCACAATTCCTCCGTAAGGCGTGCGGAAAATGTAGGCGGAAGAGTTGCCTTCGAGTTGAAAAGACAATGGTCCGATACGGACCAGCAGGCTTCCTCCGTCCTGCGTGGAGAGCAGGTCGCCGGAGTACACGGTTTCCCCGTCATTGGCGGCGTTATTGCCGACGCGCGCCGAGACGGACTTGGCGACCATGCCGAGGGGCGGATTGGCCAGTTCCAAATTGGTCGCAGCGTTGGCCGCGGAAACCGCGCTTTCCGTGGCTTGCGACGGCTGCGACGGGGAGGAGTCGCCGCTGTGTACCGTGGTCATCTGACCGGCAAGGGCTTCCACGCAAGCGCCGGCAAGATTGCACACCCTCACTTTGCCTTCGAAAACGACCACGGACATTTCGTTGTTGTCGTAGCCAACATAAAAATCCGTACCGACGACACCCGCGACGCCCGAGGGTGTCTTGACCTCGAATTTTGCGCCGGGAAGATTGAGCTTTCTGGCCTGCACACGCATTTTCCCGGAGACCAGTTCGAGAGTGGTCTGCTGCGCGGCGGTATCATGCTTGACGATTTGCACCACGGACTCCGAGCCGACGTTGAGGAGTGAGCCGTCATCGAGAGCCACGCGGGCGCGGCCGCCGGGTTGCGTGTTGAGGACGTCTTGCCAGTCGACGGCGGTTTTTTCTGCAGCGGTCATCGAGCTCGTACCACGGGTAATGGTGACCGCGGGAATCAGACGGGAGACCTCGCCGGCGCGCTGCTGGGCGCCTTGCCTGCCGGCTAGAGTGTCCATGGGAACCAGGGTAAGGAGACAAACAAGACAGAGGGCCGCGAAGACGAACTGGGCATTCGTTTTCATTTGGGCTCCGTTGCTGCAAGGGATTTGATTGGTATTAGTTGTTACTCGAAACCAGACTTCGGGTCAACGGGAATTATCGAGTGATTGTTCAAAAATCGAACCAGCGACGGCTAAGCGCGGTCCGCCACGCTGAGCGGCCTGCTGCGTGCAAGCGAATCGGCGTGGCGCAGTTCCGGGAACATCCAGGCCCAAACGACGGTAACAACAACCGCTCCGATGCCGCCAAGCACCACTGCGGGCACGACACCGAACCACTGCGCGGCCAATCCGGATTCGAATTCGCCCAATTCATTCGAGGCACCGATGAAAATCATATCGACGGCATTTACGCGGCCGCGCATTTGATCGGGCGTTTCGATCTGGATGAGCACGCCGCGCACGACCACGCTGACCATGTCCGCTGCGCCAACGAAAAAGAGCGAAATCATGGAAAGAACGAGATTGTGCGATAACCCAAATACCACGGTGAACAAGCCGAAGCCCGCCACGCACCACAGCATCGTGGCGCCCGCCCTTCGCCGGAGGGGCTTGTAGGCGATGAGCAGGGCCATCATCGCCGCGCCAATTCCCGGCGCGCTGCGCAACAGGCCGAGGCCCCAGGGGCCGGTCACCAGAATTTCTTTCGCATACACCGGCAGGAGCGCCACGGCCCCGCCCAGCATCACCGCGAACAGGTCCAGCGAAATCGAGCCCAGGACCAATTTGTGCTGCCAGATATACCGGAAGCCGGCAAAGACGGTCTTCAGTGAAAAGGGTTCGCGGGCGCGCGGTGGGGATTTGACTTCGATGCGCATGGTGGTGAGCATGGCGATGGTTCCCGCGGACCAGGCCGTGGCGTAGACGGCCGCGGGGCCGCGAAAAAAGGCGTACAGCAAGCCGCCCATGGCCGGACCTAGAATCGTGGCAAATTGGAAGATGCTGGAGTTCCAGGCGACCGCGCTTTGGAACTGCTCATCCGGCACAAGTTGCGGAAGCAGCGCGCGGCTTGCGGGCATGCTGAAGCTGCGCACCGCTCCCACCAAAACAAGGATGGCGAAGATTGGCCCGACCGAGCCCGCGCGGTGCAGGTATTCCACCTTTACGGCGGTTAGCAGAAGCAGAGCGGAAGACGCGGCGAATCCCGCGTAACATAGGGTCAGAAGGTTTCTGCGGTCAAAGCGATCCGTGACGTGCCCTGCGAGCAGAAACAGCACCACTCCAGGAAGGAATTGCGCCAGGCCGGTCAGGCCGAGGTCCAATGGACGATGGGTAATCTCGTAGACCTGCCAGCCTACGGCCACCGACTGCATCTCCGTGCAAAACACGATGCAGAAGCGAGCAATCTGATACAGCCGGAATCCCGAGAACTGAAAGGCTGCACGCCCTGCAGTCAAGCGGTTGTCTGTGGTGGCCATTCCCTTCTAGTCTGCCATAACCTCGCGGGCCCTTCGGGAGTGCAACCGCTGACAACTTCACAAAATCGCGCCCGCGTTTTATAAGTAGTAGGTCTTCATATCCCGCATCTCCGGGAGCTACTGCTTTTGTACTTTCGCCCCAGCTCGCTGCAGGAAGCCTTGCACGTGCTTGCAGACACCCGCGCCACGATTCTGGCCGGTGGCACCGACGTGTTTCCGGCGCTCGGTGAGCGGCCGCTCTCAGGACCGGTGCTGGACCTTTCCGCGCTCGAAGAAATTAAGTCCGTAAGCTTCACGCAGGAACATGTTTTGCTGGGCGCGCGAACGACCTGGAGCGAATTGTTGGCCGCGCCGCTTTCACGGGGCTTTGACGGGTTGAAAGCTGCCGCGCGGGAAATTGGCTCGGTGCAGATTCAAAATTCCGCCACCATTGCCGGCAATCTTTGCAATGCATCGCCCGCGGCCGATGGAGTCGCTGCTTTAATGGCCCTGGATGCGGAGGTTGTGTTGGCCTCGCGTTCCGTTTCGCGGACGCTACCATTAGTGGAGTTCGTCCAGGGCAATCGGAAAACTGCCCGGCGGCCGGACGAACTGTTGACGTGCATCCGCGTGCCGCGGCGGCTGGAAAACGTGGTCTCTACATTTTTGAAGCTTGGTGCGCGGCGTTATCTGGTGATTTCCATCGTCATGGTGGCTGCAAACCTGCTGCTCAATCCTGACGGCGCAATTCGCGAGGCGCTGCTGTGCGTAGGCTCCTGCTCGCCGGTTGCGCTACGGTTGACCGAACTGGAGCGCGCACTTGTCGGCAAGCCGGCACGTCCGGGAATCAAGCAATATGTGAGACCTGAGTATCTGGGGCGCCTTTCTCCCATCGACGATGTGCGCGCAACCGCCGCGTATCGCCGAGACGCCGCGCATACGCTAGTCGAGCGCGCGCTGGAAGCCTGCGCGGAGAAGGCCCTTTCATGAATAAGCCCGGCGCACCCGCGACCACTACCGCGCAGCTTTCTTTCAAGCTCAACGGGGAACTTCACGCGGTGCGGTCCGATCCGCGCACGCGGCTTTCGCAGGTTCTTCGCGAGGAGTTTCGTTTCACGGGCACGAAAGTCGGCTGCGATGCAGGCGATTGCGGCGCTTGCACAGTGCTGGTGAACGGCCAGCCGGTTTGCGCGTGCCTGACCTCGGTCGGGCAACTGCAGGGCGCGAAGGTCGAGACCATCGAGGGTTTGCGGCATACTTCGCCCATCTTCGATCGCCTACAAAAATCATTTTTGCGGCATGGGGCGGCGCAATGCGGAATCTGTACCCCGGGAATGCTGGTGTCTGCGGTCGCGCTGCTGAATGAAACTCCTCAGCCGGATGAAAACGAAGTGATGGATGCGCTCGGTGGCGTGCTTTGCCGCTGCACCGGTTACCGGAAAATCGTCCGCGCGGTTCTGGATGCCAATCATGCCGTGGCGCTGCACGCGGCGGTGTTCGAGGGAGGCCCCGTCGGGCAGCGCGTGGCGCGTCTGGATGGACGCAAAAAGGTTCTCGGCGAGGAGATTTTTGGCGCTGACGACTGGCCGGCCGACTGTCTTACTCTTCGCGTGGTTCGCTCGCCGCATCACCGAGCGCAGTTTTCTTTCGGTGATCTCGAGGCTTACCGCGGGGTGCATCCGGGCATTCACGGCATTTTCACGGCCCGCGATGTTCCAGGGAAAAACATTTTTGGCGTGATTTCGCAATTTGCGGATCAACCCGTCTTCGCGGAATCGGAATCGCGGTTTCTCGGCGAAGCCGTAGCTGCCGTCGCCGGAGAATCCGGAGTTATCTCGGCGCTCGACCTTAGTGAATTCCCGGTGACCTGGAAGTCCTTGCCAGCAATCGAAACACCGAAGGATGCGCTCAAGCCCGGAGCGACGCCGGTCCATGCGTTTCGCCCAGACAACATTCTGGTGGGCGGGCGCGTGGTTCACGGCAACGTGGACGATGCCCTGCGCACCGCCGACGTTTGCGTGGAAGCCGAGTTTGAAACCGGCTTCATCGAACACGCCTACATCGAGCCGGAAGCGGGTTTTGCGCGACGCGTGGGTGACCGCATCGAAGTGCAAGCGTGTACGCAAGCGCCTTACAACGATCAGAAAGATATTGCCGCGATTCTCGGCATTCCCGAATCGAGCGTACGCGTTATTCCCACTGCGGTCGGCGGAGGATTCGGTTCGAAGCTCGATCTTTCGTTGCAGCCGTTTCTGGTGGTGGCGGCCTGGCATCTGCGCAAGCCGGTGCGCATGACTTACTCGCGGACGGAATCGATTCGCACGACGACAAAACGCCATCCATCAAAGATTTTCTGCCGCGCGGGCGCCACGCAGGACGGGAAACTCGTGGCCATGGATTTTGCCGCAGACTTCAACACCGGGGCGTACGCCTCTTGGGGCCCAACGGTAGCGGCGCGTGTGCCGATTCATGCCTCGGGCCCGTATAAGGTACCGCATTTCCGCGCCATCACACGCGCGATTCATACCCACCTTATTCCTGCCGGAGCGTTCCGCGGCTTCGGCGTCCCGCAAGGAACCATAGCGCAGGAACAGCTGTACGACGCCCTGGCGGAAACAATTGGCATGGACAAGCTGGAGTTTCGCTGCATCAACGCGCTCGATAACGAAAGCCCAACCGTGACAGGACAGGTGATCGGCGGAGGTGTCGGCATTCTCGCGTGTTTTGAAGCGTTGCGCCCACGCTGGCACGAGGCGCATAAGGAAGCGGCTGCGTTTAATTCCGCTGCGAACTCGCTACGGCGCCGCGGCGTGGGTGTGGCGGGCATGTGGTATGGCTGCGGCAATACTTCCCTGCCCAATCCGTCGACGATGCGCGTGGGCCTGAAACGTGACGGCCGCATCGCGCTGCATCAAGGCGCGGTTGACATCGGCCAGGGGTCGGCCACGGTGGTCACGCAAATTTGTGCCGAGGCGCTTGGCGTGCCGCTCGCCAAGTTTGACCTTCTGTCCGGTGATACGGACATCACGCCCGACTGCGGCAAGACTTCGGCGTCGCGGCAAACCTTCGTCAGCGGCAAGGCGGCCTTGCTGGCCGGAGAGCAGTTGAAGAAAAACATTCTGAAAATAGCCGGCGCCTGCGACTGTGCGAAAATCCATTTCTTGGATGGCGCGTTGCTGATCGAGGATGGCGAAAAGAAAAAGACTGTCGATTTGAAGGGCCTGCCGCTCGACGAGCGCGGGTACGTGGCCAGCGCGGAAGCGACATTTGATCCCGCAGTCACGCCATTGAACGACAACGGCCAGGGTATTCCCTACGCTGTCTTTGGTTTTGGCGCGCATCTCTCCGAGATCGAAGTAGACACAGAGCTCGGCACCATCAAGGTGCTGAGACTTACGGCGGCGCACGACGTGGGCCGGGCCATCAATCCCACACTGGTGGAAGGTCAGATTGAAGGCGGCGCGGCGCAGGGTCTAGGGATGGCGCTGATGGAAGAGTTCTTTCCGGGCAAGGGCGAAAATCTTCACGATTATCTGATTCCCACGATCGGCGACATGCCGCCGGTCGAATCCATTCTGATTGAAGATCCCTCGGCCGTAGGCCCCTTCGGCGCCAAGGGCGTCGGCGAACAGGCATTGATTCCCACGGCGCCGGCGATTCTCAACGCGCTGTACGACGCTGTGGGTGTCCGCATCCGCAAACTGCCAGCAACGCCGGATAAAGTGCGCGCCGCTATTCTCGCCAAAGCCGATAGCGATTTGGGGAAGGCATATGACTGACGTTTTCCCACCCGATACGGTGCGCTGCGATGCCTGCCCGGTGCTTTGCTACATCAAGCGGGGCCACGCCGGTGCGTGCGACCGCTATGCCAACATCGAAGGGCAGCTCGTGCGCGTGGACCCACACATTCTGCTGGATCGCGCGAAATCCCTGGGGACGCCGCTGGTCCCGTTCCTTGAACGCGAAGGCGATTGGGACGGCAAAATCATGAAGGGGCAGGATACGTTCGTCACAGCCATCGGCGCGGGAACGACGTATCCCGACTACAAGCCGGCGCCGTTCATTGTGTCGAGTGAAGTGGAAGGCGTGGACATGGTCACCGTGGTGACCGAAGGAATTTTCAGCTACTGCGGCGTGAAGCTGAAAATTGATACCGACCGACATTTGGGCCCGGAGCGGAATCTGGTGCGCGCGCAGGGCGAGCCTGTCGGCCACGTTACGACCGCGGAATACGGCTCGCAGATGCTTTCGCTTGGCGGCGTGCATCATCTTACCGGCGGCACGAAGAGCGAAGGCCGCGTCACGTGCGAAACGCTGCTGGATCTCTGCAACGGCAAGGAAGTGGAACTCACTATCGATGAAGGTGCGGGGGTCCGGGTTGCTGCCGGGAAGCCGCCGGTCGTCAACGGCCGGCGCGAAGAGCGCATGCGCGTCGGTTGTGGCTCCGCGGCGATCGGCATGTTCGCCAAGCAGTGGTTAGGGAAAGTGGATGATGTGGTAGTGGTGGACGACCACATCACCGGCGTGCTTTCCGAGCACCAGGCGGGAAAACTGCTTGGCGTGCGGGAAACCGGCATCGCGATTCAAGGCCGGCGCTCTACCCCGGGCCGCTATTTTCAGGTTGCCGAGCCGGGGACCGGCTGGGGCGGCACGAATGTTTCCGATCCGCTGGCGATTTTGAAACCGTTCAAGACCAAATTCGCGTGGCCGCACTTGCGGTTGTTGATGGTCAGCACCACCGGAGAACAATATGCTTATTACGAGCTCGACGAAGAGTTGCGCCCGGTGGAAAAGGAGCTTCCCGAAGCGCTGAAGGAATCCGTGGCGCGCATCCGCGAAAACTGCGAGCCGGCTTTGACGACCGTGCTGTTCATGGGTGGTGCCGGAGGTTCGTTGCGCGCTGGGGTGACGGAAAATCCCGTGCGACTAACGGAATCGGTGAAGCGCAAGCTGACGCGCGTCACTTGCGGTGGAGCGCCTGCTTATACATGGCCCGGCGGCGGCATTACTTTCATGGTGGACGTGGGGCGCATGCCGGAAAATGCTTTTGGCTACGTGCCGACGCCCGCGCTCGTGGCACCAATCGAATTTACGTTGAAAAAGGAAGATTACGCTGTGCTCGGGGGCCACGTGGATTACGTTCGGCCGCTCGCTGCAGTGTTGGAGGAAAAAGAGCGACGGCGGCAACTGGCCTCCCTGCCGCAGAATCCCTGGCCGCTCAAACCGTATGCAGGGGGCGGCGAATCGTGAGAGGGCCGGAAGTCATCCGCATGCTGCCGGATAGCCGGCGCCTTCATCTTCACGACGGACCGATTGACCTTATCGTCGAAGCCAGTGGCCCTAAAACAAATGTTGTCGCCGCCTATGTAGCTGCGGCACGGCGTTTTGTGTCCATTCTCGATGAACTTTGTTCGGAGCTACCGCTGCTGCGCGCCCAAGTTCGCAAGAATTCCCGGCGGCCGCGAGGCGCGATCGCGCAGCGCATGTTCGCGGCGGTCGAGCCTTACGCGGAGCAGTGCTTCATCACACCGATGGCAGCGGTTGCCGGAGCCGTCGCCGAAACTGTGCTTGAACTAATGACTGCCACCGCTCCGCTCGACCGCGCCTACGTTAACGACGGCGGCGATATCGCGGTGCATCTTGCCCCCGGGCAGCGGTATCGTATCGGCATGGTGGAGCGCCCCGAGTGCCCTTCCCTTTTTGGGGCGCTCGAACTTTCCGCCGACGAGGGGGCTCGCGGCATCGCTACCAGCGGCTGGCGTGGCCGCAGTTTTTCGCTCGGCATCGCCGACGCGGTCACCGTGCTTGCGGAAACCGCCGCGATCGCTGACGCCGCCGCTACCGTCATCGCCAACGCCGTGAATCTCGTGGACCATCCCGCTATTACGCGCGTTCCCGCGTGCGAAATCTCTCCTGATTCCGACCTTGGCGATCTCCTCGTCACCCGCGACGTGGCGACCCTCTCTGGTTCGGAAATCGCAACAGCGCTGGAGGCGGGCGTCCGTGTTGCCGAGGCCTTGCGGGAGCGAGGACTTATTCATTCCGCCGCGCTCTATTTGCAAGGACACACGCGGATCACCGCAAGTGCTTGCGAATCGATTTGCCTGGATGTATCGAAAAGGAGCCTGCTCGATGCCTGAGGTACAACTCCGCAAGCGCGTCATGGTTGTCGAAGAGGTCTTCCACGAAGGTGGCCCTGCCGCCGCGGTACCGTTGCGGCGCGCCGCCGCGCTTGCCGTCATCCACAATCCGTTTGCGGGGAAATACGTGCCGGAAATTGCTGGTTTTATGGACGATCTCAACCCTCTCGGCCTGGAAATGGCGAAAGCACTGGTCGTTGCGCTGGGCGGCGAATCAAAAACTGTCGAGGGCTACGGCAAGGGAGCGATTGTTGGGCAGGCCGGCGAACTCGAGCACGGCGCACTGTGGCATGTGCCTGGCGGCTACGCGATGCGCGAAGTTCTGGGCGGAGCCAAGGCCATTGTGGCATCCACCAAAAAAGTGGGCGGTCCCGGCACGCGGCTCGATGTGCCTATTACGCACATTAATGCTTCCTACGTGCGCAGCCACTTCGACGCGATGGAAGTGGGCATCGCCGACGCGCCGAAGGCCGATGAGATTCTGCTAGCGCTGGTGATGACCTCCGGCCCGCGGGTGCATGCTCGCGTTGGCGGCCTGAAGGCCTCCGAAATCAAAGGCCAGGACGGCTTACGGTAACTTTTGCGAAGGACCCCATGAAATCGAAAATCCGGAAAATCGTAACCTTTGTTGAAGAGACCCGCACCGAGATGGGCAAAGCGGTGAATCCGCCCACACACCGCGCCGCAGCTGCAGCGGTGATTGAAAATCCGTTCGCGGGGCGCTATGTCGAAGACCTCACTGAACTCATGGAAATTGGCGAAGAACTTGGCGCGCTGCTCACCAAACGCGCCGTCGCCGCCTTGGGCATTCCGGGGCCTACGGCGGAAAGTTACGGCAAAGCTGCCGCTGTAGGGGAAAACGGAGAACTTGAGCATGCGGCGGCGATTCTGCATCCCAAGCTCGGCACACCGGTTCGAAAAGAGCTAGGCAAAGGGGCGGCCCTGATTCCCTCTTCCAAGAAACGCGGCGGCCCAGGCTTGGCCCTCGACATACCCCTCGGCCACAAGGATGCCGCATTCGTGCGCAGTCATTTTGATGGTATGGAAATTCGCGTGAACGACGCGCCGCGCGCGAACGAAATCCTCGTCGCCATCGCAGTCACCGACAGCGGCCGCCCGCTTCCACGCATCGGCGGCCTCGCCAAGGACCAGATCAAAGGCGAAGACGGTCTGCGGTAAAACTTCTTTACTTCAAGATTCTCGGCACTCTTGTCGCCGGCGGCGTGTTGCGGCTGCGCTCGCATTTTACTTCGCCGTCGATCACCACCATGCCGATGGCCGGTAAATCGCCTAGTCGCACGCTTTCGAGCAGGGTTTTTCCCGCAGAGTGCTGTGCGGTATCGAAGAAAACAAAATCGGCCGAGCGGCCCACTTCGATTAATCCACGATCGAGGTTTCTCATGCGCGCCGTGTTTCCAGTCGCAAAACAAAACGCCACTTCCGCTGGAATTTCGCCCACCGATGACAGCGCGGCAATCACGCGCAAAATGCCCAACGGCTGGACGCCCGAACCCGCCGGCGCATCCGTCCCCAGAATCACGCGACGGAGTTGCTTCACTTCTTTCGCGGTGCGCAACGTGAACAACGCCGCGCGTTCGTTTCCGTTGTGCACAATTTCGAGCGCCCGCGGCGACTCCTCGCACAGCGCGCGAATCTGGGCATCCGGCAGCGCGGTGTGGCCACCATTGATGTGGCCGATTACGTCCGTGTCCGCTGCTAGCACCACGTCCTTGTCAATCAAGCCGGAACCCGGAATTGACGGCCCCCCGGTGTGGATGGTGCTCTGAACTCCGTATTTCCGGGCCCACGCAACCATCTGTTGCGCCGTGGGCCCGTCTTTCACACTGCCGAGGCCGACTTCGCCGAGCAGCCGCACCCCCGCTTCGGCTAGCGAACGAAAATCTTCCTCCACCATTCCCTGCTCGAGCACGGGAGCGCCTGCGAGCACCTTCACACCGCTGGGCCGCAGCGCGGCAAACGCGCGCTGCGCGGTGATGGCCATGGCCTTCAAGCCCAGCACGTCCTTGGGCCGCCCCGGCATGTGTACTTCGCCCGCGGAGATCATAGTGGTGACACCACCGTGCAAGCAACTGTCAATCCAGCCAAGCTGGTTTTGCCGCGGTGTCCAATCGCCAGCGACAGGATGGACGTGGCTGTCAATCAGGCCGGGAGCGAGCGTGATGCCGTTGGCATCAATCACGCGCGTGGCGCCTTCGGTGTCCACTTCCTTTTCGCGGCCAATCGCAGTAATGCGCCCGTCGTTCGCGACAACCGTATCGGCGTCCAGGATCGGCCGTTGCAAATCGCCGCTCAGCAGCAGACCGATATTCCGGATGACCAGTTTCGCTGGCGCCGGCTTCACGCTTTCGTCGTGGGCCATTTCGTCGCCTCTCTTGGTGCGCGCTTGCGTACGCGCGCCGTATCAATGCCATAATTCCGCATGGTCATTCTCGTGATGGGCGTCACCGGCTCCGGCAAGACCACGGTCGGCACGCTCCTCGCGGCAAAGCTGCGATGGACCTTTCTCGACGCCGATGACTTTCACTCCCCAGAAAATCGCCGGAAGATTCACCTGGCCATTCCCTTGACCGACGCGGACCGCCTTCCCTGGCTCACGGCGATCCACGAAGAGCTTTTACGGCGCACCGCCTCCGGCGAGAGCGTCGTTCTGGCGTGCTCCGCGCTGCGGCAATCTTATCGCGAACTCCTCGGCGCCAGTCTTGACACTAAGCTGGTCTATCTTCGCGGCACGCCGGAAGAGCTCCATCACAATCTGGCCACGCGGGAACATCATTTTGCCGGAGAGAGCCTGGTGCCCAGCCAGCTGGCGACGCTCGAGGAACCCGCCGCCGCGCTGGTCGAAGATATAGCGCAGCCGCCGGAGCAGATCGTGGCCAGCATTTGCGCTGGCCTGAAGCTCGGCTGATCCACTTCTCGCGCCCGCAGCATAGCGCTGAAAAACTTTCAATTCCAGTTGCAGGTATGCGCTTGCCCATCTCCACTCAACCCCCGGCTTGCGGAACGTGTTGCCGATGGAAACTTCCCTGACCAACGCACGAGGGACGAGCGATGCGTGATGCGCAGCGCTTTCCCGCGCGGGTAGAGAAACTGATCCTGGTGAACAGCAGCGGCTTCCGGCAAATTCCCGGAGGTGGCGCGCCAGATCGCGCGTTCCAAACTCATGCTGAGGTCACCGTTCAATCCATCCGCTAAGCAATCATAAGATTAATCATGTCAATCGCTTACAGCATGCTTTGCTGGCTTTAAGTTTCACAGTTCGGCTGATGTTTACACGTCACAGACCATCCCGCCAATCGTGAAGGAAGCTGGAGGGGATAAGTCGCCTGGCACGCGGGCAAGTGCCTGTCTGTCGCATAAGGGTCTGCCCGAGGCGAAATTTTTCCTACTCAAAATACGGAGGCCGTTTATGGCAACGAAGTTCCGGTATGCACTCCTCTTGCCCGCCCTGCTGGTTTTCTCTGCAGCTCCCGGCAATGCACAAACGAAAGAAGTCAAGAAAGCGCCCGTGAAAATGACCTCGGCCGCCTCGGGAAGCGAAATGTTTGCTTCCTATTGCGCACCGTGCCACGGAAAAGACGCCAAGGGCGACGGTCCAGCCGCCTCGGCGTTAAAGGTCCCGCCCGCGAATCTCACCGAACTGGCGAAGAAGAGCAACGGGAAATTCCCCGCGGACCACGTCGCGACCGACCTCCGCAACGGCGTCGCCGGGGCCCATGGCTCAACGGACATGCCAGTTTGGGGACCGCTCTTCTTGAAAGTCAGCAGCCACGATGAAGCGCTCGTGCAGATGCGCATTGCCAACCTGATCAGCTATCTCGAATCGCTGCAAGTGAAGTAGCAGGCTTAAGAAATTTGGAAGCTCAGCGGCGCGGCCGTACGAACGGATCCTTGGTATTTTGTTTTCGCGCGGTGCGCCGCTCTTGCAAAACCCTCGGCGATTTTCCCTTGCCTTCCCAAAATTCCACCGGCTGCATTCCGCAGCAACCCTGTGTATAGTGCTGGCTGCAAGTTTTGGGGAGGTTCTCATGTCCGAGCAAGCCAGCGATCCGCGCGTCGACGCCTACATCGAAAAGGCCGCGCCTTTTGCCCAGCCCGTCCTGAAGCATATTCGGAAGCTCATGCACCTGGCGTGTCCGCGCGCCACGGAATCGGTCAAGTGGGGCATGCCGTTCTTTGTGCAGCAGGGCGTGATTCTGGCGAACATGGCGGCCTTCAAACAGCATTGCGCCTTCGGTTTCTGGGGTTCGGAGATGAAGAAAGCCTTGGCAACCGCTGGTTTGCAATCGAGCCAGGCCATGGGTTCTTTGGGCCGAATCACCGGAATGCAGGACTTGCCCTCCGACAAAATACTGCTGAGCTATATGCGCCGCGCTGGCGAATTGGTGGAGAGCGGCGAACGGAAAAAGTCGATCGACCGCCCGAAAAAAACCGTAAAGCGGCCAGTACGGATTCCGGCGGAACTCGCCGCGGCTTTGAAGAAAGACAAGCTGGCCGCGAAGGCCTTCGAAGGATTCAGCCTAAGTTGCCGGCGCGAGTACGCCGAGTGGATTGCCGAAGCCAAGCGCCCGGAAACCCGGGAAAAGCGCCTCGTGCAAGCTCTTACTTGGATGGCCCAGGGAAAAACGCGCCACTGGAAGTACGCGAACTGCTGACAATGGCCAGCCATTCGAATCGCGCTGACCTGGTGATTGTCGGTTCGGGATCCCTTGCCGAAAAAGTCGTCCATTTATTTTCCCAGTTGGAGTTGGGCCGCTTGCAGGTTGCCATTGTTGGCCGCTCGAAAGCGAAGATTGCGCAGACCGCACTTATCGCCAATGCGCGCGCCGCGATTCTCGGTGTCTCCACAACCGTGGCGCCGGTGGAAATCGGCGAGTTCAACGCGCGGTTCTTTTCGAAGGCGTTTCGCTCGCTGAAGCCCAAAGTCATTTTTCACGCGGCATCGCTGCAATCTCCCTGGGAGTCGGCGCAGGGAGAAACCGCCTGGACAAAATTGATCGCCGCGGCGGGTTTTGGGATCACCCTACCGTTGCAACTCGGTCTGATCGCCGAGGTGAGCCAGGCCGCGGGGGATTCCAGCGCCACAATTGTGAATGCCTCCTATCCGGACTGCGTGAATGTCGTTCTCGACCGTTCGGGATTTCGCGTCACTTGCGGTATTGGCAATGCCGCCATCGTCGAGGCGTTCTGCCGCTCGCATCCAATGGTTGAAAGCGCGGACGTGAGCGTCGTGGGCCATCACGGTCATCTTGCTGGATGGTTGAAAGCCGCTGCCCACGGCGGCCTGCCGCGAATCTGGGTGAAGGGCCGAGAAGTAAAACCTCTACGGTTGAGTCCGAGGCTGACAGCCATCAGCGAGGAATTGAACGACGTTACCGCTGCGACGGCGGCCTGCATCATCCGCGCGCTGCTGACGGGAGAAACGCTGAACATCAGCGTGCCTGGCGTACCGGGTTTCGCAGGCGGGTACCCGTTCGCACTGAAGAACCGCAAATTTGCCTTGCGGCTTCCCCCAGATATCGATTTGCCGAAAGCAATGGCGCACAACAAGACCGCAGAGTTCTCCGATGGCCTCGACATCGGCGATGGAGTACGGTTCAGCGACAAGGCGAACCGTGCTCTCGCCGCGACTGGTTTCGAATATGCTCGGGGATTTGCTTTCGAGGAATGGTACCGCGTCCGCGACGCCATGCTGCGCCTTCGAGACCGCCTCCGCTCTCAGCTATCCGAAAAATCCAATTCGGCCGGCAACTAGTTACCGCTCGAGGGCGCGGAAGGTAGTCAGCTTAAAGGGATCAACCTACGCATCTGGCGCACGGCTTTGGGAATATCCCGCGCAGGTGTGCTTCCGAAACCGAGGGTGAATCCCTGCCGTGGAGAATCGCCGAAATAACAAGGCGAGAGCGGCCAAAGCCAAAGGTTTTCCTCTGCCGCCCGTTTCGTAATTTCCCGGTCGGAGATTCCCTTCGGGAGCGTCACCGCTAAGTTCATGCCGCCATCTACGCCAAGCACTTCGAGTTGTCCGCCAAACTCTTTTTCGAGACAGTCGACCAGCGTGTCTCTCCGTTCGTGGTAAATCATTCTGGTTCGCCGCACATGGCGCGCGAAATGGCCTTCGCGGAGAAAATCGGCCAGCACGGCTTGGTAGAGATGCGGCGGGTAGACATCCATGGCGTGCCGAACGGCTGCAAAGCGTGCGACAAGATCCGCGGGGATAACCACGTAGCCGATGCGCAAGGACGGAAACAGCGTCTTGCTGAACGTGCCGATATAAATGACGCGGGCATTGCGGTCAAGCCCTTGCAGCGAGGCAACCGGCAGGCTGTCGAACCGGTATTCGCTGTCGTAATCGTCCTCGATAATCCAGGAGCCTGCACGCTCCGCCCATTCCAATAATTGCAGGCGGCGCGCCGCGCTCATGGTCACGCCCAGAGGAAACTGATGCGACGGCGTAACGTAGGCGACGCGGGCCTTGTTTGCGAGCGAAGCGCCCACGGCAACATTCATCCCTTCGCCATCGACAGGCACCGGCATCAAGCGGCAACCGGAGACAGCGAACACCTGACGCGCCAGCCGATAACAGGGCTCTTCCATCCACACGCGGTCGCCGGGGTCCAGGAGGACGCGCGCGGAAATCTCCAGTGCCTGCTGCGAGCCGCTGACGACCATAACCTGCCGGGCGTCGCAATTCACACCGCGCGCGGTGCGCAAATATTCCGCAATCGCCCCGCGGAATTCCCGCGATCCCATGGGATCGCTGAAATGCAGAGCGCTGACGCGAACCTTGCGCGTATGGCGGTTTACGATGCGCGACCACACCTGGAATGGAAACGCCTCGAACGCGAGTTGCCCGACGCTGAAAGCGCCCCAGCCAAAGAGCCACGGCTTACTTCTGAAGGGCGGAAGCAGCCGGCAGCGCTCCGAGACGGGGCGTGTCCCGGGGCCAATCTTGGCGTGCGCGGCACCGCGGCGCGCCACGGCGAGCAATTTGTCCGGCAGCGATTGCGACACGAACGTTCCCGAGCCGGTGCGGCTTTCAAAATATCCCTCCGCCAGAAGTTGCGCGTAAGCCGTGAGCACGGGAATGCGGGAGACGCGAAGCTCCAATGCCAGGGAACGCGTGGAGGGAAGCTTCTGGCCGACACGGAGATTGTGCCGGAGAATAGCCAGGCGAAAGCCATCGTAGACCTGGCGGTGCAGAGGTTTCGGATTTTTGCGATCAATCGCGATTACCGGGGAGAATCCGCTGGCGACCTTGCGCATCGTTCCATCCTAGTGGTCATAAGGATATTCCCACAAGTGGTCATTGCCGCCAACCACTCCGCGGGCAAGATTGTTGGGACTGTTGCTGAGATGCCCGCCGGGGGCGGCGAGAAAGCCCCCTTTCCTCCGCGCTGGCGGCAAAGGCAAATGCGACCAAAGTGCTTCCGGGGATGGGCGCGACTCATCCCCGGGACGCGCCTGACATCTTTTTTTCGCGGAAAAATGCCTGGAACCAGCCTATCGAAAGACGAGCGGCGAGCTGTCCGCGTGGCGGAGGCGTTCCTCACGCCTACGCGCAGGCCCAAACGCTGGTCCGTGGAGCTTCTTCCGTTCTTTCACCCGTTTTGGGTTGCGGGACCGCTCGGCAAGGTCGCGGCAATCCATTTGGGCGAAGGCCCCGCGGTTCTATTGGTGCACGGATGGGAAGGCGAGATCAGCGATTTCTCCACGCTGATTCCCTGCTTGCTGGCCGTCGGGCATCGCGTGATCGCGATGGACCTTCCCGCGCACGGCGCGTCCGAGGGGACGATGGCGCCGATTCCTGCGTGTGCGGCCAGTGTGCTGGCGGTGCAGAGAGCTGTCGGCCGGTTACATGCGGTGATTGGACATTCGGTTGGGGCTACGATTGCCGCCGAAGCCGCAAGCCTGGGGCTGGACGCACCGAGGATCGTCTTTCTCTCGGCAGCAGCGCGATACGAGGACTACGCCAGAAGATTTGGCGTACAGGCCGGGCTGAACGCACAAGAAGTGGAGGAAATGCTGGACGGGCTGGAAATGATGGGCTCGAGGGTGCGCTCCATATCTCTGCCGCGGCTCGCGCCTTCTCTGCGGCAGCGGGCCTTGTTCCTTCATTCGAAAAACGACAAGGTGGTACCGCCGGAGGATGGCCGCGAGAGCGCCGCGCTTTGGCCGGGAGCGCGTTTTCTGGAGTTTGACGGCCTGGGGCATCGAGGAATCTTGCGTTCGTCTGCGGTTCTGGATGCAATGTTGAAATTTATCGCGGAATAACTGCGCGTGAAGGCTTCTCACTATTCCAACACATCGGATAGCGCTTCGACTACCAGCTGCGTATCCATGTACTCGGTTAACTCTTGCAATTTTCCTCCGGCCAGCCGAAAGACGAAACAGTAGTTGTTGTTGTAGGGCTTTCCGTCCTTGGTCGTGTTGCTGCCTTTAGCTTCCACGACAACGATGTCACCATCCGCAACAAAGCGCGTACCGGTCACTTGAATGCGGCCGGCGAGCACGGTTTGCAAGGCTCCCATCAATTCCCTGAGCACAGTCTGCTTCCCTGCGTAGGTTTTGGACCATTTCGTGTGTCCGGTCACGATCCATTGGAAGCTTTCGTCCATGCTTTCGATAAAGAGACTCGAGTTGCCCAGCGACAACCCGGAAAAAATATCCTGCAGGAGTTTCTTGTTCTCAGCCGTTCCCATGCGGTTGCCCTCCGTATCCCACGCGCTGTTTGATTAACACACTTATGGACCGGTTCCACAAGAAAAGACAACGTGGTAACGCGCGTCTCGGAGAAGGGCCGAGTGGCTATGACCAGGGCCTTGCAAGTGGTTATTGCCGTCAAGCCCAGAGGGCGGCATCGTCGAAATATCGAGCCAAAATCATGGATAGACTTTTCAAGCTTGGGCCATTTGTGTTTGCCGCCGCGATATTCAGTCTCGGCCTTCAGCAACTCCTTGGCATTGTCTGGGGATCCGGGCCGGTGCCCGGTCCGCCGCTGGATGCCGCGCGGCCATTTTGGGCTTGCCTTTTGGGAATTGGCTTGCTGGGCTGCGCCCTCAGCCTTGCGTGGCAGACGCAACCGCATCGGGCCGCGATCGTTCTAGCGACATTGTTGCTGGGCCGCGCGCTGATTGTCTATGTGCCGGGAATTTTCGTCCACCCACACAGGCCGTACGGCTGGACCAGCGGATTTGAGCTGCTGGCCATGGCCGGCGCTTGCCTGACGCTGCTCACCATCGTTTTAGCACCACGCTGGAAGAACCCCGCTCTCGGCGCAGCTCGCAAAGCAGGGCGGATTGTCTTTGCCGCGGCCTTGGTAGTTTTCGGCGTGCAACACTTCATCTATGCGAACTTCATAGCTACACTGATTCCGGCCTGGATTCCCGGAAAACTGTTCTGGGCAATTTTTGTGGGAGCGGCGTTTGTGGCGGCCGCTGCTGCCATTGTAGCCCAGAGAGTTTCCCAGCTGGCGACGTTTCTGCTTGGAACAATGTTTTTCCTCTGGGTCTTGATCCTCCATCTTCCGCGCGTGGCGGGCACGCTGCGCAACGGCAACGAATGGACCAGCGCCCTGGTGGCCCTGACGATGGGCGGTGCATCGTGGATTATCGGCTGGGCTCAATCCAAGTGCGCCAAAGAGCACACCGCTCTATAAACGCTTGTAAGGAAAAAAAGCCGTGCGATGAGCGCGTGCTTCAGGCTGTTTGCGCCAGCTGTGTCAACGCGCCCAGGATGTTTTCGTCAATTTTCAGATTCGCCGCAGCGACGTTTTCTTCCAGATGATCCACGCGCGACGTCCCGGGAATCGGCAGCATCACCGGCGACCGCCAGAGCAGCCATGCCAGGGCGAGTTGTGAACTGCTGATGCCCACGCTCGCCGCGGCCGCCTCCAGCGCATTTCCCGCCGCGGAAATCTTGCCCGCCGCCAGCGGAAACCAGGGAATGAATGCGATGCTCAGGCCCTCGCAGACTTTCAGGACTTCTTCGGCGGCGCGGTCGGTCACGCTGTAGCGATTCTGCACGGTGGAAATGGGAATCACATTGCGCGCGTCGCGAATCTGGGCCACGCTCACTTCGGAAAGCCCGATGTGGCGGATTTTTCCTTGCTGCTGTAGTTCTTTTAGCGTTCCGAATTGATCGTTCGCCGGCACGGCGGGATCAATACGATGCAACTGAAACAGATCAATTCTTTCCAGGCGCAAGCGACGCAGGCTGCCTTCAAGAGCGGCACGCAAATGTTCCGGGCGGCCATTCATGACCCAGCGATCGGGTCCCGGGCGGTCGAAACCCGCTTTGGTGGCGATTACCAGGCCGGCTGGGTACGGGTGCAACGCTTCCGCAATCAATTCCTCGCTAACCTCCGGGCCGTACGAGTCTGCGGTGTCAATGAAGTTCACGCCGAGCTCGACTGCCCGGCGAAGCACGCGAATCGCTTCGTTACGGTCTTTTGGTTCGCCCCAGACGCCTTTTCCTGTGATGCGCATGGCGCCGAAGCCGAGCCGCCGCACGGGCAGGTCTCCGCCAATCCAGCATTCGCCGGATTGCGCCGCCTTCAAAACCTGTTTCGTAGCCATCTCTACATTTCCTCCCTGCCTTACCGCTCGTAGTTCTCGACTATCTCCGCGGACCGCACCTTGGCAGCGTCCGGATCCTTCGCAAACTCCCGTAAAGCGCGCCGCTGGCGCAGCAAGTCCCAGCACTGGTCGAGCTCAACCTGCAGCGCGGCGAGGCGGGCCTGATCCTGTTCCTTGAGCTCACCCTGCCCGTACAAACACTCCTCTTCTTTCACCAGTTGATTGATGTGGCCAAGAACGGACGCATCGTCACTCCCGGTTGCCATGTGGACTTCCCCTTTCACTATGGACGGACAAAGATTCGGATTGGATGCGCAAAGGGTTGAAAAGGGCAAATGCGCACGCGCTAACCGGCGCAGGGAGCCGTGTTGAGCGAAATGCGACCAAAGAGAGGTTCCGGTACTCTAATTACGAAGTAGCAGAGCGCCTGACGGGTGCTGCAAACGCCGAAAGAAGGGCGTTTTCCTGCGCCGCATTTGAGAGTGCCTTGAGTCAAGAGGCACAATTAGTTCTGGAAAATTCGCTGCCACGCCGTTATGAGGCCCTGTTTCGCGTGGCGCAAGCGGTTGCGGCGTACCGCGACCCCAAGGAATTGTTCGGCGCGAGCGAAACAATGTGGACATCGTTCGTCGCCGCATGGACGCCAGCATCCTGCTGATCAAAGCCCTCGGCGGCCGGAAGGTTTCCGAATTGCCCAAGCAAGCCTGCGGTAACTAGAATCGTTTCCTAACGCCTACTCATGCGCCCGGTAAATGAAATTCTGCGACCCGTCTACGACCTTGAAGTCCGCGGGGACGGTGAAAAGCGAAGTCTCGGGCTCGCCGCGGACGATATTCGTCAGCTGGAATGTCTGTTCGCCCATGCGCGGGTCGCTGCGCTTGCTGTAGACGATAGTTTTCAAGTCCGGCGAGGTCCATACTTCGGTCACGACACTGATGGGTTTCTCATTGCCGATTTCGCCGGCTGGAATCGTGCGCGTCGTACGCGTCCCCGTCACTAACAGACCCTCCATGGTCTGCGTTCCCAGGTCCTCCGTGCTGACTTGGGCCTGCTCTTCTCCCCCCATGATCTTCACGACACCCATGGCGGGTGGCGGCGGCAGTGGCATGCCACTCGCCGGCGCAGCACCCGCAATGTGCGTGAAAAAAACGTTTCCCGATCCGGGCCCAGACGCGGTGACTCCCGCGGGGCCGTTAGGAGGCATGGTAATTTTCTGGGCCGTCTTGTCCGTCAGATTCAGCGCGTAGGAAGCCTGCGCCACCGGGTCCATGATGAAGACGAGATGCGGCGCGTTGGCCGCAGACAGGTTGCCAATCGCCGGCAAAGGCGCATCCTGACGGGTGCGTCCTTGTGAATCGCGAGCCGTCGTCCCGGTGTTGCTCTGCACGATGCGGTTGCCATCAGCCAGCGTTTGTACCGACTCGTTTTTGATGGTGGCGGAATACGGTGCACCCGAGACTGGCACACCCATCCCTTTCCCGACGGCCGCCGCCATCACGCCCGCGCTCTGATACACCACGTTTGTTTTCACAGTGTCCTGGGCAAAAGCGCACGACCCGGCTGCGAATAGGAATACAAGCAAGGTTTTCATGGTTGAGGTGCTCCCTTTTGAAAGCTGACTAATCGCGGCCGCAGACGCATCTGTCGCGCTGAACCATCCGGCGCAAAGCTCACATCCGCGGTAAAAGCAAATCCGTCTGGAACCGCGCCCGGCGGAAACATGGAATCCGCGGGAATCGCGATCTCGATCGCCGGCTCCGCCGGCACCAACTCCACCACCCGGGTCTGCACTGGCGGGGCAACATGCAGGCGGTGGACTTGGTGCGACGTGCGGGGAGCGGGAGGTGGCTCGAGAGCGGGCGCGGATTCGGAAGCCACTGCCGCCGCGGCATTGATCGGTGCCGGAGTGCCCGCCTTTTCCACCCGGTGGCCCAACAACAGGAGCACCACCGCGGCGGCAAGAGCGGTAACAGCCGCTCCTGAAATGACGGGCACTGTCCAGCGTGACCGTTCGTGGCGCGCATGTTCCGCCATCTCCACCGCGTCGCAATAGGTACGAAAGGAAGTACTCGCCGACTCATATTGATTGAGTTGCGTGCGGCAATCTGCGCACCCTTCAAGGTGCCGCCTAATCCCGGCCATCTCGCCGTCGTCCAATTCGTGGTCCAGAAAGGCAACCAGTTTTCCGGAATCGTTACACATTGCACTTCTCCGTTAACTTTTTAATCGCGCGCTCGACAGTGTCCCCTACAGTGGAGGTTCCCATACCCAGCGCCTCGCCAATTTCGCGGTACCGCAATCCCGCCGCCCGCAAGAGCAAGCATTCGCGTTCCGTGTCCGTCAACAATCGGATCGCTTGTTCCAGCCTACGATATCTCTCCTTCTCCAGCACCATGCGCTCCGGAGTGCTCTTGTCAACCGGCGCTTGCTTATCCACGTCCAGAGACTCTCCAAAGCGGCGCTGATAGCTTCCCTGGCGGTTTCTCGCCTGATTGTGGGCCACGCGAAACACCCAGCCGCGAATATTATCCTGTGCACCCCCTGATGAAATGTGCCGGTGCAGGCGCAAAAAGACGTCTTGAACCACGTCCTGGGCCTCGTCATTCGAAAGCCCGAGGCAGACCAGGTATCGCAGAAGAGGCTTGCGGAGTTCGCGATACAAAGCGGTAACCTCACAAGCGCCCGCCGCCATGCGCGAGAGCGGCAAAGTAATGGGTAAGGAATCGCCGCTCATAGAGTTTTCAGTATCACCCCGCTATTCATATAACAACTCAGAGGTGCCAACTTCCGGCGGGGATGCTCTGTTGCGGGACAAATAAGGGTTTGGACAAGCAAATAGTTCCGGTACTCTCACAAAACGAGGAGAAGCGTCAGAGAAGTTAGAGACTGCCGTGGTTGCCCGTATCCATCAGGTGAAGCAGCACCGTTCCAGTATTCCTGGAGTGGAGGTGATGACGCTCGTCTCGAACCACCACTTCCCCCGGCATTCTCATGAGCAATTTGGTATCGGCTTGGTACATTTTGGAGCGCATCACTCCTGGAGCGGCGTTGGGCACGTGGAAGCCTTCGCCGGCGACGTGATTATGGTGAATCCTGACGAAATCCATGATGGGACACCGGTCGGCGGAACTGCGCGTGGGTGGCAGATTATCTACTTCGATCCGTCCCTGTTGGCCCGCGAAGTTGCCGAAGAGATCGTCCGCCCCCCGGAAATCATGCGCCCTGTCGCTCGCGACCCGCACCTGGCGCAGCTGGTTGTTCGCCTGTTTGCATGCTTGACGGCTTCGCCCCCGGACGCTTTTGCTTCCGAAGAAACCCTGCTGCGTTCGTTGCTTCACGCGCTGCGCCAGCACGGCATGACGACGGCGAGCCCCGGTGGACCGCTGCCGTGCATTGCGAAGGCAATTCGGCGCCTGGATGCGGCGCCGGAACGCAACGTGTCGCTCGCTGAACTCGCGGCCCTGTCCGGCGTAAGCCGCTTCCAGTTGGTGCGCGGGTTTCTGCGTACATTGGGAATTACGCCGCACGCTTACCTGGTGCAGCGCCGCGTACGCCTGGCGAGGCGGTTGCTCGCTGCGGGCGAAGCACCCGTCGACGCCGCTCTTCACGCGGGTTTCGCGGACCAGAGCCACATGACGCGCGTCTTCCTTCGCCACATCGGGGTAACTCCCGCCCGCTACCAGGCCGCCTTGTCCTGAAGTATTGCCCTCCTGCAATTTTGTTCAAGACCGGCCTCTCCCTGCATGGAATTGTTGGCAAGACATGTTAGGAGGCTACGGTTATGATTCGCCAATGCGATGCCCAGGATTTTGCCGAGATTTGGAGCATCATCAACGACGGCGCTCGCGTCTACAAGGGAGTAATCCCGGCCGATCGCTGGTCAGAACCGTACATGTCGCTAGAACACTTGCGGCATGAAATCGATGAAGGCGTTCTTTTCTGGGGCTATGAAGAAAGTGGCACACTGTTAGGCGCAATGGGCATTCAGCATGTACAAGATGTAACTCTTATTCGCCACGCCTACGTCCGCACGGCGCAACAGAAGCGCGGAATCGGTGCTCTTTTGCTGACTCACCTGAGGCAATTAACTGTCCGCCCGGTGCTAATCGGCACCTGGGGCGACGCGGTGTGGGCTATACGTTTTTACGAAAAGCACGGCTTCCAAAAAGTCTCTCCCCGTGAGAACGACCTGCTCCTCAAAAAATATTGGAGCATCCCGGAACGCCAGATGGCCACTTCAATCGTCCTGGCCGATTCCGAGTGGCGCGCAGCAACGGAGCCCTAGAGGCCGGGAGCAGTTGTCACGAACGGCTTTTCCTGGCCGAGCGCTCGCGACAAATGGCATGATTCATGATGCCCTGGGGAGAACAACTTGCGCTTGCAAGCTGCAATGTCTTTTTGGATAGCGGGATTTCTTGTGTCGGGCGTGGCAGCGCTGCCCACCCCTCGCCAGGCCGAGAAAGCCTCAAAAACCACGAAGCCTGTTCCTCACTCTTACGTTGACGGCTCATTCCACAGCCAATCCTTGGATCGCGAAATGCGTTACCGTGTTCTTCTTCCTCGAAGCTACCATGCCGGCGCCCAACGCTTCGCCGTCCTTTACCTGCTCCATGGCCTTTATGGCAGCTACACAGATTGGACCAAGCAATCGAAGCTGGAAGATCACGCCAAGGCTTATCCGTTGATCATTGTTATGCCCGACGCGGGTGATTCCTGGTACACGAATTCCGCCACCGTGCCCGTCGACAAATTTGAAGACTACATCATCAAGGATCTCATTCCCGAAATCGACGCGCACTTTCGCACCAAGTCATCGCGCTCTGTCCGCGCCATCGCCGGCCTTTCCATGGGCGGGTACGGAGCGGTGAAATTCGCCCTGAAATACCCGCAACTATTTGCGTTTGCGGGCAGCCTGAGTGGAGCTTTCGATGCGGCGCTGAATCTAGATATTCGCGTCCCGGAATATCGCGAGAAACTCCTGGCCGTTTTTGGGCGGGACGGCGACCCAACGAGAGCAGCCAACGATGTGTTTGCATTGGCCGCTCAGGCGGACGCCAGTCAACTGCCCTATGTGTACATCGCTTGCGGCACGGAGGATGGGTTTCTCTCCATCAATCGGGACTTTGTCTCTGGCCTATCGGACAAGAAAATCGCCTTTGAATATCACGAAACTACTGGCGGCCACTCCTGGGATTACTGGGATCGCTCCGTGCAGGAACTTTTGCGTTCGCTGGCCAAAACCCTCAATCTTCCAAAAAGCTAGCGTGAGCGGAAACTGGGGAGGCATCCTGGCAAGCGCTATTGGCTCGACGGGAGGGATTTCAGGATCGTGTTCGGAAAATAGTAGTTGAGGATGGCCCGAAAATCAGAACCGAGTTGGCTCATGGTTCGCGCGCCGCGTTGACACAGGCCCACCCCGTGTCCTTGACCGGCTCCTTCCAAAATCACCTCGCCGCCTTCCTCCCGCGCCGTGAAGTTGTTGCTTGGCACCGCATCCCAGCCCAGTTTTCTTCCGATCGCGATCCTGCCATTTTCGCCTTGGGACGCAAGCAGCGTGGCATCTGCGCGCGAAAGCTTGCGCGTCCAGCGAACCGGGTCTTTGTAGCAGATTTCGCAGCGCACCGCGTAATAAGGATAGTCGGCCGAAGGCAAGCCGATCTCAGCGGGCGTTCGGGTGTCACCACCGCAACTCCGTGTGAACATTGCGGCCACAGGTTTGTCGTTGTAAACCAGCACGAGTCCTCGCGTACCTGCGCTGGCTTGCGCTGCCGGGCTGCCGGCCCCGGGCGGCTCGCGGAGAAATTGACAATGCGTGAGGTCACAGAAATCGAAATCGATGTGCCGGCCGCGGGCACCAACCAGATACGACCGGCTGACAACCGCCTGTGCTTTTAGGGCCTCCAGAGGTGCATCGGGCATGAATTCCGCCTGCACGATCGATGCGACGGCGGTTTCAAGGTCCATCTCGACAACGGGGATGAGCTCCCCGTTTTTGGCTTTGATGTCGAGAATGCCTTCGTACTTTCTTTTGATTTTTCCTGGTATTCCGAGGACAAAGCCCATGGCTTGCTGGTTGCGGCCCGCGGCGTGGATCTCCGCTTCGCGTATCTCCATGGCGCCGCAGCGCAGGATCAGTGTGTCGCCTGAAGCGCGTAGCGTGGCGGTGCTGCACGACGAACGCGGACGCACAAATATTTTGCGTGCGCCCGCAGCGACCAGGAGTTCTCCATCTCCATCAGCAGCAAGGCTGAGATACCGAGGATGAAAAATTCCAAGCACTCCGATATGCACCACACGATCCTGGGAAGCGCCCGCCTGCGCAAAACTCACGGCGAGCAGCAGCGTGCAAAGCCAGCGCATTCGTTCATTCTTGCATGTCGCGCAACATGCGGCCCGCGGTTTCCGCGGCCTGTGCTCCCGCGGCAGTATGCATTCGGACGAGCAGCAGGATTTCCGGCTTCTCCGCCGGCACCAGCGCCAGGGCAAACCCGTCCGCGGGAGCCCAATGGGTATGGGTGCAGGGCGCGGTCCCGGTTTTGACAAGAGCCGCGGAACGCTTCAGTTTCCGATCGACAGCAGCGCCTGTGCCGTGCAGCGCGGATTGCCGCATTCCTTCAAGAATGGGAGCGACCCCGGGAGAGTCCTTGCGCCGAAGCAACTCCAGGTAGGCTCGCGCCATACGCAATGGCGCTATCTTCCACTCATCGCCCAGCCCGATGAGATTCGCCACAGTCGCTTCTTTTCCTGGAGCGTCCAGGTCAAAGGAATTCGCGACCGAAGCGAGGCGTTCGACCGGAACGCCCTCGGCAAGCCGCAGGAAATAAGCATTGCAGGAAACGGAGATCGCAGCAGTCAGATTCAGCTCCCCGTGAGGCTGATCCTGCCAACAGCCGTTGGCCTTACCTTTGCAGGTGTACGTGGGATAGCGAAAATCATGCACTTCGGCATACGCCAACGCAGTGAACGGTTTCACCAGCGAGCCCATGGGAATGGGTTTTTCTGGATTTTCCCAATGATTCGCAAGAACAGTGCCGGAGTCTGCGTCCAATAACAAAAAGGAGATCTCGCTCTTCCCGTATTTATGTTGCAAAATCTCCGCAGCGGATTGTGAAAAAAGCGAGTGCGGAGGGCCAGTTTGCTGCCGGAATTGTTGCGCTAGCACAGGAGTAGTGCACAGCGCGACGAAAGCGAGCCAGGCGATTCGCGGCACTACCGCGCCCACGCGTAGACTACCGTCTGCGTCTGGCGGTCAGCGGAATCGCGTACCGTGATCTTTTCGGACGCGACATCCTTTAACGCGAAGCTCAGGCTGGCAATGTTCCCGGAAAAGAATTCCGTGCCTCCTCCATTTGCGGGCTGCCCCGTTTCCCGGTCCAATTGCTTCGTCAGGGCGACAAAATTTGCGCGTTCCCGCCCGTGGTGAAACGTTGCGCTGAACGCACTTGGCGCGGCGTCCGGATTTTTGTTCAGGCCCGCCAGCATTGCACCGAGAAGCGCCGGATCATCGGAGACAATGAGGTACTTCCCGCGAACCGCGACGCCCAGCGGCCACAGACCGTCCAGCACACTGTGGCCGGAAGAGTTCTTCCAAACGAGGCCGAGCTGCTCGGTACTGAATGCCGGACTCACAAAGTCCGCCAGCGCGGCCTGCACTTTGCGTTCATCCCATTCGGACTCGCCCAAAAACGCAACGCCCGAATGAATCCGCACAAACACCCCGGCAGGATCACGATCCGTGCCTTGCACCTGCAATTGCGCAAGCACGTGGTTTTTTGAAAAAAGATCCTGCAGAGTTGCGCGGTTGTTCGCTGTCCCGGTGTATTGTGCCGGAGGCTGGTCAATGCGCGATTCCAGGTCAGAGGCCCCGCCAATCTCGCCATTTCCGAGCTGCACTTGCGGAGCTATCTTTTCGGGCGCCGCCGGTCCCAGGTGCGGCGCTAGGATCTTTGTCTCAAGCAGTCCTATGGACTGCTCCGGCGCCGGATCTGCTTTCGCTTCGTACAATCCGGTGTCCTCCGGCGCAAGGCGCAGCAGATCAGCGACACCAGAAGGTCCCTTCCCGGCTTCCGCGCCGAATGTTGCCTGCGTCTTGCGGAACAGCAGGCGCTCCTCGCGATATTCGCCGCCTGTGCGCGTGAGGTCAGAAATTGCGCAGGTGTATTGCTTCATGTCCGTAACGTTTTGCGGAACCCAGTAGGAGCGGAAGTAGGGACTCGGTACGATCTTTTCCAAGTTCAGAACCATACGCAAATCGCCAGGCGTCCCTGAGGCCGACACCGCCCGCTGCCACCACGCATCCTCCTCGATGGAGTGCCCTTTGCCTTGAGCAATCAATTCGAGTGCACCAGCCATGAGCTCCTCGCGCGTGGCGAGCAAAACGTAATCACTCGTTTCGGCAAAGGCCACTTCCCGCTCGGACTCCGGGTCCTTGCGGTAGTAAAAATTCATTCCGCCCGCGGTTCGTGTTTCGAACTTCGCACGTGTCTGCCACAGGGCCGATCCGGAAAAATCCGAAGATCCACCACGCGTGACGTATAAAAACTGCAGTTTGCCGATGTCGTACAAGGCGAAAGCCGTTTGTTTTCCCGTTATCTGCTGCAGCAGACTGGCGTCTGCCGGGACGCCGGCGGCCTTCGAAAACTCCGTCCCTGCATCCTTCAGCCGCAGCAGCAGACGCGAATTGGAAAACTCGTCGTGGTTCCTGGTCTTAATCCACGTTTTCTTTTCGCCGCTCTTGTCCCAATCGGAAAGCACAGACGAAAAATCGCGGGCCTGCAGATATAGGAGAGCGCCAGAGGGGACGAAGCGTGAAAGTTCGGGTTCCGGTGGACTGGCGGCCCGGTAAGCTCCCCAGCTGACGCCAAGAATGGCTGCGCAGAGCGCAGCAAGGAAGAGCACGCGTTTCATGGTTTGCCTCCTGCATTGGCTGCCGGCTTTGCGGCGGCCTGGGCGACTAATCGCGGCCGCACCAACCGGTCTTGCTCCAACGCTTCGTGCAAAACCGGGTGCCGCATGGCGTTCACATGCTGGCGGCGCAGGCGTGCTCTTACGTCGGCCAAATGCGCGGAAATGCGCTTCCGCTCCGCCGGCGACTTTTCCAGTTTCTGGGCCGTTTTCAGGTAGGCTTCGGCCTGATCCAGACGCTCCAGACGCATCATCACGGTCGCCACTTCCTGGGCGACCTGTGCCTGTTGCGAGCTTGGCAATGCGGGCACTGGACCGCTGGCCGAGGTCTCTTCATCGGCTGCGCTCTCTTCGCTCGCTGCAAGAACGTCTTCGTCCCTGGCGTTTTCCCGGGATAACCGGCCCACGGCGCCTCTCTGCAACAACTGTTCAATCGAAGCAAGCGCGAGCTCATCCTGCTGGAGAGAAGCGGCCGCGCGGAAGAAAGGCACTCGCGCGTCATTTCTTGACGGTAGATCCGCAAGTGCTTTTCCAAGAAGCTCCATCTTCTCCTGCGCGTCGGAAGCTTTCTGAACCGCGGCCAGCCGTGCATCGTAAAAGAAAGGGCGATCGGCATCCGCCGGGGTGATGCTGCTGGCGCCCGCGGCGATGAGTTTCAATTCTCCGCTGCCAAACTCGCTTGTCTGGGTCAAACTAGGCAGCGCCGAAGCGGCCTGCCCGCGCAGGCTGTATGGATTCTCGCGGTCCGTGGCAATCTTTGCCATCGTCGCGGCGGCTCCCGTTTTGTCCTGATTCACTGCAAGCTGTGCTTTCGCCAGGCGCAGGCGGAATGTTGCATCCCACGGCGTGGCCTTGGCCAGTGGTTCCAGAAACACGAGAGCCTCCGCGGGACGGTTTATCTTTTCCAGCAGCGCCGCGGCGGAATCCATGCCTTGATATTGGTCACCCACGGTCAGCACCATTCTCTTTAATAGCGCGATGGCCCCGGGCGTGTCGCCGTCCGCAAGGCGAATCTCCGCCAACCCCAGAAAGCTCGCCGCGGACAATTGGTGCTCTTCCAATTGCCGCGCGAACAGGAATTCCAGAACCTTCCGGGCGGATTGCCTGTCTCCAGAATCCACCAACTGCCGCGCGGCTCCGCGCAGGCTCTCCGCGGAAGGTGCTGCCGTGGAAGCTGTTTTATACGTTGCAATCAGCGCATCAAGCGCTCCCAGCTTGGTGGCGCACTGAATTTCGTAGGGAATCAGTGCGCCGGAATCGGATGTGCCGGCGCTTTTGCGCAACGCGGCAATCAAGTCGGCGGCCTGGCTGTATTGCTTTATGTCCACCAGGTAGCCCAACCAGCGGACCTGCCAGTTCCAGAGGTCTGCTTTGGCGTTTTCCTGCTCGAGGCCTTCGGTTTTGGCAACGGAAGCCTGCTTCGCTTCCAGGATCCATTGGTAAAGCGGGCCGCGGTTGCCCTGCGGAATCCACTTGACGTTGACAAGATCTTGCAGAACGGTTGTTGGGTCCGCGACAGTCTGTGCGACGTCGAGAAGCCAAGCAGTGGCCGCTGCGGAATCCGCTTGCATAACGTAGGCGCTATGCAAAACGGCGTTGGACCGGTAATTTCCGTTGCGCCGGAGATAGGCGCGAACCACTTGATCGACTTCGCTTTTGACATCGACAGAGAGGCCGCGCGTGCGCACATGATCGCAGGCCCGTCCGAAGTCCTCCCAAAAAGTTTCGGGCACCCGGCTGCTGTTGACCTGGTTGAGTTCCGCGGCGAAGAATCGTTTCCATTCCGCGATGGCTTCGGCGCGGTTTTTGTCCTTGAAGTGTGCGAGCGCCAATTTGTCGTGGACATCGATGCGCCCGGGAGAAAGCTCCAGGACATATCCATATTCTTCGATGGCTTTGCGGGTGTCCGACTGGTCTAGGTAGTAATCGCCGAGCGTGAGATACCCGTCGACCGATACCGGACTGTGTTCCAACTCCGACGGCAGGAAATCCTCGGGTGCGCCTTGCTTCGTATCGCGCAGATATTCCCCATAGCGCGATCCATAGTAGAACCACACGTCACCCGCGAGCTGATCTTCGCGGCTCCCTTTCTTCCCTATACGTTCGCCGATCGTTTGATCGCCTAGGACACTTAGGAAGGCCGCGTTGACGGGCGGCTGATTCTCGGCAAAGTAAAAGCCCACAAGCGCGGTGTACGATTTCGTCCAGACCGCCGGACGGACTCTCCCGCGCGCGCTAACTACGGCGTGAGCCAATTCCGGGTTGCCATTGGCCAGGACATATTCCGCCGCAGCGTCGCCCCACGGAGTCCATGATCCGGCCTCGCGCACCAGTTGCGGTGGGTCTTCCTTCAACAAGAGCGCGTAAAACCGCGTCAGGTTTTCCCCACCAAGCTGGTTTGGGCCGATGCTGGAGAAAAGCCGTAGTTCGTTCGCGGTGTCGCCGGCGGCGCCGTAAGCCTCTGCCGCACTCGTAATCACGCTCGCATACGATTCCCGCGAGACACGCGGCGCCAATCTTTCCAGTTGCCCGCCCAGTTCGGAGAATTTCAGGCGTTGTCGCTGCAATTGGATGAAGTCGCTGAACTGGCTCCAGAATTCGGGCCGGCCGGCCGTATCCATGAGCAGCGCGTATCGCCACCTGGCTTCCACTTCCGCCAGGCCCGCAGACACAGCAAGCGGAATCGCGAATTCCCGCACATCCGCGTCGGACATTCCGCTCCGCAACGTTTCCGCGAAGCTAGCAAAGGCGGTCTTTTCTTCCGGCGTGTAGTAGCGGGCCACGGTCGCGCCCATCTCCATAAGCGCCGCGCGCATTCCCGCGCGGGCATTTTGCCGGCGCGTAGCGAGCACGTGCTCGCGCCACTGCCTGTCCGAAATGGCGGAGATTCCCTGCTTGGCGACTTGCTGTTCCACCACGGGCAGCGCATTGGACGCAACCTTCATGGCGTCCAGGAGCCTGGCGTAGGCCTTATCCTGCTGGCGAAGGCGCGTCAGGATGCGCGCGTACAGCTTCGCGCCGTCCTGATTTTCCGGCGTAGCAAGCAATTCGTCGCCCACCGCACTCACGCCCTGTTCGGTGAAACTCTTCGCGGGTTCCAACAGGTTCCAGGCTTCGAGCTGCCGGCCCACCTCGAAATATTTTCCGGGGCGCTCCGGCGTGGTATCGATCAGCGCGGTCTTGAGCGCGCTCACCGCATCCGCATTTCTCCCCTGCCTCGCTCGCGCCTCGGCGATCTTCTCCATCCACTTTGGATCCTTGTAGGTCAGTTGGTACAAACGCTCGTAGTCTTTTGCCGCTTCATCGAACTTGAGCAAACGCTCTTCCAGATTTGCGCGGGCAATCTGCAAATCGGTCCGGTCGGGCCGGATCGTAATGGCTTTGCCATAGGAGTCGATGGCCGCGGGGAAATCCTCCAGCGTGGATTGCATCCGGGCCAGCACCATGGCCCAGTGATAGTCGCGCGGGGCCTGTTGCACCGTTTTCGCGTAGAAATCCAGCAATTGGCCGTCCCTTTGATAGCGGTGCGCGTAGAGCGCCGCTTCAGTGGCCAGCCCTTCGTCGTCGGGAAAACTGTTGAGCAGTTCGATGTACTGGTCCACGCCGCCCGCATATTCCTTGAGCTGTGTCAGTGCCGGGATCAGGCCCCGCCGCAGCGTCGCCAAGCGGATCTTCCGTTCGTCTGGCGTAAACGGCGCGTTACGGAACAACGCAATTTTGTCGAGATAGAATTGTTTCAACCCCTGCGCGTCGCCCGATTGAGCATAAGTGTCGGCCATGGCTGCTAGATATTGAGCGTCGTAGGGCGATTCTTTGAGCAGCCCGTTGAGCAGCGTCCGGGCCTGCGGAAACTCCTTGGCCTCGGTGGATTTTCGTGCGGCTTCGAACGTGAATTGCGTACTCAACTGAGGATACGCGTCCTTGGCCGCCTGTTTCAGCACGGTTATCGCCTGTGGATACATCTTGACGCGCCAATAGAAATCGACGGTGGAGCGAACTACGCCAAGGATTTTGGGATTGGCTTGATACAACGCCTCAATATTCCGCTGCGCGGAAGGCAAATCCTTCTTGCTCTCGTAGAAACGCACTAGGGCGTACCTCAACTGCATGCGGGTAACGGGGTCTGTGGCAAGAGCGGCTTGCTTTTCGAGCGCGCGCTGGCGCACCCCTTCGAGCGACTGTTGCTGCGCGATCGATTCGATTTCCGCGGCTTGCTCGATGGTCCCGGCTTGCTCGAGCGCCGCGGTCAGCAGGTTGGTCATTTCCGGCTTGCGGCTCTCCGCATCCAGGACGCGTACCCGCAAGTTGATCGCCAGTGAGGAATAGTGCGCTTCGGCGGCAAGCCGCTCGGTGGTGTCGTTCACCAGGTCACGGAACTTTGCCCGGCGCGCCAACTCCAGTAGCCGGCCCATCGCGGGTGTTTCCAGTCCGGAGACGAGCGCGGCCCTCGAGTATTCCTGAATCGCTTTTGGATAATCGCGCTGGGTTTCAAAAATCGCTCCCTCTTCATAGCCGTAAAGCACCGGGTTTCCCAGCTTCTTTCGGCCTTCATCGAGCAAGCGAAGCGCGTTCTCGAAATCGTAGTAGTCCCAATAGATGGTCGCGGCATCGAGATAGCCGTTCAGTTGGCCCGGCGCGACCTTCGGAATGCGCTCCCAATACAGCGCGGCTTGTGTAAACAATTCCCGGTCGGAATAGATGTCGCCGATGCGTGCCAGAATTTCCGTGTCGCCGGGGTTCGCCGCCAGAAGATTTTCCTCGATTTTGGTGGCTACGGCCGTTTTCGACGCGTCGAAGTAGGCGAGCGAACGAAACACCGACGACGCTTCACGGGCCAGTTCCCTCTCCACCGGATACAACTCCGCCAAAGACTGCAGCGCGGGCGCGCTCTCTTCGAAGTGCGATCGCCACACCTGCGCAGCCGCGAATTCCGTGACCGCGGCTGGATTGTTTTTCGCTGCGTCGCTCCAATTCGGCGCACCTGTGCCCGCCGTCCCCAGACGAAGCGCGTAGAGTTCCCGCTCCAACTGACTGCTCGACGATAGGCGTTCGAAATACTCGTTCCGCAACTGGGCGTCTTCAAACCAGTGTTGCCGGATCAACGCCAGCCAGGCAGCGTCATCGTAGGTTTGCCTGGTGTGATAGGCCTGCAACAGATGGCGCGTGAAGGTAAGGTTGTGCGGGAATCGCCCGTTGGCATACTGGTTGAGCCGAAGCCACATGGCCGGGCCGCTCGAGCCGACAGATGCGAAATAAGTTTCAAGGACGCTGCCGTCAAATTGCTTGACCGCATCCTGCGTCAACCTCTCCAACTCGGAGTACCGCCGGTAGCGCAGATACAGCCGCGCCAACTTGCTGTACCAGGAGGGATCAGAAAAACGGGCGAAGGCGCGCCGGTAGACGTCTTCCTGTTCCTGCGTCAGATTGTTTTGTTGCAGGAATGTCGCCAGCCGCTCGTACAGTCCGGGATCGTCCGGATTGTGATCAAGTTCGCGGCGCAGCACGCCCAGCGCTTGCGGTACCTGTTTCAACTCGACGAGGCGCGCGAGATAACGTTCGAGGACCCGCGAATATTCCGGCGAGCGAGGCCCCCCCACTTGCTGATTGCTGCCTCCTCCCACTTGAAAGGCCGCGTTCGGCTCGGGTGCCTGTGGCTGATCCTGGCTTGTGGTTTCCGCTCCGTCATCCGCGCGCGGATTCGCTTGTTGCGAGAACCGCCCGGACGTTTGCGGGAAAGCCATCTCTCCGGCAGCGGCGGCGCCCAGAGGCATTTTCTCCGCCTGCGCAGCGAGTTCCTGCAGGATCGTGTCGTAAATCGCGAATTCGTCCTGAGACCGCCGAAGGCGCGCATCCGCGTCGGCCATTAACAGGGCCACTTGCGTGCGTTGCGGCGACTTCGGGAACGCCGCCAGGAATTCCTTGCCGCCCTGAAGCACCACCTCGCTCTGCCCGTTGTTCGAATAATATTCCAGCAATTTGACATGCAATTCCGGCCGGCTCGTGGCATTGGGAAAGTTCTTATCCAGCAGGGCAAGCAACTCCGCGGCGCGCGAGCGGTGGAAATAGGAGACCGCGCGTTGCTCTTCTTCGTGGTAACTGCTCTGAGGCTGAGCGCTGCTCAGAAGCAACGACAGGATGCCGTTGAAGTAGCCCGGGCCCTGATCCATCGTCGCGATGTCCTTATACATGGACAACTCGCCACTGCCCAAACGGATGGGCGATTCCGGAGACGTCAGCAGCATGTCTGTCAAGTGCGTAAGCGCGCGCTCCTGGGAATCGTTCGCACCCTTGCTGTTGTACAGCGCGAAGTAATAGTGCGCCGCTTCCGGATACGAGTGAATGTCTTCGAGCAAACGCCCGCAGATGTAGAGTTCCTCCGGCGTCCACGCGGAGTTCGCCGTTTCCTTGTGCAACCGCAGGTCCGTGACCGCCTGCTGCGCCGAATCCAGCTTTCCCTGCTGCTGGTAGTAGTAGAAAACCCGCGCGGTGGCGTTCAGGTCCTCGGGATTTTTGTTCAGCGCGGCGCGCGCCTCATCGAGAATCTTCCTCAGGCCCTGCGTGTGGCCCAGGAGGTCGAAATAGGCCTTCACGAGCTCCGGCTGCCAGAGCGGCTGGAAGCTCTTCTCGTAAACCGCCAACCCTTGCCGGATGGAACCGTGCTTGTATTCGACCAGGGCTTTGGCCTTCACCGGGAAGATACCGTCGGCGGGAAACGTTTTTTGATACGAAGCAATCAGTTGGGTGGCGGCATCGAATTCCTTCTGCGCCACCAGGTATTCCAGGTAGCGCGCATAGAGTCCCTCGTCACTCGGATAGCGGGCGATCCACGCGCGGTAGGTGGCCAGCGTTGGTTCCTTTGCTAGGCCCTGCGCTTCAATCACGCCCAATATGCGCTCGAAAGCCTTCCAGGAATTTTGCTCATTCTGCAGCGTAAAACGCTCTGCCGCCGGCGAGGGCGAATCGCCAATCGCCCGTAACGTTGCAATTTCGTCTTGCGGGCGCAAACGGCGGTGATAGAAGTTTGCAAGGTCCCACTGCGCGGGAACTTTGGCCTTGGCCTTCTCCACGTAAAGCTTCCAGTCTTTTTCCGCGGCGGCAAAATCAAGCTGCTGTTCGTCCTCCATTGCCCGCAACGAATACAAATCCGCATCTGTGGGTTGCTGCTCGGCCAATTCGCCGAGCGCAAGCCGCGTCTCGGCCGACGGCCGGCGAAAGAGCACTTCGCCGTAAGGCAGCGGCATGGACCGGAAAAATGCGCGCTCCAGGCCGGTCTTGGCTTCCATGTTACGGACCCAAGCCGGCAGATCGCCTTTTGCCCGAACTACCAACCCCACACTCGTCAACACGATGACAGCCGCAGCGATACGCCACTTGCGATGCGGCGCGAAATCAAGGAACGATTTCAAGGTCCACCCCCTGGGTGCCCATGTTGTGCGCAATATCTTCGGCTGTGACCGTCAGATGATAGGTGCCCGGGAACATCTGTTCGGGAATGGTCAATTGGCCGGTATTCGCGCGGCTGGTTGCATCCCACCGCAAACTCACGGGAGCCAATCCTTCAAGGCGCGCCACCAGCGTCCGTGTGTTTTGCGAAGCGGCCACTTTCAGTTCCACGGCTTCGCCCCGCCGGAAGCGCGTTTTCGCGAGCCGGATCTGAACGGTGGGCGATTTGCTGGCAATCACAAACGTTTTCGATTCCCGGTAAGTCTCCCCGGCACGGTCACGCAGCACCAACCGCACGGGATACGTGCCATCCTGCAGATCGGCCGGCGCCAGGAAACGCGTCTGCCACGTATCTTCGTCGGGCAAATATTTCAGTTTCTTAACCAGTCCGAAAGGAAACAGCGCCGTTACCGACACAATCGCCGGGTCGGTTTTCACGCGAATCACCGGATCGCCGGGCCGGATGACGCGCGGGCGCAGCAAGGCACGCGGCGCAGCCAAAAACGATGTGTACGGTGTGACAAACTTGTACTGGCGCGAAAGCCGGATGATTTCGTCGATCGATGCGGGATCTTCTCCTTCGCGTTCGATCTTTTCGAGCAGCGCATCGACGCGCGCCCGCGCCCACAGCCTTGGCAACTGCGGATGCTCCGCAGATTCGCGGGGCAGACTTGCCTTGGTAGACATGTTCAGCGGGGCGCCATCCCGCACGCCTTGCACCGTGAAAGTGATGTCCTGTGCTGGTTTCTGGTATCGTCCCACCCACGCCACCCGCGATCCAGTGAATGCCGCGTCCTGCAACGGGTAAACGGAATCTACAGCCGATGGCTGCTCTGCCGACAGCCAAAGCTGGCCGATCGGGCTGCGGCCAATTTTCGAAAGGAAGGAATTGAGCTTAAAATCGAGTGGTTCGGTCGAAAGCACATTCTCGAGCACACCATCTTGCCGCGCCAGGAGTTTGAACAGCGGCAGGTTGGCGTCGTCACCTATCCCGAAAATGTATGTCTTCGGCCGGCTGGTTCCCGGCAAGCTCTTCCACTGTTCCTCGTACCACGCCGCGAGCTTGGCGTTGCGAATCAGCCCTTCCGTGGCGCCGCCGTCGCTCAACAGCACAAGATAAGCATTGCTGCCGCCCATGCCGGACTCCCCTAAACCTTCCTGTAACGCTTTCCGGAGGTCGGTTCCTCCACGTAGCCGGCTTCCGCGAACAAACTCCAGCGCATGCTGCACGGCAGTGCTGTCCGCGGCCACAGGAGACGGCTGAAAAGCCTGCGCCTGGCTATTGAAAAGAATCAGATTGAATTTGTCCTCCGGCTTCAAGGAACGCAACAGCGTCTCCAGTGCCTGATAACTGCGTTCGAGCTTCTCCCACTGCATCGAAAGCGAGGTGTCGAACAGGATCACGACCGTCTTCGCGGTGCCGGTGTTGGCCGCGAAACTTCCCGTCGCGTTCTTGGGGCCGTATCCCACCAGCGCTTCGGCCGCAAAAAATCCCGGTTCATTTGTACTGCGAACCGGCGCCATTTCGGTCGGGGAAGGCTGCCCGCTCACGGGTTGCCGGTGGGTAATTACCGCGACGCTATCGCTTCCGGATTTGTCCAAATCGAATGTGGCGACAAAATCCTCGGTGAGGTTTATGTTTTCTCCCTCGAAGGTTCCCGTCACCAGGCGCGGGGAATTTTGTTCCAGCCGCAGCGGGTAGGCTTTCATGGCCGCCTGAAAATTGGTCAACGCGTGGGCGGACCGCAGTTCGAAATGGATTTTCAGGTGATGCGCGATTTGCGCCTGGTAGGCATCCGGTCGCAAGGGAATAGCGAAATATGACTTCAGGTTTTCGACGGGGATGGTTTCGTGATATTCGAACTCCAGCCGCTTCGTCCCAAAAGCCGGAATGGGAACAATCCGGGCGCTGAAAATTGTGCTGCGCTTGGCCTCTTCCGCGCCGCGTTCTCCCATCTGCAGAAGGCCCGGATCGATCGATTGCTGCTTCAGCTCGTTGTAAATCTCTCCCGCGCGCTTACGCTCCAGAATCACGGCGGGAATCCGCACCGGGCCATCCCACACGGCGAAGTCGGACACCGTCGCGCGGCTCGGCAGCGCGAAGACGTAGTTCCCTTCCTGAATGCCGGGCGTGTGGTTTGCAAAGATCTGCCGCACGAACACGCGGGCATCGCCGTTGTCGATCTGCACGGTGATTTCCATTTCTTCGAGCGAAAGGATGGATGGATCCGGTTGCGCCTTATCACGCGGGATCAGTACGCCGCCATCTCCAAACACGGCGACCGGCGTGAACAATAGAAGCAGAAGGGTCCTGATGATGCGAGTCATGGCTGAATCGTGTTCTCCTGGATGCGGACCAAACCGTTGTCCGTGCCTACGTAAATGTACCCGTTGCCTTCCGCAAACGCGGTCACATTCGCCGACGAGAGGCCATCCTTCAAAATTCCCCAACGCTGCCTGGCGCGGTCATAGACATAAATGCCGTCGCCGAGCGTGCCCGCAAAAACGTGATCTTTGGTCACCAGCATGGCATTGGGGTTAATGTCCACAGCCGCTGTCACGGTCTCGTAAGGGTGAAACCTGCCATCCCTGTCGAGCTCCATCACCCCGCTCCCATAGGTGCCAACCATCCACTCATCTCCGACCCGCGCGATCGCGGTAATCCAGTTTTGCTTCAGCCCGGAATTCCCGGCGGTGAAATTCGTTTTCACAAGTCCTTTCTGCAGCGCGGAGATTCCCCCCAGTGTCCCAGCCAGCAGCTCGTCATCGGACACTCCCAGCGCGTACACGTGGTTGTTGACCAGACCGTGGAAGCTATACATGCTGCGCGCGCCTTCCGCGTCGAGGAACGTTATTCCCGCGGGCGTGGCCACCGCCAGGCCATCCCGGTACGGCACAACATCAGTTACGTGGTCGGCGATCAATCCATCGGCGCGTCCAAGAATCTGTTCCGGCTTCCCAGTCACTCCGAAACGCACCAAACCGTTCGCCGTCGCCACCTCCACGGAGTTGCCTTTTGAATCGGGCCAGATGCGGTTCACGCAAAAAACGTGATCATTTTCGATGTGCGCGGTGCGCTGTGATCCGGTTGGAACAATATCCAGACCACGGTCGAAATACCCCACCCACAGCCGTCCATCCTTATCCATAGCCAGGGCGGAAATGTTGCGGTCGGTGAGTACGGCGTCGCGCGATTTCAGCACCTGCTGCCAACCCAGGCCGTTCGCTTTCGCACCGAAGACGCCCTTCCGCGTAAGCACCAGTACGCTTTCCTCCGTGCCCGCGATCTGCCGCACTTCGTCCAGTTGCGCCGCGGCCGAGTGGCGTGGCGCTGGCAGCCGGTGTTCGGCACTCAGGGGCACCCGCAATACTCCCTGATCCACCGAACCGACCCACAAATCCTCGCCCCACACGAGCAGCGAGGTAACTAACACGCCCTTCGCCAACACTCGTGAAAATCGGCCGTTGTCGAATTCCGCCACGCCGACCGGCGTTCCCACGTACGCTTTTTCTCCGCTGAGCGCAATCGCCTGAACTTGCCGGTCCGGCAAACCCTGCTCTTCGCTGAACGTTTCTGTTGTGCCGGCGTGCCAATGTTTCACGCCCTGATCCAGCGTTCCCACCCACAGATCGGTCTCATCGCCCGCAAGCGCCTGGACATATAAATGATCGAGCGTCGAGTGCAGCTCATGAATGCTCTTTCCGTCGTAGACCAGCACGCCGCGCTTTTTTGTGCCGATGAGCAGATGACCGCTCGAAATCGGAAGGATCGCCGTAATCGCGCGCGTCTCTGCATTCTGCGCATAAATCCGCCGGAATTCTTCCCCGTCGAAAGCCAGAATCCCCTGGTCAGCGGTCGCCAGGAGCAACTCCGGCTGGCTCATACCCGCAAGCTGCCCCACTTGCATGGCGACTAGAGGAGATTCGGGGAGGTAAGAACCTACGGGGAACTCGCGAAGAAAGCCGCCGCGTGAGTCGTACTCGGAAAGCCCTGCAGGCCCGGCAATGTACAGACGGTCACGGAAGCGCGCCAACCGCTCGAAAACTTCCGGAGAGCGCACAGTTTCGAAGGAGATATTTCGGGAAGGTGCGTACTGCCCAAATGTGAACGCAAACTCGCGTTCGGCCTGCCATTCTTGCCGGGAATTCCGCAACGCTTGCGAACCCTTCCAAACCCCCGTTCCGCCTGCCACGGCGGCCGCCAGAACCGCGGCTCCCACTACCCACTGCCACTTCCGGACCGGGACCATGTTTCCTCTTCGAATTGCGCCTTGCTGGCCAAACTGGATGCTGCGCAACCTTATGCAGGAGAAGTGCCAACGTTTGTGCCGCTGTGCGCATTACATCTTCTCGAATCTGCCGCGCGAATTCGCG
>DATFSI010000110.1:0-14834 GCA_035262705.1 Candidatus Acidiferrum sp. | reverse complement strand
ATCCAGTTCGCCTTGAAATTTACCTTTTAGTTGTAACCCTACTGCCGTTGGATGTAATCCTGATCGAAGGATGGGGTGAATTCAAGCTGACCGGCAGGCAGAGACTTAGCACGTTTTTCCAGTGCACGCGGAGGTTTCGCTCATGGTCGTGAGCCGTTTGCAGGTCGCATTTTGGAGTGTGCTTGTCCTTTGCACTGGGTTGGTGTCTGCCAGTCCCCCCGCGGACGGCTATCACCTCCTGAAAAAATACGACTTGGGTGCGGCCCCCGGCGGCAAGGAGTATTGGGATTACATCACCTTCGATCCCGTCGCGCGCCACTTATACATTTCGCACAACACAGAAGTGAAGGTTGTAGATGCCAATAGCGGTGCCATCGTCGGCAATATCCCCGACTTGAAGCGTGTCCATGGAATTGCGCTCGTTCCTGAACTGGGCCGCGGATTCCTCAGCGATGGAGGCGCGGATGAAGCCGTGATGTTCGATATGAAAACGCTCAGGGTTACCGGTCACATCAAGACCGGCGGCAATCCAGACTGTATCATTTATGATTCCGCCTCAAAGCATGTGTTTACTTTTAACGGCAAAACGAACGATGCCTCTGTGATCGATCCCCGTACAGCTACGGTTGTTGCGACCATCCCCATGGGCGGCCGCCCGGAGTACGCCGTGTCCGATGGGCAAGGGTCGATTTACGACAATATTGAAGACCAAAATGAGGTCGTTGCCCTCGATTCTCGGTCAAACACCCTAAGGTCTCATTGGCCGATTGCTCCCGCCGAAGGCGCCACAGCGATTGATCTCGACAGGCAGCACCGCCGATTGTTTATTGGCGGACGCAACAAGGTATTAGCCATCATGAATGTCGATTCTGGCAAGGTTATTCAGACATTTCCGATCGGATCGGGGGTCGACACCAATATTTTTGAAATTGAAAGCGGTATGCTGTTTGTGGCTGTCCGTGAAGGCATTTTGCATGTTTTTCATGAGGATAATCCCGATAAGTTCAATGCGGTGGAAGACGTCAAAACTGAGTTTGGGGCCCGCAATATGGCCCTCGACGCAAAAACACACCGGCTTTTCCTGGATACCGCCGATTTCACACCGGCTCCCGAGCCAACTGCTGAACAACCGCATCCGCAGCCCACGCCAGTCTCTGGCACCTTCCGTCTGCTGGTCTACGGCCGCTGAGTCTTTTGATTGTGCGAATGTCGTTCCATTCCGGACACAAACTTACCGCAGCCCTGATGTCACCTTTGCTGGCCGCATTCGGCGGCATACTTGGCGTTGCCGCCTACGCAAAACCAGCCCCTCGAAACGCGTCTGCGGCCCAGAAGGGTTCCATTCTCGATTTTGAGGTCTATCGCACCCGCATCGAAGCAATCTTCCTGAAGCAACGCGAGACCGGTGCGAGCTGTTACGACTGCCACTCCACGATGAACACGCAGTTGCGCCTCGAGCCACTCGCCTCAGGAAGCTCCTCTTGGACTGAAGCGGAATCCCGCAAGAACTTCAGTTATGTCTCGCAATTGGTCGAACCCGGCGATCCTTTAAAGAGCCGCTTGCTGCTGCATCCACTTGCTCAAGAAGCGGGTGGCGATCCGGCGCATGGCGGCGGCACATTCTGGAAGTCGCAAGCCGATCCCGAGTGGCAGATGCTCGCCGAGTGGGTTCGTCATGCCATTCCTGTTTCTTTGAAAACGACACCAAATGCTGGGCCAAAGGGCACGCTTGATTTTGAGGCTTTCAATAGCACTGTCCAGCCGGTCTTTCTCAAAGAGCGCCCTGGCCACGCCCGCTGCTACAGCTGCCATACCGCCTCCAACCGGGTTTTTCATCTGGCAACGCTCTCCCCTGGCCACACCGAATATACCGAACAGCAATCGCGGCAAAATTTCCAAAGCGCGTCGCAACTCATAGTGCCCGGGAAGCCGCAAGCCAGCAGGCTTTTGATGCATCCTCTCGCTCCCGAAGCCGGCGGCGATGCATTTCATTCCGGCGGGCGGCAATTTGCCTCTCAGGAAGATCCGGATTGGCAAGCCATGGCGAACTGGGTTCGCGCTGCCTCTGTCGGGAGTTCACCCGCTTCTTCTTCCCGACCGACGGCACTTATTTACATAACCAACAGTGCCGGCAACACCGTGGATGTGATCGACGCATCGGTTAATCAGGTGGTTCAAGTGATCAGTGGCATCGAACTTCCTCACGGGGTGGTCTTTGCTCCCGATGGCAAGCGCGTTTACATCAGTAACGAATCGGAAAGCGTGCTCGACGTAGTTGATCGTGAGTCTGCGAAGATCCTCAACAAAGTTGCTCTAAGTGGACATCCAAATAATTTGACGATTACCAAGGATGGAAGGCGTGTTCTTGTTGGCATCCGGGAAGATCCCGGTTCGGTCGACGTTATCGACACCAACTCCCTGGGTCGCACAAAGAGCATTCCTGTCGACGGAAGCGTCCATAACATCTTTGTGACTCCCGATGGCAAATACGCGGTCAGCGGTTCCATCGAAAACAAGGCTGCTTCTGTAATCGATTTGACCACCGAAAAGGTGGCTTGGGTTGTGAAATTTGATCGTTCCGTGCGCCCCATGGCGTTTGAAGCGAATCCAGACGGCTCGACACGACGAATCTTTGTTCAGCTTTCTGGAGTCAACGGCTTTGCAGTCGTGGATTTTGCCAGCCACAAAGAGGTCGCGCGGATTCTGTTGCCGGAGAATCCAAGCGGCTTCGGCGGAGCGGAAGAAAGGCTAGGTACGCCTTCCCATGGGATCGGCGTAGCGCCCGATGGCAAATCTCTTTGGGTCAACAGCACCGTCGCCAACGCCACTTTCAAATATTCTCTGCCGGATCTCCAACTATCCAGTTACTGCAAACTGCCGCTCATTCAAACCGTGGACCACCGGGCAGTGGGAGTAGTGCCGGAATGGATTACTTTCACCCCAGATAGCGAGCGAGTTTACGTTTCAAATTCCGGTGCGCGATCGGTCTCGGTTATTGACGCTAATACTCTCAAACTCATCGAGATCGTGAATGTCGGTGAGGTTCCGAAGCGTATTAACACGCTGGTCATTCCTTGATATCCGCGGCTGAAGATACCGCAAATTCGGGCCTGGACTTACTATAGTTTGCATTCAGCCAAGTGCTGGTGAGAATCGAATGGCGGAAAGGAAAGGATCGGAGTCCAGCCAACCTAAGAAATTTTCCTCGAAATTAACAAATCTCATTCGGTGCTCGGGCGCGCGCTGCGCTACGGAAACAATCCTAACAGTCAGACGGGTGAAGATAACCTTAAGTTTTGTTAAGCGAAGGTTCATGTATGGCGGCGAGGAGAAGGAGTAGCCTTAACCGCGTAGAGCCGGTTCAGTCTGAGCATTAGGAGTGGCTATGAAGACTTTGGCTACACTCTTCATCGCTGGATTATTTTGCGGATATTTTGCTCTAGCGCAGAACAAGCCTAGCGCACCGAAACGAGCTCCACTGCTCCTGGTCCAGGAAATTCCTCTGCCGAATGTGGGAGGGCGGATTGACCATTTCACGTTCGATGCGAAACGTAAGCGCGTCATCGGCGCTGCTCTTGGCAACAACACCGTCGAAGTGGTCGATACATTTTCGGGGCGAGATATACACAGCATCACCGGTGCAGCGGCGCCTCAAGGTCTCGTATATGTAGAAGAAATTGACAGGTTGTTCGTTGCCAACGGAGCAGACGGAAAGCTTAGAATTTACGATGGAGATTCTTTCAAGCTGCTGAACACGGTGGACATTGGAGAAGATGCCGACAACGTCCGTTACGATCCCAGAGAAAAGAAGGTCTATATCGCATATGGAAATGACCAAGGAGGGGGTATCGCAATTTTCGACGTGGCTACCGGCAAACGGCTGGAAGACGTAGCCAAACTTGAGGCTCACCCGGAATCATTTCAGATCGCTACTTCCAAGCCAATGATCTACGCAAACATCGCCACAAAAGCCAAGATTGCGCTCATTGATCGCGGGACCCATAAAGTCACAGACTGGCCTTTGACAACGGGCAGGTCAAACTATCCGATGGCACTTGATGAGACCGATCATCGACTATTCGTCGTAACCCGCAGGCCCGCACAACTGGTAGTCCTGGACTCGGGCAGCGGTTTAACAATTGCAAGCGTGCCTTGTGTGAACGACGCGGACGATTTGTATTACGACGCTGCTCGTAAGCGCATCTATGTTCCCGGAGGAGAAGGCTTCATCACCGTAATTCAGCAAATCGACGCAGACCACTATGAACCATCAGCGAAGATTCCGACCACCATCGGCGCACGCACCGGTCTGTGGTACGAAAAACGAGATCGCTTTTATTTGGCTGTCCCGGCCAGTTCCAAACAGGGCGCAGCGCTATGGGTGTACGCCCCTGAAGACTGAGTAAGCAACATGAAAAAACTGTCTGGCTGTTGTTTAGCTTTACTCCTTCTTTTGTTGTCCGTGCCCACGACCGCAAATTCTCAGGACAATGGGAAACAAATACTCCGGCTCGTACAGACAATTTCCATGCCCAACGTAAGAGGCCGCCTGGACCACATGGATGTGGATGTCCCGGGTAAATGCCTATACGTGGCGGGTCTTGAAAACGGTAGCGTGGAAGTGGTCGATCTACAGAGTGGGAAGTGGGTGCGCAGCCTTGGCGGGTTCAAGAAACCACAAGGTGCGTTATATGTAGCGGAATTGAACAAGCTGTTTGTGACAAGCGGCGACGATGCGATGCTCAGGGTTTTCAAAGGCGATACGCTGGAGCTCGTCGACTCCATTCAGCTTGAGCCAGGTCCAAACCGAGTTGTCTATGAACCGCACACTAAACTGGTTTATGTCGGATATGGCGGGAAGGATGCGGGTAAGGACTATGGAGAAGTTGGGATTATCGACGCAAGGGATCACAAGCATATCGGCGACATCAAAGTTGCGGCCCATCCTTCTGAGCTGTTATTGAACCAATCGGGCACCACGCTCTTCGTTTTTGTATCCATTGTCAACCAGCTCCAAGTAGTAGATACGAAGAAACGGCAGGTCGTTTCAACGTGGAAGGTGAGTAACGAACGCCCGGGAGACGCTGCCCTCGACGAATCCACGTCTCGCTTGTTCATTGGAACACGCACGCCTTCCGAAATGATTGTCATGAATTCGCAGTCAGGCAAAGAGGTTGCGCACCTTCCGACAGCAGAAGGCATGGACGGAGTCTATTTCGATAGACAACGCAAGCGTATCTACGTCTCGGGAGGAAGGGAGCTACCTGCCGGTTTCGTATATGTGTACCGTCAGAGGGATGCGGACCACTACGACAATGTTGGGAGGATTCCGACACGTGAGGGGGCTGGGACATCCTTCTGGTCGTCGGAACTCAACAGGTATTATGTTGCAGCTCCTGCCAACGGCACACAGGATGCCGCGATTCTGGTCTACACCCCTGTAGACTGAATTGGGCTCAGGTCGAACATCAGGTGACTCGAAACTTAGTTCATCGCCTCGAACGCTTAGGCTATACCGTCACATTACAGCAGAAGGCCGCTCTGAAGCCGATAACTCTAGGTCATACCGGCTTCCAGCTGAACCCTATTTTCATAGCAGGACCTAGCCTGTCTAAACAACGGGATACCACCTTTAAGGAATTCGTTGCGTCTCACCCTTCCGAAAGAACAGGAAAGAAGCAATCAAAATGCACAAGCCGCTCAAAGTTTCCTGCAAGTTACTATTGCTTCTGGCATCGTTGCCAGTGGCGACTTCCACTTGTTGGCCGCAAGCCGGAAATGCGGCGCAGGCCAGCGGGCCCGACGCAGAGTTGAAGGAGTTCCACTTGGATGAACTGGAGACGCTCCTGCAGACCATGCCGCCGGGAACCGAGCACGACTACTTTGCCGGAATGTTAGCCAGCCGAACGAACCGAATTGAGGAGTCCATCGAGATGTTGAACAAGGTTCTCCCGGCCATTCGCGAAGCGCGCCCGGACCGAGCGAAAGAAGCCTTGGACACCTTGGCGAACGATTACATGGAGGCGTTCCGGTACGGTGATATGGAACGGACAATCGACGATCTGGTGGCACATTTTGCGGTGCAATACAAGCCTGCCGAGCTACAGCAGATCAAGGATAATGCGGCGATTGCGAGAATTTTGCGGGAAGCCCCGCCGCAAACCATAGAGTGGCACGGGGCGGTGGCTTTGAAGACCGAGCGTAATCCAATTAATTCACTGAACGCGGAACTTACCGTGAACGGCGTGGAGGGGCAGTGGCTCCTGGATACAGGCGCGGGCCTTTCCGTAGTGACGAAGAGTTTTGCGGAGCGGCTCGGGCTGAAGGCTTTGCCGGGCGCGTCGCGGACGCAGGGGGGTACGGGTATCGAAAATCCTTTGCAGATCGCGCTGCTGCCGACACTGGAACTGGGCGGAGCGACACTGCACAACGTAGTGGTAATGATATTGGACGACTCCAGCCTGAATATCAGCTTTGGAAAGGACCGCTACCAGATCAATGGAATTGTAGGCTATCCGGTATTCCGGGCGCTCGGGAGGGTCACGTTTACTCACGATGGGGAGTTCCGCGCGGGAGAAAAAGATCAGCTCTTGGGACACGGGGCGAAGATGTTCATGAAGGGGCTTTCGCCAATTGTGCAGTGCAAAGTGGAGGGGAAGATGTTGCCGTTCGGGTTTGATACGGGCGCATCAGGGACGGCTTTGCTGCTGCGATATGCGCAGACATTCCAAGCGGAAGCCAAAACATGGAAGAAGGCCGAATCGAAACCCTCAGGCGCGGGCGGAGTGGTAAAGCGCAAGGTTTACATTCAGCCGGAAGTAAAGCTGGGCATCGGCGACAAGGTGGTGACCTTGAAGAAGGTCACGATTTACCGGTCGAGCACCTTGACGGACACGGAGGAGCTGTATGGAAATCTTGGCCAGGATGTTGTGGCCGACTTCCAAAGTTTCACTCTGGATTTCTCGGCCATGACGTTTCAGCTGGGAGAAACACTATCCACCGGGAAAGGGCAGTAGAAACTAGGTTTTTGGATATTCGCTAAACCCGAAGGATGCGCCTATGGCGGTTTGGGAGCGGCGCGAGAACGAGTTCCCGACACAATCCACGATTTCTTTTTACAAGTCCCGATTATCGCAGTTCACGGACAAGGGGGTTTTAGTACGTACTTTTCTGGTTTATCGGCAGTACGCGCCTAAGGAGCACTGCGTTCCGGAACTCATCCCCGTTTCTGTGGTTGAACCCAAGCTGTTACTGGGAAAGGTAGATTCGAGGTGGCACCACCACCAAGCAAAAATCCAGGCGCATCCGTTTTGGATTCTTAGTATTTGGGCATCGACGAATCCACTTCATCCGACCAAGCGAGAATTCCACCCTTGAGATTGTGTACCTTGCGGAATCCCGCCTTTCTTAGGAACTCCACCGCCTCCGCAGAGCGTTTGCCGCTGCGGCAGTGCGCCACAATCTCCTGCGAAGAGTCAAGTTCGTGCACCCGGCGTGGCAATTCTCCCAATGGAATTAAGTGTCCCCGCAGGTTGCAGATTTGATATTCGTGGGGTTCGCGCACGTCGAGAATGAAGAGCCGGTCGCCGCGCTCCAGGCGCACTTTCAGCTGACGAGGCGTAATTTCCGGAACTTTCAGATCCGGCGTTGGCGCTTCTTCACCGCGCACACCGCAGAACTCATTATAGTCAATGAGCTTGTGAATCGTGCGGTTCTCGCCACACAGAGGACAATTGGGATTCTTCCGCAGCTTGACTTCGCTGAAGGCCATTTCCAGAGCGTCGAATAGCAAAAGCCGACCTGTCAAATTTCTCCCACGGCCAAGGATCAATTTGATTGTTTCCATCGCTTGGATCGACCCGACAATTCCCGGCAGTACCCCGAGAACGCCTCCTTCGGCGCACGACGGTACTAGCCCCGGTGGAGGTGGTTCCGGGTACAAACATCTGTAGCACGGTCCATCCGGCATTCCAAAAACCGTGATTTGCCCCTCAAAGCGGAAAATCGACCCATACACGTTTGGCTTGCCGAGCAGAATACATGCATCATTCACGAGATAGCGCGTGGGAAAATTGTCGGTCCCGTCCACGATAATGTCGAAATCCTTGAGAAGTTCCGGTGCATTCTCGCTTGTCAGCTTAGTTTCGAACGCTTCAATCTCGATATCCGGGTTCAAATTAGAAAGCCGTGCCCGCGCCGCTTCGCTTTTCGCTTTGCCGACATCGCTCGTGCCAAACGTGACTTGCCGCTGAAGATTGGTGAAGTCCACCACATCAAAATCAACCAAGCCAAGCTTGCCAATGCCCGCCGCGGCGAGGTACAAGCCTAATGGCGCACCTAGCCCGCCCGTGCCAATCAGCAAAACCTTTGCCGCTTTCAACTTGAGCTGCCCTTCCATACCCACCTCGGGCATGATCAAGTGCCGGCTGTAACGAAGGATTTCTTCGTTGCTCAGTTTCTCTCTCGCTTTGAGCGCTGCTATCGAAGTATGAATCGGTGTCGCCATGACGCGGCCTTTCTCTCGTTTTTAATTCTGGAGCACTTCACCAAAAGGGTTTTCTGTTGTAGTGGGGGTCACGCTGCCACCCGCAATCGACGGAATAATCTTGATCGTGTCGCCATCTTTCGTTGGGGTGTTTTCCTGTGCCAAATAGCGAATGTCCTCTCCGTTGACGTACACGTTTATGAAACTCCGCAGCGAACCCTCCTCGGTGAACAAATGTTTCTTGAGGTCCGCATACTGAGCGGTCAATTGATCGAGCGCCTCGGCAACGCTTTTTGCCTGAAATTCAACAGCGGCCTTCCCATCGGCATGCGGCCGAAGAGGCGTTGGAATCATCACCTTGACAGACATAGTCCAGCTCTCCCGTTGCAACTAGGGCCGCGCAATAGCCTCCGATTGAATCTCGATAGCCTCTTGCGAATACTCAGTGCGATCGTCATTCAAGCGCCATGAAGCCATTTCCTTCGGAACTCCTGCGTGGACACTCACGATGATGTAACTGAACCAAGGCCACGCGTGGTTCCGGTCATACTCGCTGGGTCTTGCGGGATGATCCGGATGCGAATGATACCAGCCGATTAATTCGATTCCTCGCGCTTGAGCAACTCTGTCCGCTTCGATCACATCCATCGGCGCTATCGAAAACCGGTTGTTCGGGGAATCATCCCGTCGGTTCACAAGGGGCAAACAATCCAGGACCTCACGGACACGCTTTTGATCGCTGCCTAAGCCGGCATCACGCCCCAGCAACGCCCCGCAACATTCGTGCGGATAGGTTTCTGCCCCGTGTTTGCGGATGCGTTCCGCAAGTCCTGAGCTAATCGAAAGCGTGGTGGAATCAGCCATGCTCAGTGTTCGTCCCAAAAACGTTCATTCAGATACTTAGCCGCTGAATCGGGAAATACCGTAACAATCACAGCGCGCTTCGAGGCGGGAATTTGTTTTGCTACGGCAAAGCAACCATACAATGCGGCGGCTGAACTCGGGCTTACAAGCAGTCCCTCTTCGACCGCCAACCGCTTTACCAGCCGGTAGGCCTCTTCCGTTTTAACCTCGATGTTTTCATCGGCGAGAGTTTCGTCGTAGATCGCCGGGCGAATTGCACTCGGCATGTGCTTCCAGCCTTCCAGTCCGTGAAAGGAAGCATCCGGCTGCAGACTGATGCAGCGAATCTGCGGATTCAATCCGCGCAGACGCCGGGCCGTCCCCACGAACGTGCCGCTCGTACCGAGCCCGGCTACGAAGTGCGTCACACTGCCCCGTGTCTGCTCCCAGATTTCGTTTGCGGTGGTGGTGAAATGCGCCTGCCAATTGTCTGGGTTACTGTATTGATCCGGGTAGTAATAGCAGCCAGGGGTTTCCGCCAGGATTTCATGGACACGACGGATGGCTCCATCCGTGCCTTCATCGCCAGGTGTCAAAACCAATCGAGCGCCGTATGCGGTCAGAATCCGCTTTCTCTCGTGAGAAGCGCTATCGGGAAGGCACAACTCCACCGGATAACCGAGCGCAGCGCCGATCATGGCGTAAGCAATCCCCGTGTTCCCACTGGTGGCATCAATGATGGTCTTGCCGGGCTTCAGCAGGCCGCTGGCAAGCCCCGCTTCAATCATGCTCAGCGCGGGACGGTCTTTAACCGACCCGCCGGGATTAAACCACTCTGCCTTGGCGTAAACCTCTATGTTGGGAAATTCACGGCCGATTCTGGCCAGACGTAGGAGCGGGGTATTACCAATCTGCTGGAGAAGTGAATGACGCGCGACCGTTAACCTTGTCCCCTCCGAAGGGGCCAAATTGCCAGTCACTGTCGCTATGCTCTTGTCTGACGCCACTTCCTATTTCTCCAGGTCTTTTCATCGGGTGTATGAGCCTTTGAATGGTACAGCCCCCTCCATCATTAGATGTACGGGTACATCGTCCGGCTATCTCGGGCCAACACCCATGCGGCTTAAGGGTCTTGAACAAAATGTACCTTCACCTCTTTACGCGAATAATCCCACTCCAGCGAGGTGTTAGCAAGGGAAATCGTGGCTGTGTAAGTCCTTATGGTTCATATGTTTAATTAGCATCTTCGCCTAGGTCGTTCTTGACGCCTTAGCCTCTCTGCCCGGTCCCAAATTGATTGTACCGATAGCGGCGGAGGCGTATGCTGCACAAACTAGAGTCAAATCGGAAAATCCGGCCTGATCCACTCATAACAGGCTGGAAGGTAGGAGGCAAATTATGCTGCGAATAAACGACGAAGCTCCCAATTTCACCGCTGAAACGTCTCAGGGAACGATCAACTTCCACCAATGGATCGGCAGCGGCTGGGCCATCCTGTTTTCTCATCCCAAGGACTTTACCCCCGTGTGCACCACCGAGCTCGGCTACATGGCCGGTCTGCAGCCGGAATTTCAAAAGCGCGATTGCAAGATCATTGGATTGAGCGTCGACCCGGTGAGCAGCCACGCCAAGTGGGCCGAGGATATCGAAGAGACTCAGGGGCACAAGGTGAACTACCCCATAATCGGCGACCCCGAACTTAAGGTGGCCAAGCTTTATGAAATGCTGCCGGCCGAGGCCGGCGATACCTGCGAGGGCCGTACACCCGCCAACAACGCCACCGTGCGGACGGTGTTCGTGATTGGTCCAGACAAGAAGATTAGGTTGATGCTCAGCTACCCCATGAGCACTGGCCGCAACTTCGACGAGGTACTCCGCGTGCTCGATTCCATCCAGCTCACGGCCAAGCACCAAGTCTCAACCCCCGTGAACTGGAGACCCGGCGAGGACGTGATCATTAGCGGTAGCGTTTCAGACGACGAGGCCCGGAAAAAGTATCCAGACGGTTGGAAGGCACCGCGGCCCTATATACGTATTATTCCCCAGCCCAAGGAAAAGACCGCGAGCGGAGGCGCAACGTGACCTATAAGCAGTCCTACCTTGCCTGGGCCCTCCGCATGGGATATGACCCAATGCATAGCATTTGTCGATGATCAAGGGTCGAACGCCAGCTCAGGTGCTGGTCGGTTTGAGGATGAGCAATGAGCACCCGGGTCAAGCCCAGGCTAATCTCTATCCAGGAGTTCGGCGCCGGGTTGCGAAAGCTTCCAGAGTTTGCATTCTATCGGACGGATCGTGTATTTGATTTTCTGAGGTCAGCCGCAGTTGCCCTAGAGACACTCGACCCTTATCTAAGATGGGACCGCCAACACTACACACGCAATCTTATCGACAAGACTCCGTTGTTCGAACTGATTGCGATTTGCTGGGATGTCGGACAGGCTAGTTCGGTACACAACCATCAAGACCAGAATTGCTGGATGGCGGTACCCTTAGGAAGATTGTTGGTCCAAAATTATCGCACCATTTCGCAAGACCTAAGAATGGGCAGATGCAAACTAGAAGCAACCGGCACCGTGGAGATGAATCCCTCGCATCCGTGTCGCGTGGATCCGCGGGAACCAGTGCATCGCGTGTTTAATCCTCGCGAGTTCAACCAGAGAGCTGTGAGTTTGCACGTCTATTCGAGGCCCATCGATTCCTGCGTTGTCTATTCGCCGGAACGAGGCACCTGCGGCCAGATCAAGCTCAATTACACGACGGAGTACGGGAAGCCAGCGCGCGCGCGTTAGCGATCAGCTATTCGCTGTGATGTCTTATTCTTCAGCACTTGCCTCCAGCAGTAGGCAGCTCCAATGGCTGAGGTTTCCACTTTCCAAGACGAGACCTCTAGGCAGTGAACTCTACGGTTTGCGGTTCTCGACCGCATAATGAGCTTGAAGATAAAGAATGATTTTCTGTGCACTATCGTCAGGAATCCCCGCACCAAAAGTTTTGTTCATCTTGTTCACCTCGGCTTCCCAGGTCGCGGCGGGTAGTGGCGGTTGCATGGTGATGTAGACCGGACTGTGGCAGGTGTTGCAGTAAATCCGGACCTCCTGACTGCCATCACCCGGTGCGAGATCTGCGTTGGGCACTGGGTAGGCTGAAACCTGATAGTTCGAATCCGGCGAAAGCTCGACAGGCTCCTGCTGCTGCACGCTCCCAAGTTTCGCTGGACTGTAATAGCCTTTTTTCAAGTCGCCATAGACGACTGCGGCCACCGTCATCAAGCTGCAAATCACGAGAAGAATTGCGGCGATTCTGTCTTTCATCACCAACCCCCCATTAGCTTGCGTTTCCCACAACGATTTCCTGCCGCTCGATCCTGTTCCACAGGTACCCCCCTGCATTCCAGACCGGCTCGTCCGGTTGCCTGTTGCCTTTTTCGTCCGTCGCACGCACCGCCAGCGTCTGACGTCCCGGCGACTTTGCGGTCCAGGCCGCTTCCCAAGTGCGGAAGGAGTACGGGCTATGGTTCTCGCCAAGTTCTGCCGTGAACCAGGTTTTTCCTCCATCGTCTGAAACTTCCACGCGGTTCACGCTGCCAAACCCGCTGAAAGCAATACCTCTCAGTTTGATGCTCATCCCCATGGGAATCTTAGAAGTGCCATCGGGGGAGATGAGGAAAGATCGGACCGGGAACCGCTCGATCGGAACCGTTTTCACGTTGCCTACTTTCATGTCCTCTGGGGTCGTGTTCCCCCGCGGCGTGTCCGGCACGCGATATGCGGTCTTCATCCAGAAATTGTCGTCTGGTGTGTTGAGGATGCGAATCCACGTCAGGCACTTGGTCCAGTAGGTTGCAAAATATCCAGGAACTACAAGCCGCACCGGAAACCCGTTGAGCATCGGAAGCGGTTCGCCATTCATTAGGTACGCAACAACGCATTCGTCCAGGATAGGGTTCCGAAGATCGAGTGACTTGAGAAAAAGATTTGACCCCAGGCCCTTTGGCCCCTGTCCGTTCTCAAGGCCCTGAAACTGCACTTGAAGAGAGTCATTTTTTAGACCGGCCATATCGAAAAGCTCGCGCAGGCGGACTCCTGTCCACATGGCGTTTCCCATCGCGCCATTGCCCCACTGACCGCCGGGTACGCGTGGCTGCAGTCGGCTGCGGCTATTCCCTGAGCACTGATTTACTGCGGCAAGTGAAACTGGTTTGAACTTCTGCATCAGATCAGGAAGACCTAGCGCGAGCGGTTTGTTGACGCTCCCCTCGATCTGCAGTTTCCAGGCTCTTAAATCAACTGCGTTCGGGATGCCGTCGAGGTGCCAGCGCACATAGAAGGCCTCGTTGGGCGTGAAGGCTGTACGAAAATAGTGACGTGGGGTTTCCAATTGAATGGGCCGATCGGTCAGCAAAATCAAAGGCACCTTTTCGGGTTCTGCAACATAGGGACCGATGGAATTCCAATGCGAATTCGCGCCGGGCCCAGTGAAAGTTTCCATCGCCTTCGTCTGGACGGGCTCCTGAGCCATCATCGGGCCCGGTCCTAGCCATCGACTGAGAGTGATTCCACCAGTCCCCACTCCTAAAGTCTTGAGGAAACCTCGCCGAGAGAAACACCGCTCTGCCGCCTTCATAGATCCTCCGATGTGCAGACTATTAGCCTGAATTCTGAAGGTGTCAACCTCCTTTCGGGTACAAACTGTGTGAGTGCATTGCGCAGGTACGGGCGGATTTGACTCGCAAGCCACCTGGCACTCCGTTACTTCCCGGTGGAATCGTCCTCTTCGAGGAAGCGACGCGTGGGTCGCCGGCGTTTCCGCGGGAATCCTCGCGCTGTCCCTCATGCCGCTCACCCGCACCCTTCATAGCCGCGCGCATTTGAGTTCCGCGCCGAAACTCGCTGTCGTTTCGGCTGTCTCATATCTTCCAGTCGCTTCCCCGGTGGCTGCTTCCCGTAGGGCGTCCCAGCCCACGCCGGCCTTCATTTCGTCGGAACAGATTTCTTCCCCAATGCTAAATCCTCCGGCAGAAACTCATCCGAAGACCGCGCCCGTTGTGAGCAAAGTAAAAAATCACCGAGCGGCAAACGCGCGGCCCTCACAACAAGATTCGCACCTCTCCGCATCTCCGGTCGTGCCATCCCCACAACCAAAACTAGCCGAAGACACCAGCGCCAAACCTGCACAGCAGACCTCCTTGGATATCACTGTCGTGGCTGAGGCGGAAGACGTAACTCTTGTGGTCTATGCCGATGACGACCTGCTTTTGAAGACTCCTTTGGAAGCCGCTCACCGCGGCGATACCCTGCGTTTCACTTGTCCCATCGCCTCTGGTGATCACCTCCTCCGCGTCACCCTCTTTCACGGCGCTAAGGAAGTGGTAGCGCAAAAGGAAAACAATTCCGAGCTTCGCGCCGCGGTCGGCAACACTATGGAAGTGCATGTCAGCCGGCGTTCCCGCATGCTTGTAAAACACCAAACCTCCCTGGAGATTGTCTGGCCCAGCCGCGCCGTT
>DATFSI010000109.1:0-20102 GCA_035262705.1 Candidatus Acidiferrum sp. | reverse complement strand
TGCGCCAGGGAATGCCGATGCGCGGCCGGTTGGGACCATTGGGACTCATAGAACCCAGCATCGTAGCATTCCGTCAAAGCCTCCGGCAACCGCACCCGTCACTCCGGGCAAAAGCCCATTCCGTGGCTTTATAGCTATTTCTGAGGAAGAAGGAAGCTCGCAACCCCGGCAGCCCTTAGGGAGTCCGATCATCCGCGACGGTTTGGCGCTGACTCTCTATTCGAGCCAGTTCGTCACGCAGACGCGCCGCTTCGTCGCGATCTCGCTCAGCCTGAATATGGTATTTGGTGGCGCCCACGCTTCCCATGGCATGGAAAACTTTGCTGATGCCGTCATTTTTGCCCTTGCCCATATGTTCGAGCTGGCTGGCGAGATCCTCCTGGTAGAGGGCGTCGGATTCGACAGCGTCAATCCGGCCGTGCAGATCCTGAATGTTCGCCCAACGCTGCGCCTGGTCGAAGCCAGGGTCATGGACAGGGCGGTGGCATTTTGCCACGCCCCATCGCCTTGTTCTTCCAGTTCGGAAGTGAAATCCTCGACGTTTCTCTTGCCGTGGATATTGCCCTGCCCGGCAGATCGTGGCAGACCGATGTGGTTTTTGTACATGCTGCCGAGCTGATCCTGCGCGGGCGCAAACCCCTGGGCGGCGGAGGCGCGATACCAGGCCAGGGCCTGCGCGTAATCGAGCCCCACATAACGGGTTTGAAAGTAATAATTCCCGAGAGCAAACTGCGCCTGCGCATCGCCCGCGGTAGCCGGCGCGTGCAGAGAATTGCGCTCCTCCTTGCCCGCTGGCGCCGTCGCTTGCGTGGAAACAGATGCCGGTGCCTGCGCTCGTGCGACCCCAGCAGATGCGAACAGACAGGCGGCCGCTAGTGTGGCGGTGGTTCGGAAGTTCATAGAAAATCCCGCGACAAAACGCAAAAATCTAGCAACTCCCCCGTAGCCTGGCAGATCGCGGCTTCGAGAACGATAGACTGCCCGTACCAAAGGGACAGAAATGTGCTCAATCTTGTACGCGGAGAAAGTGAGGAAAGAGTTCTAGCTAGGTGTCTACAGTCCGGGCATGTGCGTTCGCTAGTGATACGACAAAAAATAAGGGCGACTCGGGGTTACCGCGTCGCCCTCTTTTGATTGACTCGCGAAGTTTCCGTTTTTCGCCCTGGCTTTTTTCGGCAGCAGCTTGGTTTTACCCTCGCCGCTCCCTTTTTCGCCAAGCCGAGAAACCTCTCTTCCCGTTTACGCCCCCGATCGAGGCCCGGTTTTACCCTTGCCCGTACCTGAAGCGCACCGCGAAGTTCCCTCCGTGACCCACCTCACTGGAGCCGCTTAAGTTACCCCAAGCGTTCCCGTGCCTGGTTTCCCGGAGCTTTTCTCCCCAGTCCAACTCGCGCGAAGCCGGTTCGGTTTTACCCTCGCCGCCTCTTTTAGACTTGAACCGAGCAGTTTGTACTTCTCTTCTCAACTCGAAGCACCGGTCAGGTTGCCCCTCCCGCCGCCTCTGAATTGACTCGTGAAGTTTTTCTTCCCGATCAATCTGTCCGCATAGTAGAAGCACTCCGATACGTTGGCAAGCGTTATTTCGCCGCAACGCTGTGGATTTTTGTGAATGACTGTGCAAGAAATTTCGCGCAGAATTAAGCCAGTAATCCTTCGCGTTCCGGCGTGCTCCCCAGCCCCGGCCCAAATCAACTCGCAATTTCTGTTTGTTATTCCGTCTTCGGCTCTATTTTGCATGGAGGAGATTCAAAATGCCTGAAGCAAAAAGTATGTGGGAAGGACTGATGGATTTTACATTTCGTTTGTACGCCACACCACGAATGCTGAAATTCTTGTACGCCATTCACCTGCTCGCGGGGCTCGTCGCGGGAGTCGCCTGGGTAGTGCTCTCGTTTCAGCAGGCTCCTGTACAAGGCTTGCTCGCCCTGATCGCGTCGCTCGTCGCTTTCTTTTTTTGGATTCTCTATTGCCGCGTCGTTCTGGAAGTTCTCTCCGCCGTCTTCCGCATGGCCGCGGCCATCGCGCCCGAACGCCCGGCCCACGAGCAATAACCATGCGGGTCGGCCGCGTTTCTTGTAGATGTTTTCCTCTCCGGCAATTCGCCGATAGGAAGTCCGTCGCTGCCTCGCCGCGGCACGCACAAACTGCATCTAACGATGAGGATCGAAAGAGTCCGCGGCCGGCAGCCCTTTACTCCAGCGTTACTATTCCATCCGGAAATCTGCAACTCGCAGCCTTTCTGGGTGTACTATGATGAGGTAAGAAACCCGGCAAAAATGCGCAGTCGCTGCAAATTCGCCTTTCTCCTGGCGACGCTCCTTGCGAGTGTTCTGTTCGGGGCGCAGCTGCACTGCTGCCTGGACCTGAGTTCCCAATCCATCGACTCGCACGTCTGTCCGATTTGTTCCGTCGCTGGGGCGGCCATCGTCACTCCCTTGCTGACCATGGAAATGGCCCCAGCGGTTAACCGGCTTGAAGATTTCTCCGTACCCGCTGTCGTTTCCGCTGAAGTTCCCCGCGATATCGCGCCGCGTGCGCCCCCCCTCTTCTAGCCAGGCCATTCTCGAGCATATCCCCATTGCATTCGCAATCCGTCCCTTTGAAAAGGGCCGGATGAGGAGTCCTCCTTTGAAGCACCGCAGCCTTTCGGGATTGATTCTGCTTGCTTTGCCTGTACTCGCCGCCGGCCAGCAGAGTCCCGCACCCGCGTCACCCCCTGCGCCGGCGCAAGCGCTAACGCCCGCCCAGCCTCCCGCGTCTGCCCACATTTCCCTCGACGACGCCATCCGCATGGCCCTGCAGCACAATCACGCGCTAGAAGCCTTGCGCTCCACAATCCAGCAAAGCATGGCCGAGGAAATCACTGCGAATCTTCGCCCGAATCCCGTGCTCGGCTTGGACGCACAGTTTCTTCCCATCTTCCATCCCGACAAGTTCAGCGATGACTATATCGACCAACAGGCGCAGTTTGATGCCGGGATCAGCTACCTCTTCGAACGCGGCAAGAAACGCCAGCGCCGCCTGCAGGCCGCGCGCGACGCCACCGCGGTCGTCAAATCGCAGGTCTCCGACAGCGAACGCCAACTGGTCTTCAACGTCGGTCAACAGTATGTCGACGTGCTCCTCGCCGAATCGACCCTCGAGTTTGCGAAACAGGACCTCGACAGTTTTCAGAAGACCGTGGACATCAGCAACGAGCGCTATCGCGTGGGCGACATGAGCGAGGGCGACCTGCTGAAAATCAAGCTGCAGTTGCTGCAATTCCAGAACGACGTCTTCGCGGCCAAGCTCGCCAGGCTGCAAGCCCTCTCTGCGCTGCGCCAGTTGCTGGGTTTCGAATCCGTTCCCGATGACTACGACGTCGAGGGAAAGCTCGAATACGAACCCGTCCACGGAGACCTGAACAGCCTGAAAAACCTTGCCGCCATGAACCGTCCGGACCTGCGCGCCGCCCAGCAAGGCGTGGTGGCCGCGGAAAGCCAGCTAGCTTTGCAGCGCGCCAACGGCAAAATGGACATCACCGGCACCTTCGATTATTCGCATACCGCGGGAACCAGCGCCGGGTCCTTCTTCTACAGCATGCCTCTGCCGATCTTTAACCGGAACCAAGGTGAAATCCAACGCGCGCAATACGCGATTGTCCAGGCGCGCGAACAGGCCGGCGAAACCACCCAGCAGGTTTCTACCGACGTCCTGCAGGCTTACGCCAATCTGCAGACCAACGATCAGATCATCCAACTCTACCTCGGCGGCTACGTCGACCAGGCCAGGCAGTCCCGTGACATCAGCGAATACGCCTACCGCAAGGGTGCCGCAAGCCTGCTCGACTATCTCGACGCCGAACGCACCTTTCGCGCCAATCAGCTTGCCTACCGCCAGGCGCTGGCCAGTTACCTGCTGGCGGTCGAACAAATGCGCCAGGCCGTGGGAACGAGGAATTTGCCATGAAACTCACACGTTCGACACCGTCCAGGGTTCTTCTCGCCGTGGCCACCGCCGTTCCGCTCGCTCTTTCTCTTGCTGCCTGCCGCAGCGGCCCTGGTGAATCCGAATACAAGATGACCTCCTTCACCGCCACGGAATCGAAAGCCGCCACCGCCGAGCTTTTTACTGTGCCTAAGGAACAGATGGCGCACATCCAGATCGTGGCTGCGGAGAAAGGGCCGCTGCCTCGCACGCTGCGCCTCTCCGGCGCCGTCGCCTATAACGCTTTCGAAACCACGCCGGTCTTTGCGGCCATTGGCGGCCCGGTACGTGAAATCCTCGTCGCTCCAGGTCAATCCGTGAGCAAAGGCCAACCGCTGCTCACCGTCACCAGCCCCGATTACTCCGCTGCGCGCTCCGCTTACATCAAGGCTCGCGAAGCCTATGCCCTGGCCGACAAACTGTACGTCCGCGCCAAAGATCTCTACGCGCATGGCGCCATTTCCGAAGCCGACCTGCAGCTGGCGGAGTCCAATCGTGCGCAAGCCCATGCCGACCTGGAATCCTCCTCCGATGCTCTCCGCGCCCTCGGGCTAAAAGATCCGGAAGCGGTGGTCAAGAATCCTTTGCCAACCACGGCGGAGATTCCCGTTCCCGCACCTGTTTCGGGTGAAGTGGTGGAGCGCCTTGTAGGCCCCGGCCAGTTGCTGCAGGCCGGGGCAACCCAATGCTTCACGATTTCGAACATGAACACGGTCTGGGTGTTGATGAACGTCTTCCAGAGCGACCTGCCCTACGTGCACGGCGGCGACGCCGTCGAGATCAACACGGAAACCTACCCCGACGTTTTCCACGGAAAAATCTCGTACATCGCTCCATCGCTTGATCCCACCACACGCACACTCCAGGCCCGCATCGTCACCCAGAATTCCGGCAAAAAACTGAGGAAAGATATGTACGTGACCGCACAGGTGAAGGCCGGCTCGATTCCAGACGCCATCACCGTTCCCGACGCCGCGGTCCTGCGCGATACGGAAAATCAGCCCTTCGTTTACGTGCAAACGAACAACAACCAGTTCGCCCGCCGCGTCGTCACTCTCGGCCAGAGCACCCAGGGGCGCACCCAAATCGCCAGCGGCCTCAAGGAAGGCGAGCAGGTGGTCGCCTCAGGCAGTTTGTTCCTGCAATTCAAAAATTCCCTGCAGCACTAGCACGCGCGCTTCGGAGACTCCTCGATGATTCATCGCATCGTGCAACTCGCCCTGCAGCAGCGCTTTCTGGTGCTGATGCTGACGGTGTTGATGATCGTGGCCGGGGCCTGGTCGTTCCGCCAGATGCCAGTGGACGCCTACCCGGACCTCTCGCCGCCGATGGTCGAATTAATCACGCAATGGCCAGGCCACGCCGCGGAAGAAGTGGAACGCCTCACCACGCTTCCGCTAGAACTCGCCATGAACGGCTCGCCGCATCTGCAGGTAATGCGCTCGATTTCCCTCTACGGCCTCTCCGATATCCGCCTGACTTTCGATGAAAGCGTCGATCCTTATTTCGCTCGGCAAATCGTATTCCAGCGCATCAGCGACGCCACGCTTCCGCAGGGCGTCACACCCAGCATGGCGCCGCTGTTCAGTCCCAGCGGCCTCGTCTATCGCTACGTGATTGAAAGCCCGGATCGCTCGCCGATGGAACTCCACACGTTCGAAGCCTGGGTTGTCGAGCGCGCCTACAAAAGCGTTCCCGGCGTCGCGGACGATTCCGGCTTCGGCGGCCCGACCATGGAGTACCAGGTCCTGCTCGATCCCGTGAAGCTCTACAACTATCACCTGCCCGTGGTGCAGGTGCTCAACGCGCTGAACGCCAATAACGCAAACACCGGCGGCGGCTTTTACACGCAGGGGGGCCAGTTTTATTACGTGCGCGGCCTGGGCTTGGTGAAAAGCACGGAAGACATCGGCGAAGTGGTCGTCGCCAGCCTCAACGGCGTGCCCGTGCGCATTAAGGACATCGGCCGAGTCCAAATCGGCCACGCGCCCCGTTTGGGCATTTTCGGCTTCCAGACGAAACAGAAGAACAACGATGACGTCGTAGAAGGCGTCATCCTGATGCGCCGCGGCGAACAAACGCAGAATGTTCTTGAAGGCGTGGAGAAACGCACCGAGGAAATCAACAAGAACCTTCTTCCCACCGACGTCAAAGTGCGGCCCTACTACGACCGCAGCGACCTTGTCCGCGTCACCACCGATACCGTCGAGGGCAACCTCCTTCGCGGCATGATTCTCGTCTTGATCGTGCTGATCTTTTTCCTGGTCAGTTTTCGCGCCGCCGTAATCACGGCTCTCACCATCCCGCTGGCTCTCCTGTTTGCCTTCATCTTTCTTCATTGGACCGGCGAGGCCGCCAACCTCCTCTCCATCGGCGCTATCGACTTCGGAATCATCATTGACGGCACCATCGTCATGGTCGAGAACATCTACCGCGAACTCGGCCTCCGCCATGGCACGCAGTACCGCTTGACCGACGTCATTCTGGCGGCCGCTCACGACGTCGACCGCCCCATCTTTTATTCCGTCGCCGTCATCATTGCCGGATATCTCCCCATCTACGCGCTGAGAGGCCCTGCCGGAAAGCTCTTTCATCCCATGGCCGACACCATGGGCTTCGCGCTTCTCGGGGCGCTGGTCCTGACGCTCACCGTAGTTCCCGTGTTGGCCTCCTATTGGTTCAAAGCCGGTGTGAAGGAAAAGGAAAATCGCGTCTATAACTGGCTCCGCGACCAATACGCCGGTCGGCTCGACTGGTGCCTCAATCACCCCGCGATTACTTTGACTGCCGCCACCTTGATCTTCTGTAGCACGCTGCTGCTGATTCCGCTAATCGGCGGCGAATTTCTGCCGCATCTCGATGAAGGCGCCGTTTGGGTGCGCGCTACCATGCCGTATACGATTTCCTTTGAAGAAGCGGCAAAGTTCGCGCCGCAGGTCCGCAATCTTCTCATTCAATACCCAATGGTCACGGTTACCGGCTCGGAACTTGGGCGCCCCGACGACGGCACTGACCCCACCGGCTTTTTCAACTGCGAGTTTTATGTGGGCCTCAAGCCGTACAACGACAAATCCTGGTCGCAAACCAAAATCCGCACCAAGGAACAGTTGGTCGCGGACCTTCAGAGCAAGCTCGACGCCTATCCCGGCGTGATTTTTAATTTCACGCAGCCCGCTGAGGATGCCGTGGACGAAGCTCTTACCGGCCTGAAATCCGCACTGGCGGTGAAAATCTTCGGTCCTGACCTCAACGTTCTCGAGCAAAAGGCTGTCGAAATCAAACGCGTGCTGGAAAAAACACCCGGCTTCACGGGCCTCACCGTGGTACGCGAACTTGGCCAGCCCAGCCTGCTGGTGGTTGCGGACCGCGCAAAAATTGCGCGCTACGGCATCAACGTCGCCGATGTGGAGGCCGTGGTCGAAGCCGCTGTCGGCGGCCAAGCCGCCACGCAGGTGATCCAGGGCGAAAAGCTCTTCGACCTAGTCGTGCGCATGGATCCCAAGTACCGCTCTGACGCGCGCGAAATCAGCAACCTTCTTGTTCCCGCTCCCGCCGGCCAGCAGATTCCGCTTTCCGAACTGGCCACCATCCGCGAATCCACCGGCGCCTCCTTCATCTATCGCGAAAACGACTCCCGCTACATCGGCATTCAGTTTTCCATCGAGGGCCGCGACCTGGAGGGTATCGTCCGGTCTGGGCAGAAAAATATCGCCAAGGCCGTAAATTTGCCCGAAAGCTATCGCCTGGATTGGGGCGGCGAATACAGCGAACTGCTGGAAGCAAAATCCCAGCTTTTTGTGATTGGGCCGCTCGCCGTTTTCCTGATCTTCATGATCTTGTTCGCTCTCTACGGCAACTTCAAATTTCCGGTCACTATCGCTCTCGGCGTGGTCATCACCGAACCTGTTGGAGCGCTCATCGCGTTGAAGCTCACGCACACGCCGCTCAGCGTCTCGAGCGCCCTCGGCCTGCTCGCACTTCTTGGCGTCTCGGTGGAAACCGCGGTCATCCTGGTCAGCTATATCAACAAATTGCGGCTGGAAGGCCGCAACATCCGTGAAGCGACTCGTGAGGCCTCGCTGCTGCGCTTGCGTCCCATCATGATGACCGCGCTGGTCGCGTGTCTGGGGCTTTTGCCGGCCGCCATATCCACCGGCGTCGGTAGCGATACCCAAAAACCCTTCGCCATCGTCGTTGTTGCCGGGCTTCTCTCGCGCCTGCTCCTGGGCTTTTTTGTGAACCCGGTCCTTTACGAACTTGTTGCTCGCGAAGGCGACGTCCTCCAGGTCTAGCTCAAAAAAAGAGGCAGGTAGCACAGGCGTTAGCCCGTGTCGTGTGACCGTGTCGTTTCTTCAATCAAATTGTAGCCTGCACTTCCCCTGTGTGATAGAAGAAATCCAACAAGGGGTGCGACCATGGCCAAACCACCAAGAACCGGCATCCATCGCCGCGATTTTCTAAAGAGCGCCGTCGCCGGCGCCGCTGTAGCGGCTACACCTGCGGTCGCGCCGTCAAAAACGCCCGCCAAAACGGGCAAGAATCCTCCGCCGTCGATGTCCCGAGAAGCCGAGATGGGCGCACCGCGGCCCGCCGCGGCAATCCTCACCGAGGAGCGCAGCGGTTCTGACTTCATGGTGGACGTCATCAAGTCCCTAGGAATTGAATACGTCTGTTCGAATCCCGGCTCCAGCTTCCGCGGCTTCCAGGAATCCATTATCAATTACGGCGGAAACAAGAATCCCGAGTTCCTCACCTGCACGCATGAAGAGTTGTCCGTGGGCATGGCTCATGGGTACGCAAAAATCGAAGGCAAGCCTCTCGCAATTCTCGCTCACGGCACCGTCGGCCTTCAGCACGCGGCCATGGCCATTTACAACGCCTACTGCGACCGCGTTCCCGTGATCGTCATTGGCGGAAATATTCTGGACGCCACCAAGCGCATGCCTCCGGTCGAATGGGCGCACAGCGTGCAAGACGCAGCCTCCTTCCTCCGCGACTTCACCAAGTGGGACGACTGTCCCGTGTCATTGCCGCATTTTGCCGAATCCACCGTGCGCGCCTACAAACTCGCCATGACTCCGCCGTGCATGCCTGTAGTGCTCATCGCCGACGGCGAACTCCAGGAAAATCCCGTTCCGTCGGACGCCAAGCTCGCCGTACCCAGCATGGTGTTACCGGCGCCTCCGCGCGGGGATTCCGGCGCGGTGGCCGAAGCGGCTCGCCTGCTGGTCGCTGCGGAGAATCCGTTGATCGTAGTCGACCGCACCATCCACTCGGCGGAAGGCATGGCGCAGCTTGTGGAACTCGCGGAAACCCTGCAAGCCGCCCTCGTGGACCGTGGCGGCCGCATGAATTTCCCCAACCGCCATCCTCTCAACCAGACGCGCCATGCCTTCCACGCGATTTCCAGTGCCGACGTCATTCTCGGCCTGGAAGTCAACGACCTTTGGGGAACGCTTCATTCCTTCCGCGATCAGATGCAGCGCACTTCGGAACTCATCACCAGGTCCGGTGTGAAGCGCATCAGCATCGGCGCTGGCAGCCAGATCTACAAAAGCAACTACCAGGACTTCCAGCGCTACTCCGAAGTGGACCTGGACATCGCGGGCGACGCGCAGGCCACGCTTCCCTCGCTGATCGAAGCCGTAAAAAAACAGCTGGACGCCGGCCGCAAGTCCGTTTTGCAGGCGCGCGGTCAAAAACTAGCCGAGGCCCGCCAGCAGGCGCTCGAAGTGGATCGCGAAGCCGCCACCTATGCATGGGACGCCAGCCCAATCAGCACCGCGCGGCTTTGCGCTGAAGTATGGGTGCAAATCAAGGATGAGGACTGGTCTTTCCTGTCGGAACCTTTCTTCCACAGCGGCTGGCCGAAAAAGCTCTGGACCTTTGACAAGTATCACCAGTTCATCGGCAATTCCGGCGGCTATGGTGTCGGCTACGGCGCGCCCGCCGCTGCAGGCGCCGCTCTTGCGAATCGCAAACACAGCCGCTTCTCTGTAAGCATCCAGCCCGATGGAGATCTGATGTACGGCCCCGGCATCCTCTGGACCGAGGCGCACCATCACATCCCGCTTTTGACCGTCATGCACAATAACCGCGCGTATCACCAGGAAGTCATGCAGGTGCAGATTATGGCCGACCGCCACAGCCGTGGCGTCGACCGCGCCTGGATCGGTACGACCATCGATGATCCAGCCATCAACTACGCGAAGCTCGCGCAGAGCTTCGGTGTGTACGCGGAAGGTCCGATTGCCGATCCTAAGGATCTCGCCCCCGCGCTCGGCCGGGCCATTGCTGTAGTAAAGAAGGGAGAGCCTGCGCTGGTGGATGTCCACACCCAGCCGCGCTGAGAATCCCGATGAATAGAATCCCGATCCGCGCTTCCCTTTTTCTTTTCTCTCTCGGCGGCTTCTTTTCCCTTTCCGCTGGCTCCCACGTCACCCGGGCGCAAAAACAGCCCAACCAATCCGCGGGCAATCCGCAGAACGGAAAAACCATCTACGAGAATCTGGGTTGCAACCGCTGCCACGGCTCTCAGGGCGAAGGACTCGCTGGCTCTGGACAAAATCCCGGAATCCCGCGCATCGCCTCCTCCTCGTTGTCTTTCACTGATTTTCTCCGTCAGGTGCGCAAACCCAAGGGCATCATGCCGCCGTTCAACAGCAAGCAGGCCTCAGACGCGGATGTGACGGATGTGTACGCGTATTTGCAATCACTGAAGCCGTCACCAGCCGCTGCGGCGGCCACTACTCCCGCAAACACCGCGAATGGGGAACGCTTGTTCCAAAAGGACGGCTGCTATGAATGCCATGGCTTCGAGGGCCAGGGCTCTTCGTCCACGGGAGCCTCGCGCCTCGGCCCGCCCCGCATTCCGCTTTCTGCATTCCTGGCGTACGTGCGCGAGCCAAGCGGCGAAATGCCTCCCTACACCGCGAAAGCCTTATCGGACAAGGACCTCGAGGAAATCTACAATTTCCTGAAATCCGTTCCTTCTCCGCCGTCCGCCAAATCCATCTCACTCTTGAACCAATAAGGCATGCACATCTCTGGTGGGGGTGGAGCATGGTCCGCCCCTGTCTAGGCTCTCTTGGCCAGCATCTCCGGCAACGCCTTTTCCAAACAAAAATCCGGCCTGCGGAAAAACTCTGGAAGCTCACTCAGGCGCGCATGCAATGTCTCGGTCCGGTCGGCGCGCAGCGTCACGTGCCCGAGCTTGCGTCCCGCACGCGGTTCCTTCCCATAGAGGTGCAGGTGCGCGTTCGAAATATTTAATACGTCCGCGCTTTCGGGAATCTCTCCAATCAGGTTGATCATCGCGGAAACGCCAATTGCCGCCGTCGCTCCCAGCGGCATCCCCAGAATCGCTCGCAGGTGATTCTCAAACTGGCTGGTCACCGCGCCTTCGATGCTCCAGTGGCCGGAATTGTGGACGCGCGGCGCCATTTCGTTAGCCAGCAACCGCCCGTTCACCTCGAAAAACTCGATACACAGTATTCCCACGTAGCCGAGTCCTTCGAGCACTTTTTGCGCGGCTTCTTCTGCCATCTGTTGCAGCTTTGCTGTCAGCCGCGGCGCCGGCGCCAGCGAAAGCCGCAGAATTCCTCCGCGGTGGTGGTTCTCAATCAGAGGATAAAACGCGCTTTCGCCGCTGCTTCCGCGCCCGGCGAGTACCGACAGCTCGCGCGTAAACGGCACTAACTTCTCCAGAATCAGGGGTACATCCGGCAACTCCGGCCTCGCCTTCTCCACATCCTCGCCCGTGCGCAGCAGCCATTGCCCTTTGCCGTCATAGCCCATGCGGCACGTTTTCAGCATCGCCGGCAATCCAACCTGCTCGACAGCTGTCTTGAGTTCACTGTGCTTGAGCACCGGCGCAAATTCCGTGCTCGCAATGCCCAGCTTGCGGAACAACCGCTTTTCGCGCAGCCGATCCTGGGCCTCTTCGAGCGCGATCGCCGGAGGATACACGGGCACGCGTTCCGCCAGAAATTTCGCCGCCGCCACCGGCACATTTTCGAATTCGTAGGTTGCTACTTCCAACCCATGCGAGAACTTTTCCAATGCCTGTTCGTCTTGGAAGTCGGCGGTAACGCGGTTGGCAATGCGCCCCACCGGCGCTTCCGGCGAAGGATCCAAAAAGCGGAAGTGCAGTCCTAGCGGATAGCCCGCCAGCGCGAGCATATAGCCCAGTTGTCCGCCGCCAAGGATGCCGATGGTCGTCACTTTTTCCCAGACAATTGTTCGTGCACGGCGTGCAATGCGGTTTGCGCGGCAGCCGCCGGATCGGGTTGCGAAAGCACATTCTTCGTCTGTGCGGCGCGAAACGTCCGCAACGCCTCGCGAATCGCTTTGTGTTTGTTGCCTAGAATTGCCGCTGCCAGCAGGCCCGCGTTTATCGCTCCGGCCTTTCCGATGGCCAGCGTGCCCACGGGAATGCCTCCCGGCATCTGCGCAATCGAAAGCAGCGAGTCCAGCCCCTTGAGCGCCTTCGATTCCACCGGCACGCCCAGCACGGGCAGCACGGTTTTTGAAGCCGTCATTCCCGGCAGGTGCGCCGCGCCACCCGCTCCGGCGATGATCACCTCGATGCCGCGCTGTTCCGCACCGGCGGCATACTCGAAAAGTAGGTCCGGCGTGCGGTGCGCGGAAACCACGCGAGTTTCATAGGAAACGCCGAGATCGCGCAAAGTGTTCGCCACGTGCTCCATGGTTTCCCAATCGGAAGTGGAGCCCATGATGATGCCCACCAGCGGGGCTTTTGATTTTTTTCCGGCGGCAGTCGATTTTTTCTTCATGCGTTTGAAAGAAGAAGCCTCATTTTACGGTCTTTTTCAGCGCGACGCGATCTTTCTCGGTGTTCCACGCGTGTCGCATCTCGCCGACAAGATACAGCGACCCGGTAATAAAAATCGCATCGTCGGAGCCGGCTTTCCCCAGCGCGGATTCCAGCGCTTCCGTTGCATCCCTGATGATCGTGTATTTTGCCGCATGGTCCCCCGCCATCGCCGCAAGCTGCGCGGCGCTGACTGCTCGTGGCGTTCCGGGTTGCGTGAAAATCACTTCCTGCGCGTGCGGAAACAGCAGCCCGGTCACTTCATCCACCGCTTTATCACGCATAGCGCCAAAAATCATAAACACCTTGCGACCGGTATAATTCTCTTCGAGAAACGCGGCCAATTCCCGCGCCGCGCCCGGATTATGCGCGCCGTCCAGGTAGACATCCGGCCGCGTCTGTAATCTTTCCAACCGACCGGGCCATTCCGCGGCGTTGATGCCCTCGACGATGTTTTCATCCGTGATGCGGTATCCGCGGTTCTGCAGGATCCGCGCTGTCGCCAGCGCATTCAAGGCGTTCTGCAACTGAAATCTGCCCGGCAGCTGCAGCCGCAACGGAAATCCCTCTTCTCGGGCAGTTTCCACGACACGCGCGCGAACGCAGCCGTCTTCCACCGTTTCGTTTTCCACACGATACGTCTCGCTCGTTTCAATCAACGGGCAACGCAGCTCCTGCGCCCGCTCCAGCAAAATATTTCTCGCCTCAGACAATTGCGGCGCGAACACCGCCGGCGCCTGCGGCTTCAGGATTCCGGCTTTCTCCCCGGCGATTTCCGCCAGCGAATGACCAAGATAGTTCTCATGATCAAAATCAATGCGCGTAATCACGGACACCACAGGCGAAACCACATTGGTAGCATCAAGCCGCCCACCCAGTCCTACTTCCACCACCGCGAACTCCACGCGTTCCCGCGCGAACGCCTCAAACGCCAGCGCCGTCATGCATTCGAAATACGTCGGGTGGGCTCGCAGCTTGCCCTCCGCCAGCAACTCCTCGATTACCGACTGCATTCTCGTGAAAACTTCCGCAAATCGCTCGTCGCTGATTTCCTCCCCGCCGAGGCGGATGCGCTCGTTGATCCGTTCCAGGTGCGGCGAAGTGTTCAGCCCTGTGCGAAAGTCCGCTTCGCGCAGAATTCGCTCCATAAACGCCGCCGTCGAGCCCTTTCCGTTGGTTCCGGCGATGTGCACCACGGGATACGCGCTATGCGGTCGACCCAATCGGTCCAAAAGCGTAGTTATGTTTTCCAGGTTGAATTTCGCCGCCGCGGCCTGTGTAGGCGCGGCCAGCTCGCGGCCTAGGGAAAGAAGATAACGAACCGCGGCTTCGTAATTCATTTCAGGAGGTCAACAGGTCCAGCGCGCTCGAAAGGAAACCTTTCAGGTCCTTGCGGTGCACTACGGCATCCAGAAAGCCGTGCTCCAGCAGAAACTCCGCCCGCTGGAACCCGTCCGGCAACTTCTGCCGGATCGTCTGTTCGATCACGCGAGGGCCCGCAAAGCCGATCAGCGCGCCCGGCTCGGCCACATTCAAATCGCCCAGCATCGCAAAACTCGCCGTTACGCCGCCGGTGGTCGGATCGGTCAGCACGGACAGATACGGCAACTTTTCTTCATCCAACCGCGCCAGCGCCGCGGACACTTTCGCCAGTTGCATCAGGCTGATCGTGCCTTCCATCATGCGCGCACCGCCCGAACACGACACCAAAATCAGCGGCTGCCGTGTATCGATGGCCATTTCGATGGCCCGCGTCACCTTTTCCCCGACCACGGCGCCCATCGATCCGCCGATGAACCCAAACTCCATCGCACAGCAGATCACCGGTTTGCCATTCAGCTGTCCCTCGGCCGTAATGATCGCATCGTTCATCCCCAGCTTTTTCTGTGCTTCCTTGATGCGTTTCGCATACGACTTGGTATCCACGAATTTCAGCGGGTCGGTTGAAACCATCCCTGCGTCGTGCTCGGTCCAGTTCCCGTCGAACAGCAATTCCAGCCTTTTTTTTGCGCTCATCCGGAAATGAAATTGGCACTTCGGGCAGACAAACAGGTTCTCTTCCAGGTCCTTGCGAAACACAATGGCTCGGCAGGACTCGCACTTCGTCCACAAGCCTTCGGTGCGCACGCGCCGTTCTTCTGGCGGCGTAGCCTGCTCAATCGCTTTTTTGTCTCGCTTGAACCACGACATGGAAAAGTTTTAAGTCCTTAGCTCTCCGTTGTTAGTTCCTAGATTCCTGTTGTCCGTTATCTGCTCGCTGCTATCCGACACGACTCGGTTAGCGTCACCTGGCGCCCCTGCCGATCAGTGATTACCGATTACTGATAACGCTTCCTCAATAATCGATCCCCCGCTGCGCCAGTATACCCTTCGTGTACGGGTGTTTCACTTCCTTCATTTCCGTCACCAGGTCCGCGGCTTCCACCAGCTTCGGATGCGCGTTGCGCCCAGTGCAGATCACGTGTACCTGCTCAGGCCGCCCCTCGAGCGCCTCCACCACCTTTTCTGCGTCCAGCATTCTATAGCTGATCGTATAGTTGATTTCGTCCAGTACCACCAGATCATATTTGCCGCTGTAGATCGCCGCGCGCCCCGATTCCCAACACTCCTCCGCCAGCCGGATGTCTTCCGGGTCGGTCTCCGCGCCGCCAATCTTTACAAAGCCCCGCCCCATCGGACGGATTTCAAACTTGCCATCGCCCAGCATCCTCGCGGCATCCAGTTCGCCATAATGCCACGACCCCTTAATAAACTGCACCATCAGCACGCGCAGGCCCTGCCCCACGGCGCGAAACGCGGTGCCCAAGGCGCAGGTCGTTTTGCCCTTGCCCGGGCCCGTGTAAACCATCAGCAATCCTTTTGCTTCCGGCATGTTTCAATTTTCCCATGAGACGCCGCAACTGAGTAGCCGCCGCGGCTTCGGCCCTGCGCGGATTCGCCCGCCACAGTTCAAATGCCCAGGCGCTTCACCAGTTCCTGCGCAATCGCCCACGCATGTTCCAACGCCACCTCGCCCAAAGACTGCTTCGCCGGGGCCTTTTTGTCCTTCAACACAATCCAAAGCCCCGGCCGGTACACCTCATCGTCGTCGGAAGGGCAAATCGCGCCCGTGAACTGTGCGATCTCGAAATTGGGGAGGGTGGTCAGATCCAGGTCCACCAAATGGAGCTGGTTCGGGAGTGGCGGCGGATTGGCTACGAGCTCTGTGAGCACGCCGCGCGCGTCGTCCACAAGGTCGCGGAATCCCTGTGACACGAGCAAGCCGTCGATATCTCGCGGTGTCGGCTGTTCGATCTGCTCCAGATCGTAGTCGGGCAGCGGATTTTCAAGTGGAATCTCAATCGCTACCGAGGGTTGGTCTTTATCCGGAGCAATTCGTATGGACATGGTTTTTGCCGCTGCACATCATTTCATGGAACGCCGCAAAACGCACCTGCAACGTCCCGGGTCCATGGTCTTCCCCAATCCCCTCGTTTTTCGCGGAGTGAGGAATCTCTCTCTATGTCGGCACAACGGTTTCCGGCTTCCTATTTCGGATACGGGCCCCCCGCCAAAATCGCAAAGGCCCGGTAAATCTGTTCCGCCAGCATCACTCGTGCCAGTTCATGCGAGTAGGTCATGGCGCTCAAGGACACTTTCTGCTTCACGCGTTCCCGCAGGTTCTCCGGAAATCCATCCGCATCGCCGCAAACAAAAATCATTTCGCGTATGCCGCGGTCCCGCTGCTCGCCAATCCACCGGGCAAACGCTTCCGAGTCGTAAACCTTGCCACCCGCATCCAGCAGCAAAGACGCCGCCGCTCGGTTTGCGTCCAGACGCTTCAACGCCGCCGAAGCATCACGCACCTCCAGCATTGCAATCGGCGTGCTGCGCGAAATTCGCTTCACATAATCCTGCAGAACTGCGCTCAGCTCCGGCCGCCGCGTTTTCCCCAGCATCAGCAGGCAAATCTTCATGTTTGCGAGTTTACTCTCGCCACACATTGTAGCGCTGGCTGGTGCCGGCGGCCTCGTCGCATGGAGTTAAGTCCATTCGATACGCAGTCGGAAAGGATGAATCTTCAAACAGCGGTTTTGCGGCGTCTCAGCCCGCTTTTTCCGAGAGCTCTCTGCGGTGGGCCGCTCCCGGCTCATCCGGCAGCACCAGCGAAGGCGCCTGCCGCCACAAACGCTCCAGATCGTAGAACCGCCGCGCGTGTTCCCCAAACACGTGCACGATGAACCCGCCAAAATCCAGCAGCGCCCACTCCGCCGACCGGTGCCCTTCGCGGTGTTCCGGCGTCCTCTTCATTTCGCGGTGCAGCACTTCCTCGATCTCCGAGCAGATCGCCTGCAGCTGCGGCGTGCTGTAGCCCGTGCAAATCACGAAATATTCTGTGAACGCACCCAGCCCGCTCAAATCCAGTACGGTAATCGCGCCAGCTTTCTTTTCCTGCGCCGCTTCCATCGCCAACCGCACGCCCTTCGGTAATTTTTCGAATTTCACCGGTAGAGTCCCTGTTTCAAAATGTATTCTTCCACCCGCGCGGATACCAGCCCGTGAATCGATTGCCCGCGGCTGGCCTTCCGGCGGATATCGGTTGCGCTCACCTCGCTGGCCACGTTTTCCAGCAGGTAGATCGTGGTTCTATCGAGCTGCGCCACAATCGGCGAGCCGTGCGCGAGGGACTCGTCTTCCTTTTCGCGTTTCGCCGCGGGCCGCGTCATCAGGTCCGGCGGAATCACCAGCCGCAGCGCCTCCAGCCGGATGCCCGGCCGGTTGGCAATCACAAAATCGCACAGGCCCAGCAGCCTTTCGTATTCCTTCCACATCGGAATATCCAGAAACGCGTCCGCGCCGATAATGAAAAAGATGCGGTCGCCGTGGGCGTGGTATGCGTGACGGAAATAGCGCACCGTGTCCACCGAATAGTGCAACTGCGACCCGCTGAAATTCTCTCCGGCCTCGGCCAGCGACGGCACGAAATGCGGATGATCCGCGCACGCCAGCGACAGCATGGCAAAACGGTGCGGAAATGGGGCCAGGTGCTGCTTCAATTTGTGTGGAGGTTTGCTCGCCGCGATGAAATGCATCTCGTCGAAATTGAAGCGCCGGTCCGCCGCGCGTGCCACCGCCACATGGCCCGCATGAATGGGGTCAAACGAACCGCCAAACAACGCAATACGTCTCGGATGGTGTTTTGCTGCCGTTCGGTGAGCTGAAGCCTGCGCTGTGGTCAATCCGCCTCCCGGAGGTTCTCCACTCCGATTCTCTCACGAATTCCGGCCACTGGCTGCCCCTCGTTCGCCGTGTTCCTCGTCGTCATCATCAGACTCGTAGTCCTCGGCCTCAGGGAACTCTTCGTCCAAGACCAGCGCCGTATCTTTCAAATCGGCTTGTTCCTCTCCCACCGTCTCCCTGGGAATCTTGTCGAGGGCATCCGCGATCCCGCGCACAAGATCCTTTACGCCCTCTCCGGTAGCCGCTGAAATGGCATGAAATTCGAGACCATCCTTCTCGCAATTTTTCTGCAATTTCTCGAGTTTCGAACGGTCAGTTGTCGCGTCCAGCTTGGTGGCCACTACGATCATCGGCTTATCTATGAGTGATTGACTGAAGGCACCCAGCTCACTCTCAATGATTTTGAAAGCGCTCACCGGATCCATTTCCGCCATCTCACTGGTGTCGACCAAATGCACCAGCAAGCGGGTACGCTCCACGTGCCGCAAGAAGCGAATACCTAATCCCGCACCGTGGCTCGCGCCTTCAATCAATCCCGGCAAATCGGCCACCACAAACGTGCGCCCAAGCTCCGTTCCATGACCTCCAGTTCCGCCATCCGCATTTACTACACCCAGATTCGGCTCCAGCGTCGTAAACGGATAATTCGCTATCTTGGGCCGCGCAGCGCTAATCACCGAAATCAGCGTTGACTTGCCGGCATTAGGAAACCCCACCAGCCCCACGTCAGCTAGCAACTTCAGCTCCAGCCGCAGATCCCGTTCTTCGCCGGGCTCCCCCTCTTCTCTTTCCCGCGGCGCCTGGTGCCACGGCTTCGCAAAATGCTGATTCCCTCGCCCGCCGCGCCCGCCTTGCGCCACCAGCACGCGCTGCCCCGACCGTTTCAAGTCCGCCAGCAGTTCTTCGGCGGTCGCGTCAAACACCAGCGTGCCCACCGGCACCTTCAAAACCATATCGTCGCCCGATGGCCCGGTGCAGTTTGAGCCTTCGCCGTGCCGCCCGCGGTCCGCCTTGAACTCGCGGTTGTAGCGATACCGCAACAACGTGTTATCGTTGGGATTCGCTTCCAGGTAGACGCTTCCGCCCTTCCCGCCGTCGCCCCCCGAAGGCCCGCCCCGCGGCACGTACTTCTCCCGCCGGAACGCCACGCAGCCGTTCCCGCCGTCTCCCGCCTTCACATAAATTTTGGCTTCATCAACAAACATCTCTCACTCTTCTCCTCTGCGCTCTTTTTTCCGCGGTTTCTGTCGGAAAACCCGCACCGCCCACGCCGAGGTCTCCCGAAAATATCGAGGTTCTTTTCACAACCGTCTCTTCCCTCTTGCAAAACAAAAAACGGCCCCGACTCGCGCCGGGGCCGCCGCAATGCCGTTGTTCCTAGTTCGCGGCCTTCGCTTGCTCCGCCGGTGTCACGCTGATAAAGCGTCCCCGGTTGCCCTTGTCCTCGAACTTCACGAAGCCGGTGACCAGCGCAAACAGCGTGTCGTCCTTGCCCTTGGCCACGTTGTCGCCCGCCTGATGCTTCGTGCCCCGTTGCCGCACCAGAATGGTTCCGGCGTTCACCAACTGCCCGCCGAACCGCTTCACTCCCAGCCTCTGTCCGTGTGAATCGCGGCCGTTTGTCGACGAGCCGCCGCCCTTCTTATGTGCCATGACCTAATTCCTCTCGCTGATTTACAGCTTGATCTCGCTGACCTGCACGGCCGTGTAGTTCTGCCGGTGGCCTCGCTGAATCTTGTACTGGTTGGTCTTTTTGTACTTCAAAACGGTCAGCTTCTTGGCCCGGCCCTGCTCCACGATTTTGCCCGTGACGGTCGCCTTGGTCGCATCCGTTCCTGCCAACACTTTCTTGTCGTCGGTGTGTACCGCCAGCACGGTCCCGAATTTCACCTGCTCGCCCACATCACCCTTTACCCGTTCGATGCGGATGGTGTCGCCCGGTGCGACACGATACTGCTTTCCCCCGGTCTGTATGACGGCGTACATCTCTCCTCCAAAGGCTCAAGACAAACTCTAATTATACGGGTCGCCCTGCATCTCCGTCAACGCACACATTTTAGGACCATTTTGGCCAAGCGCACGT
>DATFSI010000108.1:0-3222 GCA_035262705.1 Candidatus Acidiferrum sp. | reverse complement strand
GAGACGCCGACGATAACCTTGTCTTTCACGACGAGGGGCGCAACGGTGAAGGCATGGCCTTGCGTGTAGTCCGCCGCTTTCACATCCCAAAGAACATTGCCCGTGGCGGAATCGAGGGCGACAACGTGCGCGTCGAGCGTGGCCAGAAACAGGCGCGTGCCGAGAATCGCGAAACCCCGATTGGTGTGGCCGCAGCAGGCGCGGATTTTTTCGGGAAGAGCACGCGTATAAGTCCAAAGCCGGCGGCCGGTGCGTGCGTCGAGCGCATAGGCGTTGTCTTCCGGAGCCGTAACGTACATGACCCCGTCGACGACGAGAGGGGTGGCTTCGAAAAAACCGGGCGCGGAAGTTTGCAGAACCCATTGCGGGGCGAGTTCGGAGACGTTGTCTCGATTGATTTGCGAGAGCGAGCTGAAGCGATGGGCATCGTAGGAGCCGGAGTAGAGAAGCCAGTTTGTTGGACCGTCGGAGGAGTGTAAAAGCTGATCGGACGTTACCTGAGCCGCAAGTTTGCCGGGCATTGCTGTGAGGCAAAGGAAGTAAAGGAGGTTAAGGAGGCAAAGGACCGGAGAAGAGCGGCGAATCATGGGCGGTCTCCGCGCAGCGAAGAGAGGAAGACCAGCAAGTCGTTGAGTTGCGCGTCGGTGAGTTGCTGCGAGGTGTATTGGGGCATAGGAGAGCGCTTTTCATGGGTTATAGATTGCAATTCGGATTTGGGCCAGGAATGGATCACTTCACGGTCGTCCATGAACTGCAGCGAGAAAGAATCTTCGTTGATGATCACACCAGAGAAAGTAGTTCCCTTTCGCGTGGTGACGGTGACGAGCTCATAGGTCGGCGAGATGTTGCCGAAGTCGGTGGCTACGAAACGCTCGGTGATTTGCGCGTCGGGCTCGCGGATGGATTCCACGAGATACTCGCGCGGGCGGGTGGCGCCAACACGCGAGAGATCAGGGCCGAGACGCCCGCCCTGGCCGAAGACCATGTGGCACTGAGAGCAGTAGGCCTCACCGAAAAAAAGTTTGCGGCCGGCCTCGGCATTGCCGCCCGGGGGCGCTGTGGCCGGCTTCTGGAGGCTGCGGAGGTAAGCAATGATGTCGCGGACGCTGGGTTCGTCGAGGTCGTTGGCGGGCATCGCGGTACCTGGTATGCCATGAAGGATGTTGTTGAGCATCGCATCGTCCGAATCGCCATGCGAAAGATGGCCGGAGACAAGGCTGGGGGCTCGCAAGCCGCCGTCGGCGTGTAGCCCATGGCAGAAGGAACAGTTCACGCGAAACGCGGATTTGCCGTTGGCAATGGTTTGCGGGTCGGGAGGGCTGGCAACGGCAGATTTCCCCTGCGAGAAAACAGCGGGGCACACCAGCGCCACGAAAAAAAGCATAGCGAAAGTAAATTTCACGATCCGCTCCGTCGCCACGAGAGGAAGGCAAGTATACCGCTATTTGCCGGCGGAGTGGGCCAGGACCGCATCCATAGCGCGCAGCGAGTAGATAAGCGCAGCGCCGGCATTCATGGCCATGGCAACGCCAAGGGCTTCGGCGATCTCCTCGCGGGTGGCGCCAGCTTTAAGTGCGGCATCGGTATGGAAGGTGATGCAGCCGTCACAGCGCGTGGTGACCGCTACGGCAATGGAGATCAGTTCACGCATTTTAGCGCCTAGGAGAGAGTGTTCCTTGTTGGCGTTGGAAAGCGTTTGGTAGCCCTTGAGGGAATCCGGGGTGAGCTTGGCGAAATCGGGAATCGATTTGGTGAGTTCCGCCTTGTAGGTCGTCCAGTCATATAGCATGAGCTTCTCCTGAAAATGGATGATTACGGCGTTTGCGAGTATACGAAAAGAAGTCACGAGTGACGAGTCGCGGGCAAAACAGGAGCAGGGCAGCTCACCGACCGAGGTAGCAAAGAGTTCGTGGTGGCCGCAGGTCGTAAAACCCACCCTTACAAAAACCAAAGGCGGGGTACCCTCAAGTTTATTGGTTGTGTGACCTAGATCAGGTGCAGAGGCAGGAGTGCCTTTGCCACACGAATGCACGCCTACGGAACGCTAGAGAGGTCGAGGGACATGTGGATTTCGTCGAAGTAGCGACCGTTGTGCTTGAGGGCGTGCTTTTCGAGGCCGCATTGGGCGAAGCCGAAGGATTGGTAGAGGCGGATGGCGGGAAGATTGTCACTCACAACAGACAGCTGGAGAATTTCGACGCGCTGGCGCGCGGCGTCAATCGCCGCTTGAACCAAAAGGCGAGAGGCGCCCGTGCGGCGGTGACTGGGGCGGACATACATGGCCCGGAGCCAGCCTTTGTGGGAGTCCTTGCGGCCGGTAAACGCACCGAAGGCGGCGATACCCACGATCTGAGAGTCGTCAAACGCGCCGAAGACTTGCGAGTTGGCGAGCCAGCCCAGGTATTTGTCAACTGGGGCCGATTCCTCGTCTTCGAACGTGCTGCCGAAGGCTTCGGGGTTAAGGCGGAGTCCCTCGAGGCGGATTTCGCGGAGGAGCTCGACGTCGGAGGTGGTGAGTTGGCGGATGATGAGAAACATAGCTATAGATAGCGTAGAAGCGAGGGATTGAGCAACGGCTCAGGCATTTCGGAGGTGAGCGGGCGGTATGCTATTGTTTTGGATTCGGCAGGGCAGGTGCGTTCTGCTAGTGGGAGTCAGAAGCAGGGGGGACGAAATGAAAGCGTCGTACAACGGGGTAGCGATGCCGGCGGACGGCAAGGCAATCGGGTATGCGAACGGTGTCTTACAAGTGCCGGATAATCCGATTATTCCGTTTATCGAAGGCGACGGCACGGGAAGAGATATCTGGAAGGCCTCCCGGCGCGTATTTGACGCGGCGGTCGAGAAGGCGTACGGCGGGAAGCGGCGCGTGGCATGGATGGAAGTGTTTGCCGGCGAGAAGGCGTTCAACGCCTTCAAGCAATGGCTACCCGACGACACGGTGGAAGCGGTGCGAGATTTCCGCGTGAGCATCAAGGGACCGCTGACGACCCCGGTCGGCGGGGGGATTCGTTCGCTGAATGTGGCGCTGCGGCAGATCCTGGATTTGTACGCGTGCGTGCGGCCGGTGCGATACTACCAGGGAGTTCCCTCCCCCGTGCGCGAACCGGACAAGATGGACGTGGTGATTTTCCGCGAGAACACGGAAGACGTGTACATCGGGATTGAATGGAAGAGCGGCACGCCGGAAGTGCAGAAGCTGCTGGAATTTCTCAACAACGA
>DATFSI010000107.1:0-36181 GCA_035262705.1 Candidatus Acidiferrum sp. | reverse complement strand
GAAGCCGGTGTCGTCCTTGCTCCACCACACGAATTTGCCGTCGGAGTAGCGCGTGCCATCGACCGCGGGCGTCTCCTTCATCAGGTAGAGATGCTCCTGGTAGTAGACCTTCGCCGAGGAGTCATGAGTCATCACCACGATCTTGGCGCTGTTTTCGCAGGTGTAGTCGGAGCGCTGCCACTTCGCCGCGGCCCGCACGTTGTTGTGCTCCTGCGTGCCGAAGGCTGGCGCCGGGGTGCCTGGCTCCTGCGCTGTTGCCGCCACGGCTCCGAGCAAGGTCAGTCCGACAGCGGCGCACACCACCGCCGGAAACGATTTCCCAATTCTGGTCATGACTCCCCCAACCTTTCCAGTTTACCGCTGAGGAGGGTTGAGGGTCGCCGTCCTTTCCGAACCGGTTTGGTGGTAGCGTAGGGCCTGGTTTGTTTTGGCCATTCCACTAGTGCCTGGGGGTAGGATCTTTTGAGAATCACGCGTCTTTTGTTGTTCGCAAGTGTTGCTGCGATCTTCGGACTTCGTCCTTTTCTCGGGGGCCGCATGCCGGCCAAGCCGGAGACCCTGCTCACCTGGTACGGCCACCGCATGTTTGAAGATTTCAGCGCGCGCTCGGAGGTCAGCCCGGATGGCCAATGGCTCCTGCGCACCTTTGTCGACGGCAACCAGATCCTGCTGCGCCTGCCTGCGGGAACTCCAGACAGCGCCATGCTGCAGGGCGGGCTGCACCATTTCGAGCACGCTGCATGGTGCGGCGATCAACTTCTCCGCCTCGGCACGCAGGACGGGAAACGCACCTGGTTCGAGCAAGGCGCTTCCGGTCTGGTTCCGCTTTCCATTCCTCCGGAGGCCACGCCGGTCTGCGATCTGACTGGCCAGCATCTGGCGCATTTCATTTCTTTTCCCGCGCGCCGCGAATTGCCTCAACCCAAGGACATTTTCGTCGGCACGCCGCGCGCTCAGAAAAAAGTGGAAATCGGCGGCGTAATTCTCACCGCGCGATTTTCGCTCGATGGCAGCGCTCTGTATGTGCTTTGGCGGCAGGAAAGCGGGGCCTCCACGCTAACACGCGTCTTTCTTCCCACCCTGCAGGTCACACAGCTCGCCCGTGATCTGGATGCCTGGCCCTTTCCGGGCCCGGAGCTCAGCGTCTCTCCCGATAGCCAATCGCTAATTCTTCCCTTGGCCTCGCTGAAAGCACCGGACGACGCACGACGCCAGCTGCCCCGCGCACCTGACCGCTGGCTGAAGCTTTATCGCTTTCATCTTGCCAGCCACAAATTTTCCTCCTTCGTCGAGGAAGCGGACTCGGATCAAACCGATCCCAGCATTGTTGGCCCTGATCTCTATTGGGTAAGCAGTCGAAACACCAAAACCGTCGTCGCCTTTCCGTCGCAAGGAGGCTCCGTGCACACGGTTCTTGCCGGGCGCGAAGCCTACCTTCCCACCTGGTCGCGTGACGGAAAGCGCATAGCGTTTGTCGAAGGCGAGTACCGGCTGGCGGATTGGGCGCTTTCGCAGGACATCGGCATCGTCGCGGTCGACGACAAGATTCTTCCAGCGGGCGATCCCAAGCCGTATGTCGTCGGTAACCACGAAGATTTTCCCGTCGAGTGGTCTCCCAACGGCCGATGGATCGCATGGCACTCCCATCGCGACCCGAAGCGCAATGCGCCTTACTATGACGAGCCGGGTTCGACCGACGACATCTGGGTTCGCCAAGCCGAAGATCTGCATGCACCGGAGATCAAGGTCACGCACGACCTTTGGGAAACCGGGTGGGCCTACTGGTCTCCCGATGGCTCCGAATTGATTTACACTACCTGGGATCGCAACGGAGAACCCGGCATCTATCAGGTGCGCGTGATGACAGTGAACACCACGACGGGCCAGCCTGTGCAGGAGCGGCTTTTCCCGATGCCCAAAGAGGTGCGTAGCCCGGAGATTGCGGTGTGGTCGCCGCGAGGAGACGAAATTGCCGTCGAAGATGCGGCGAGTTCCACGGAACGCATCCTTTGGATTGTGGCCAAGGATGGTTCGCGCCTGCAGAAGGTCGTTTCGTATTCTTCGGAAACGTACTCGGGAATCGACTGGTCCCCGGACGGCAAGACGCTGTATTACAGCGCGCTCGAGGGCGGCCATATGAAGATTTTCTCCGTGAGCCGTGACGGCGGCCCCGCCAAAAAAATCAGCGAAGGCCCCCCCGGCAATTACCTGCATCCCCGCGTTTCTCCCGATGGCCGCTGGATCGCCTGCTCGCAACTGGAAACCGTGCAATACCTACACCGGCGTCCCTTGCAGTAGGTCGGAGCCAGGGAATTCCTCCGCGACCAGTTCGCAGGCGCTGACGAACGCAAGCGCGAGGAATCGCGTATTATTGTTCCGTAGCCGCCAAACAGAGGTTGGTCCGTGTCATCGCCTTCACGCCGGGATTTTTTGAAAACCGTTCCTCTTGCCTTTGCTGGAAGTCGCCTCTGGTCCCCGACATTTCTCCCGGCTCCGGAATATGGCGCGCCTCTGCAAGAATTCAGCTATGCGGACGTCACCCTCTTCAGTTCGCTACACGAAGATCAACTGCACAATACACACTCCGTTCTGATGCAGCTCAGCGAAGACAGCTTGCTGAAGCCTCTTCGCGCCATGGCCGGCCAGCCCGCTCCCGGGGAAGAACTGGGAGGCTGGTATCTTTACGATCCGGATTACCGCAGTGGCGACACTGGCTTCGCTCCGGGCGCTCCGTTCGGCCAATGGGTTTCTGCCCTCGCGCGCTATTACGCCATCAGCGGCGATCCCGCCACCCGCGAAAAGGTTCTCCGCCTCAACCATCTCTACGCGCAAACCATTTCGGGCGACTTCTATGAGAAAAACCGTTTCCCGGCCTATTGCTACGACAAGCTGGTCTGCGGGCTGATCGACTCCCATCAATTCGTGCACGACCCTGATGCTTTTGCCATCCTTAACCAAACCACCGATACGGCTCTTCCCCACCTGCCGAAAATTGCGGTCGAGCATGATGTCTCCTGGCGCCCCGGCACCGACGAAACCTTTACTTGGGATGAGTCCTACACCATTTCAGAAAATCTTTTCCTTGCTTGTCAACGCGGCGCCGGCTCCCGCTACCAGCAACTCGCCTCGCAATACCTCGACGACCTCTATTACACGCCTCTTTCCGAGGGTCACAGCAATCTCGCCGGCCGCCACGCTTACAGTTACGTCAACTCTCTGTGCTCGGCGATGCAGGCTTATCTCTCCGTAGGTAGCCGAAAGCACTTCCTTGCGGCCAAAAACGGTTTCGACTTTCTTCAGGCGCAATCCTTTGCGACGGGTGGTTGGGGGCCTGACGAAATCTTGCTGGCTCCTGGCAGCGGCGATCTCTTCGCGAGTCTGGAGAAAACCCACAACAGCTTCGAAACTCCTTGCGGCGCCTACGCCCATTTCAAGCTTACGCGCTATCTTCTCCGCGTCACGCGAGACTCCCTCTATGGCGACAGCATGGAGCGCGTCATGTACAACACCATCCTTGGCGCCAAACCCCTAGACACCGCGGGCCACGCCTTTTACTACTCCGATTACAATTTCCAGGGAAAAAAGATCTACAAGCCATATCGCTGGCCTTGCTGTTCCGGAACTCTCCCGCAAATCGCCGCCGACTATCGCATCAGCGCCTATCTCCGTGAGGAGCGCGGCGTCTATGTCGTTCTCTACATTCCTTCCATGCTGCAGTGGATTCAAGATGGCGGGCTTCTTTCTCTCAAGCAAACCACCAGCTATCCGTTCGATTCCACTGTGCGATTCGACGTGCGCGCATCCACTCCCAAGAACTTCGCCTTGCAATTCCGTATCCCCGCCTGGACTGCTTCACCTTCCATTTCCGTGAACGGCAAGCGTCTGGATTCACCCGTTATCCCGGGAACCTTTGCTTCTGTCTTTCGGCTATGGAAAGATGGGGATCGCGTCGAACTCGATCTGCCCTCGCGTACGCGCCTGGAACCCGTTGACCAGCAGCACGAGGATACCGTCGCGCTGCTCTGGGGCCCTCTGGTTCTGTTTGGAATTCGGCCCGACCAACGGGCCTTTACACGCGCGCAACTTCTTGCTGCGAAAAAATCGGGCGCTTCAACGTGGCAAGCCGCCTCTCCCAGCGGCCCGCTTCACCTTATGCCGTTTTTCCTCATTACCGACGAACCATACACTACCTATTTCAAGGTCACCTCGTAGCGCCCTACCGGGGCCGCGAGACAAATGCGAATCTCACTTGCCGATGGCGAGGAAGGAGCCGGGGGAGAAGGAGCGGAGGCCGGTGGTGTCCCAGAAGAGGCGCCAGGTGGAGAGGGCGGCTTTGCCGGGGACGCCGCGGGTGAAGAAGACTTGCACTCCGTCGCGCGACCATTCGGCGTCGCGGGCGTAGGTGTCGGCGGGGCTGAGCGCGGTGCGGCGGTGCGATCGCAGTTCGTAGAGGAAGAAGGTGGAGTTGAGGCCGACGGAATCGGTAGGTGCGCCGGCGGGTGCTTTGACGTAGTAGGCGGTGACGAGGAGCAGGTCGGCGTTGATTGGGTTGGGGCGCAGCGCGTCGCTGGACATGACTTCGTAAGTGGGGCCGTAGATCTCCTTGAGCGGGACGCTTTGCGGCGGCTTGTCGTCGCTAAGCCAGTACGCGTTCTGCAGGTCGGAGGCGAGCAGCGTGGTGGGCGTGACCCAGCCGTGAAGCGCGTCGAGCGGCTGCGGAGCGAAGAGCGCGGCAGATTCGGGCGCGGCGATGGGGAACGTCCAGAGCTGCCAGGTCTTGCTGGCGGCGTCGTATTTCAGGAAGGCAACGCGGGAGTCGTCGAGCGACCAGAAAGCACTGCGACCATTGCCCACGACGAGATCGCGCGAGCGGCCGGAGTCTGCGTCGTAGAGCACGATGGAGCGCTGCGGGCCAGTGGCGGAGTCGGCGCGCGTGTAGAGGAGTTTCTTGCCGTCGTGGGAGACGGCGAGTTCGGAGCCTTCGTTGGCGACGGTTTTGCGCACGCCGGCCCGCGCGAAGATGATGTGGCCGGAGGCGTCGAGGTAGGCGACGGCGGTGGGCGACTGGAATTTGGTTATGGGTTCAAGGACGGCGAGCTTGTCTTTCTCCTTGTCCTTATCTTTGTCTTTGGCGTTCGCGCCCTTGTCCTTGGATTTGTCTTTATCATTTGCCGCAGTGTCGTCGTCCACGTCGAGGTTCTGATTCTTCTTGCGAAATTCGGGGAACCTGTCGGGAGCGCTCTGGCCGCAGCCCGTGAGTGGGCCGATCTGCGCGTGCTGCAGCGCGATGCTGAAGGTGAACTTGGGCGCGGCCGGATCGGCGGGATTGTCGAGGCAAGGCTCGCGCGCGAGCTTGACAGAGACGTCCGCGCCGGTGACGTCGTCCTTAGCGTGGTATGTCCAGGAGACCCCGGGCGTCTCGGAGGTGACTTCCGCCGGATCCAGGATAATGGGCGGATAGCCGGTGCGGTCGAGGCGCTCGGGGCCCTTCATGCCGAGGCGTAGCGACCAGGCAGGATCGTTACCGTGGGCCATGATGAGGATGGGGTAGTGACGGGAAACGGGCGAGGCGATAGGGGCCTCTGTGGCGGTTTGCGGCGCGGTAGGTTTGGCGGCGGATTTGGGCGCAGGCTTTTGAGGAGGCGTTTGCGCTTGGGTTTGCGCAAGAGCGAGAGGGGCGACCAACAGCAACGTGTTCAGAAAAAGACTACGGCCGAGGCTCGGAGGGTCTTGGCGCACGCGAGAGTTCCGGGAGTACTTTAGCAAGGGCAGGCGGGAGGAGCGAGGGGAATGGATGGGGGAGTTGCGAAGGGAGAAAGGTGTGGGAGATGCAGAAATTGGTCGCAGAAGATGTGTCGCGGCTACGGCGCTCAGGGGGAAGCGGGTGCTCAAAAGCGCTAGGCGAACAAGAGGCGAAACTTTACTTGACAAGGCGAATAAAAAGCGAAATAATCGACAGGCTCGAGGTGAGCTATGTCCCCAGTTCTTTCCCCATCGACGCCGCGTTTCACGACACGGCGGCGCTCCGCACGACGACCCGCAACACAACTCCTACCTTTTTGCTCTGCTGAACCAAAGCCAGAGGCCGGCGCCCTTGCCCGGGGCCAAGCCGGCTGGCGCAAGGAAAGTCTGAATAGCCCAACGGCGGATTGCCCCCCGCTGCAATTTCAGACTTCCCCTGCGCCACTGGTGGGCATTGCTCGCCTCGCCGCGAATTCGCCGACGGCGGAAACCAAGAGGAGCTCGGCGGAAAAGCCTGAGTATTTCTTTCTTCCGGTGAAGTCGCTCCTGAATAAGTGTGATTCGAATCGCGTGCCGTTTGACTGGACAATTAATCCCTACCGCGGGTGCGAATTTGCGTGCAAGTACTGCTACGCGCGGTACACGCACGAGTACATGGAGATTGACGGCGCGGAGTTCGAGCGGAAGATTTTCGTGAAGCAGGACGCGGCGGCGCTGCTGGCGCGCGACGTGACGGCGAAATATTCCTATGCGTCGAAGGCCTCGTGCGGGACGAAAGCGGAGCACATCGCCATCGGCACGGCGACGGACCCCTACCAGCCGGCGGAGCGGGAGTTTGGCGTCACGCGGGCGTGCCTCGAAGAGTTGGCAACGCGCAAACGGCTGAGCGTTTCGATTATCACGAAGTCGAACCAGATCGTGCGCGACCTGGATATCTTGAAGGTGATTGCGGAGCGGTCGGCGCTAACGGTGAACATCACCGTGACGACGCTGAAGCCGCGTCTAGCGCGATTGCTGGAGCCGCGGGCACCGCGTCCCGATTTGCGGCTGGCGGCGGTGAAGGAGCTGCGGCAGGCGGGATTGCATGTGGGAGTATCAGCTTCGCCGCTGCTTCCAGGAATTACGGACGGTGAAGGGGAATTGGAAGGGGTGGCCGAGGCGGCGAGAGCGGCGGGAGCGGAATGGTTTTGGTCAGGCGTGTTGTTTCTGATGCCGGCGTCGGCGCGACAGTTTCTACCCTTCATTGAACAAAAATTTCCGCGGCTGGCGAAGCAATACCTGGAGTGGTACACGAAAAACGGTTATGCGCCCGAGGAATACCGCAAAAAGACGAGCGAGCGGGTGGCGCGGATCCGCGAGCGGTTTGGATTTGCCTCGCGGCCCTGGGAAGGCGAACGGCCTGCGTTTGTGCAAACGCAGTTGTCATTGGGGTGGGATGCCAGCGCCATCAACGGTGCATTGCAAGAGATACGATCGTGCGCGGCGGGTGAAGAGCGAAGCACAGATCGTGCCACCCTTTAAGTTGCAAAGGCAGGAGTGCCTGTGGCCACAGAAGACTAAGGCAGGATGATACGGGATTGTTCGCGTTTGCGTTCGTGGACGCCCGGGAACTGGCCGCGGAGGAATTCGATGAAGCGGCGGGAGCGCGGGCGGCCGTTAGTGCGCAGAAGTCCCATACGGTAGAGGAAGACAATCAACTGGAAAACTTCGGAGTCCTTGGGGTGGCCGAGGGGAGATTGCGCGGGAGACTGCTTCGTTTCGGTGAGGAACGCGGAGAGGGAATCGTAGAGGGCGCGTTGGATGGGCGGAACGGGAGGCTTTTCGTAGAAGATGCCGGAGGCTAGGGTTTTCCAGGTTTCGCCGAGGGCTTGCAAGGCGGCGAGGATGTCGGCGTCGGTGGCAGCAGGTTCCGAGGCGCAGAATCTTGCGACAGCGAAGGCGATGGCGGAGATAAATTGTGGATGCAGGCGAACGAGGTCTGGGGTGAGGCGGACGTCGAGGAGCGGCGTGTCCGGCGGGAGTTGGCGCGGGTGCTGTTCTTCGTAGCGGTGAGCGGCGACGAGGTAGGTGCAGTCGGGAGTGCAATCGAGCGTGACTTCACGCTCGGTGCCGCAGCAGACGGCACAGATTTTTTCGGCCTTGGCAGGGCAGAATCGTTCGGCCTTACGTTTTTGACAGATCGGACAGAGCACGGGATCCCCTGAGTGGAGCCGGTAATTATAGCAGTGGAAGAGCGTGGCCAGCGACCAGTGGCCAGTGAAGAAAAAGATTCGGCGCAGAGATCGCGGAGGGCCGCACAGAAGGGAAAAAAAACCGTGCTCCTAACGCCGAGACACCCATGCGATTTGAAGAAGGATTTTACTGCAGAAAGATTGTGTTGCACCTACGGCGTTCAGTGGCTTAGGTACGCTTGTTCCCAGCGCTTCATGAAGCGCTGGGCTACCTTCTTCCGCGTTTCCGGGGCTGTGAGAAACTCGCACCCCGAAAAGTGTGGGGTGCGACCGCAGAGTTCACAGAGAAGAGCGCATGACACAGAAGGCACCCGCTCGAGTATCAGGCCATGATGACTTTGTTCTGGAAGCGGCGGGCGGCGATGACCAACAGGAGCGCGCCGATGGTGAAAAGGGCGGCGGCATCAATCCAGAGATGAACCAAAGTGGCGCCGCGAAGGATGATGCCGCGAGTGATGTCGATGAAATAGGTGGCGGGAACGAAATAGCTGAGAACGAAGAAGAATTTAGGCATGGTTTCGCGCGGGAAAATATAGCCGGAGAAAAAGATGCTGGGAAGAATCGTGAGGAAGGCGAGTTGCATGGCTTCGGCCTGGGAATTGGCTTTGCTGGAGATGAGGATGCCCAGCGAGAGCGACACGAAGATATAGGGAAGCGACAGAATGGCCAGCAACAGGACGCTGCCGTGAATAGGGACGCGGAAGACGAAGCGCATGAAGGTGAGGATCATGCAGAGTTCGAAAAAGCCGATGATGAGGTAGGGAAGGAGTTTGCCGAGCAGGAGGCCCATGGGACGCACGGGAGTGACAAAGAGCTGCTCGAGGGTGCCGCGTTCCTTTTCACGCACGATGGAAAAGGCGGTGAGGAACGTGGTGACGTTGAGAAGAAGAATGGCGGTCAAGCCGGGAAGAAAAAAGTTTGGCGAGCGTGAATCAGGATTGAAGAGCAGCTTGGGGCGCATATCCACGGCCAAAGGCGAGTTGCTGTTGGCGAGTGCGCGGCGGAGGGATTCGTCGAGGCCGATGGAGGTGGTGACGTTGATGGCCTGGCCGGCGACGGTGGAGTCCGAGCCGTCAATGAGCACGAGAACCTGGGCGCTCATCTGGTGGAGCAATTTGTCGGAGTAGTCGACGGGGATTTTGATGCCGACGCGGCATTGGCCGGAAACGATGGCGTCGGTGAGGTCGCGATCGGTTTCAACGTAACGCACCAGATGAAACGTGTCGGAGTTACGGAGACGGTCGAGGAGTTCGCGGCTTTCGCGGCGGCCGTCGGCGTTGTAGACAGCGGTGTTGATCTGGCGGATGTTGGTGTCGATGCCGAAGCCGAGCAGGAACATCTGCAGCAAGGGAATAATCAAGGAGAAGAATAGGGTGCCGAAGTCACGGCGCGTGTGCAGCGCTTCCTTGTAGAAAACGGCGACAAAACCGCGGAAGGGATTAAGCACGGGGGGCCTCGATTTCCGCTTGATGCTTGTAGGTAAGTTCGACAAAAACGTCCTCGAGAGAAGGGGCAAGGGGACGGATTTCCGCGACGACGATTTTGTGTTTCAGGAGGTGCTCGCGGAGGTGTTCGGGGTCGAGGTCGTCGTTGATGAGCGCGTGAATGGATTGCCCGAAGATGGTGGCGCTGCGGACGCCGGGAATGGTGCGTGCAAAGCGTAGGGCCCGTGTCACCTGCGGCGTGGTGATCTCCACGCGATAGGTGCCGGCGGGCTGGACATCGGGAAGGGCGCGGAGCGAGTCAGGCGTGCCGTCGGCGATGATTTTTCCAAAATAGATGTAGCCGACGTGTCCGCAGCGCTCGGCTTCGTCCATGTAGTGAGTGGTGACGAAGAAGGTGATGCCGTGGCCGGAGAGTTCGAAGAGCAGATCCCAAAGCTGGCGGCGCGCGACAGGGTCGATCCCGGCGGTGGGCTCATCGAGAAAAATTAGCTTGGGTTCGTGAAGCATGGCGCAGCCGAGGGCGAGGCGCTGCTTCCAGCCGCCGGAAAGCTGCGCGGCGAGGCGATTCAGGTAGGGAGCGAGGCCGTTTAGTTGAATGATTTCTTCCATGCGGCGGCGGAGAACGTGGTTGGCAAGGCCATAGATGCGGCCGTAGAAGGTGAGATTTTCGGTGACGGTGAGATCGGAATAGAGGCTGAAATTCTGGGACATGTAGCCGATATTTTCGCGCACAGTTTCCGGGTCCTTGCGAACGTCGATGCCGAGAACCGTAGCGTCGCCGCCGGATAGAGGCAGAAGGCCAGTGAGCATTTTGATGACGGTGGTTTTTCCGCTCCCGTTTGGGCCGAGGAAGCCGAAGATTTCCCCCTTTTCCACATGGAAGCTAACGTCATTGACCGCGGTGAAATGGCCGAAGCGGCGGACGAGGTGTTCAGCAGCAATGGCGAGCTGAGTGGAATCCGTCATGGCTCAGCCCTCCGGGGCCAGGGTCACGTCGGCGGCCATGCCGGCGCGAACTCGGCGCGATCTATCGTCAATGCGGACCTTCACGCCGAAGACCTGGTGCACGCGCTCTTCCGCGGTTTGCACGTTGCGGGGTAGGAACTCGGCCTGCTGGTTGATTTGTTCGACCGCGCCGTCAAAGACCTGGTGGGGGAAGGAGTCCACGCGAATCTGGGCCTTCTGGCCGAGGCGCACACGGCCAATGTGCGTTTCGGGGATGTAGATGCGGACGTAGATCTGATCACGTTCGAGGAGTGTGGCGATGGGAGTGTTTGGTGCAATGATGTCGCCGGGGCGCACGTCGAGGACTTCCACAGAAGCGGCCGCGGGCGCGACGACCTGGCGCTCGCGAAAGCGGGCTTCGTCGTAAGCGAAAGCGGCTTTGGCGGCGGCGATGTCTTCCACACGATTGCCGTTTTCGAGTTTCTCCAGGGTGGCACGAGTCTGGTGGTAGCGGGCCTCGGCGGCGGCAATTTCCTCGGGGCGATAGCCGCGCTTTAGTTCGTCGAGCTTGTGCTGAAAATTCTGTTGCTGCGCTAGAGCCATTTTCCAATTGGCATCCGCGGAATCGCGCTGCTGCTTGGAAACGAGATCCTTTTCGGCGAGGGTGTCGTACCGTTGGGCGTCGAGGTGCGCGCGCCCTTCATCGGCTTTGGCGCGTTCGAGGTCGGCTTGCGCGGCGGCGATATCTTCTTTGCGGTAACCGTTGAGGCGCTGCTCGTATTCGGCCTTGGCTTGCGCGGCGGTGGCGCGGGCTTCGGCGATTTCTTCGGGGCGGTAGCCGCGCTGGGCCTTGAGAGCGGCAGCGCGCGATTGCGCGAGAGAGGCGGCGAGCTCCTTGTCGTCAAAGGTGATTAGGATTTGGCCGGCGTCGACGGAGTCGCCTTCACGAACCAGAATCTGGTCAATGCGTCCGCCGACCTTGGAGCCGACGCGAATATTGCGGGCCTCGACGGTGCCGGAACCGCTGAGGGTGGGCTTGCGGTGCAACATTCCGGAGGTATAAACCCCGAGGCCAACCAGCGCAGCGACGATGAGAACGGGAATCACGATTTTGCGTTTCATAGCGCCAAACCCCATTGGAGCCAGGCGGCGGCAGAATTCGAATCCACGGTCGCGGCCGGAGGCAATTGCGAAGACCCAGCCGGAGTGGCGTGGCGCGGCGCGAGCCCGGTCCAGAGCAACTCGAAAGCGTTCTCCATGCGAGAAAGAAGCGTGCTGTCACCATGAAGGGCCCAGATCAACAGTGTTCCGAAAACGGTCTGGCGAAATACGTTGGCGATGACTTCGGGAGGCAAATCGTTGCGAATCTCGCCGCGTTCCTGGCCAATGCGGATCATTTCGGTGTGAATGGCAATGACGCGGCCTTGGAGCTCCAGCATAGGCTCCCGGATTTTCGAGTCGTCGGTGAGAAAAGCCTGCAGGATGATGCGAATCATGGCGGGATTGCGAATCGGTTCCTGGGTCATTCGGGGACCAAGTGAACGCATGAAAGCGGGAACGGGAACGTTTTTGGAGCGCATTTCGTCGAAGGCGGCTTTGAGTTTGGCGAGCTGCATTTCACCAAAGGCGAGGAGGATGTGCTCCTTGCTAGGGAAGTAATTGAAGAAGGTGCCCTTGCCGAGATCGGCGGCGTTGGTGATGTCCTCGACGGTGGTTTCGGCGAAGCCCTTGCGAGCGAAGAGATCGAGAGCGGCGCGGAAAAGGCGTTCGCGGCGCTCGACAGACTGGCGTTCGCGGCGGGAAGGGGTTTCGTGGGAAGCGATCGTGGTCACAATCGTGACCTCCAGACATAAATGACTGTCAGTCATTTGTATGAAAAAGGCAAGCAAAAAATCAGGCCCCGGGGCTACACCCCCGAGGCCTTAGGTAACTCGTATGAATTGAGTGGGTTATCTGTTCTAGATTTCCTTACCGGAGGCAAGGTTTTTGGGAGACTTGTGGTTCAGGTAGGAGACCAGTTTTTGCGCGGAGGCTGGCACGGCAACGGCACCTTTGAAGACGATATCCTGGGAGTTAATGTCTTTTTTATAGAGGGCAGTATTGGCTTTGTTGTCGGGGCGTACCGTGGAGCCAGCCAGCGAGATCCCGGCGAAGAGGCCGCGGGCGCGGGAGTAGGAAAGAATCTCCGCGCGCAGGGTGACGTCGGTGGAGGCTTCGGCGTTGCGACCTTTGGGGCCTGCGGCGGCAGAGGCATCTGCGCCGAGCTTGACCTTAGAGCTCAAGATGGAATTGGCGCCACGGCCGTTCATGACCAGGAGGACGAAGTCGGTGGCCTGGCCGCCGATCTGCAGACCGATGCTGGCGCCTTCGAGGGCCATCATCGTGGGGGCGCTCCATGGTCCGTTGAAATGCTCGCCGCTGCGGCAGGTCATGGCTCCGCGGCCGTAGCTGCCGCCACCAATGAATGCAGCCTTCAGCACCGAGGGATAGATGATGACGCAGAAAGCCTTGTCGATCAGGTCCTGGGGAATGTTGTCCGGAATATCCATGATTTCCTGAACCACGGTGCCGCAGTTTTCCAGGCGGGAGTTTTCCTTTTTGTCATCCGCCGAGAGCACCGGGCAGAGGAACGAGAACGTGAGCAAACAGGAAAGAACTTTTTTCATTCGAATTCACCTTTTTATAAGAGCCTTTGGCCTGTAACGATAAAACCAAATGGCGGGCGGAAGTTGCGGGGCGTGGCCGGAGGTGGTGATGCGCCCTGCGAATACTCCCGGAAGCCGCGCGGGAGGAAGCGCCCATCTACTTTCGACTATACTTTCAGTCCATGGGGATTGCCAAGAGAGGAATTGTGCGGGGAAAAGCTGGAGACTGTGGAAAGATCGCGGTTTGGTTGCTGATTTTGCTGGTGACGGCGGGGCCCGCGGGGGCGCAGAAGAGGGGTTCCGAGGAAAAAGCAAGGCGGGCGGCGGAGCGATTTGCCGAACGGGCGGAGAGACTGCTGCGGACGGCATCGGTGGATAAGGGGGAATGGGGACTTTTGGTGGTGGACGCGGAAAGCGGCGCGACGCTTTACGAGAAAAATGCGGACCACTATTTTGAGCCGGCTTCGAACATGAAATTGCTGACGACGGCGCTGGCACTGGACACGCTGGGACTGGACTACAGGTTTCGCACTACGGTGGAAACGAATGGAACGCTGGGCGCGGAGGGGATACTCTCGGGTGACCTGATCTTCGTGGGGCGTGGAGATCCGAATTTGTCGAACCGGAAGTTTCCTTACGAGATGAAAGAGGAGTTTGACGGTCCGCCGGAGCGAACACTAGCGGAAATGGCGGATGCGCTGGTGGCGCGCGGGGTGAAGGAAGTCACGGGCGACGTGGTAGGCGACGACAGTTATTTTCCGCGGGAGCGCTACCCGGAGGGCTGGGAAATAGGCGACATGGTGTGGGAGTACGGCGCGGCAATTTCGGCGATTGCGGTGAACGACAATACCGTGGCGGTGACGCTGACACCGGGGGAAAAGGCGGGCGACCCGGTGCAGGAATCACTGGAGCCGCAGACCCTGGAATTCGCGATCAGGAACGAAGTGACCACGATTGGCGCGAAGGAAAAAGCAGAGTTGCGTTTGACGCGCGAGCCGGGCACGGATGCGGTGGTGGTGAGCGGAACGATGGCGGCGAAGAGCGCGCCACGGAAATTGGTGCTGGGGGTGCAGGAGCCGGCGCAACATGCGGCGATCTTGCTGGCGCTGCTGCTGGCGAAGCGGCATGTGAAAGTGGACGGAAAAGTGCGCGTGATGCACGAGCCGGATCCGAACGAGGCTGGGCGAACGGTATTGGCAGAGCACTTGTCCGTGCCGCTCAAGGATTCCGTGAAGCTGGTGAATAAGATCAGCCAGAACCTGCACACGGAGCTGCTGCTGCGAACGGCGGCGAGGCAACAAGGACGCTGGGCGACGCCCGAGGAGGTGCTGAAATTTCCGGAGGGGTTTTACACCAAGGCGGGAGTTGCTGCAGGAGACGTGATTCAGACCGACGGGTCGGGATTGTCGCGGCGAGATCTGGTGACGCCGCGGGCGTTTGTAGCGGTACTGGAGTATGCGGAGAAGCAGGCGTGGTTTCCGGAATATCTGGCGTCGTTACCGGTGGCGGGCGCGGATGGAACCTTGAATGAAAGGATGAGAGAAGCGCCGCTGGCAGGAAAGGTTCACGCGAAGACGGGGTCGGTGACACACGTGCGGGCGCTCTCGGGCTACGCGGAAACGTCGGGAGGAAGAAAGTTGATCTTTTCGTTTCTGAGCAACAACCAGGGTGGGAAGAATCACGAAGTGCAGGAAGCGATTGACGGGTTGTGCCTGGCGATGGTGGAGGAGTTCGACCAGAAGAAAGAAGTAACGAAGTAAAGAAGCGACGAAGTAAAGCAAAAGCGAGAAAGAAGAAAGGTAGATGAAGGCGCAGAAAATTGTGACGGTGTTTGGAAGCTCGCGGCCTAAGGAGGGCGAGCCGGAGTACGAGGAGGCGCGGGCGCTGGGAAGATTGTTGGCGCGACGCGGGCTGGCGGTGTGCAGCGGAGGATTTGGCGGGGTGATGGAGGGCGTGTCGCGCGGGGCGAAGGAAGAGGGAGGAAAGACGTACGGAGTGACCGCGGAATTTTTCAAGTGGCAGGCGAACCAGTGGGTGGACACGGAAGTGCGCATGAAGACTTGGGAGGAGCGGCTGTTTGAGTTGATCCGGCTGGCGGACGGATTCGCGGTGTGCAGGGGCGGGACGGGGACGTTGGTGGAGCTTGCCGTAGTGTGGGAGATGTTGAACAAGTCGGTGATTGTGGGAAAGCCGATTGCGGTGGTAGGAGATTTTTGGAAGCCGATTCTGGATCGCGTGCGGGAAGTGGAGCAGGGGCCGCGGTCGTCCACGCAGGGAAGGGCTTGGGGCGAGGCCAACGGGAATTTGGTGCGCAGCACGGGGACGGTGGAAGAGGCGGCGGAGTATCTGGCGTCGCAGTTGGGACTGTAGGCAAAAGCTTTGACGCAGAGTGCGCCGAGAAAGAGCGCAGAGGACGCAGAGAAGAGATGTCGCGGAAAGCGGAAGAGGTTTTGGAGTTCGACAAGCTGCGGGAGTTGCTGCGGCTGCGGACGACGTGTCCGCCGGGGCGGCGGGTGATTGACGCGCTGGAAGCCGGCCGGGACCGCGCGGGGCTGGAACGGGCGTTTGCGTTGATTCGCGAGGCGCGGGAGTGGCTGCGGCTGGGGCGCGAGTTGGGATTTGGCGCGCTGGCCGATCCGAAGCCGTGGATGGTGCGGCTGCAAGCGCCGGGAGCGGTGCTGGAGGCCGGCGAGTTCCTGGATGCGGGATCGCTGCTCGAGACGGCGGGGTGGTTGAAGCAGCAGTTCCGTGAAGAGGCGAACAAGTTTCCGCTGTTGGCGGCGCGTTGCGCGGCGCTGGGCGATTTTCGCGACTTGCAGACGGCAATCCGGCGGTGCGTGCTGCCGAACGGAGAAATCAGCGACGACGCTTCGAGCACGCTGCGCCGGATTCGCGCGAGCATCCAGCAGGCGCGGGATGCGATTCAGAAAACGCTGCGGCAGATTCTGCGATCGCGCCAAGCGGAGAGCGGGGAGGACTACGTCACGCTGCGCAACGACCGGTTTGTGATTCCGGTGCGGGCGGAGCACCGCAGGAACGTGCCGGGCGTGGTGCATGGGGCGAGCGGGACCGGGCAGACGGTGTTCGTGGAACCGTTCGAGACGGTGGAGACAAACAACCAATTGGTACAACTTGCCGAAGATGAGGCGGCAGAGATTTTCCGGATTCTAAAAGAGCTGACGGACCGGCTGCGGGCGATGGCCGGGCCGCTTATGGCTGCGGCGGAAACGATCGCGGAACTCGACACTGTGTTTGCTCGGGCGCGGTTCGCGCGGGATTTCGATGCGTGCATGCCGGAGTTTGCGGAGGCGGCCGAATTGCGGCTGGATGCCGCGCGGCATCCGGTGCTGGAAGACAAGTTGCAGCGGGAGAATCGCGCGATTGTGGCGATGTCGCTGGCGTTGGGCGGTGAAGAGAGATTGCTGGTCATCAGCGGGCCCAACACGGGCGGAAAAACGGTGGCATTGAAGACGACGGGGATGGCGGCGCTTTCGGCACAGGCGGGAATTCCCGTGGCGGCACAGAGGGCGGTGCTGCCTTTGTTTGACCGCGTGCTGGTGGATATCGGGGACGAACAGTCAATTGCGGCGGACCTTTCCACGTTTTCGGCGCACACGCTGAATCTGAAGACGATGCTCGCGGAGGCGACGCCGCAGTCGTTGGTGCTGGTGGACGAAATGGGCACGGGCACGGCTCCGGAAGAGGGAGCGGCGCTGGCGGTGGCGCTGCTCGAAGAGTTTCGAAAAAAGGATTGCATTGTGCTGGCGACGACGCATCACGACCGGCTGAAGACGTACGCGGCGAAAACACCGGGGATTGTGAACGCGGCGGTGGGGTTCGATGAAGTGAATTTGCGACCGACGTACCGGCTGATGGTGGGCGTCCCGGGCGGTTCGAGCGGGATTGCGATTGCGCAGCGGCTGGGGCTGACGAAGGAGATTATTGAGCACGCGAGGTCGCAGCTGACGCCGGAGGCACACGAGGCGGCGGACCTGATTGCATATTTGCACCGCAGCCGCGACGAACTGGACCGCATGCAGAAGCAGATGGCGCAAGAGCAGCGCGTGCTGGAGGACGAGCGGCGAAAACTGCGCTCGGACTGGGTGGAGCGGCAGAAGCAGCGGATCGCGGAGCTGGAAAAGCAGTTCACGGAGATGCAGAAGCGGTTCGAGGAAAACGTGGCCGGCGTGGTTGCCGCGGTGAAGGACCGCGAGCTGCGCGCGCAGATGGAAAAGACGGCGCGGCGGAAGATGCAGGACGCGCGCGCCGAGGCGAAGGAAGAGTTGAACGCGGCGGTGGTGCAGACGCTTGCGGATTCGCAGCAGGATTTGGGCATCAAGCCGGAGAGTGTGGGGAAGGTTAGTGCGGAGAGTTTGCAGGCGGGAGCGAAGGTGCGGGTGCGAGGTTTTTCTAAGCCTGTAATTCTGCGGCGTGTTGACGGAGGTACGGCGGAAATTGAAGCCGGGCCGTTGCGGATGAAGGTGGCGGTGGATGAGATCACGGGAGTAGAAGGCGATGCCCAGGGAAAGGCGGTTGTCGCGCCCGGGCGCCGGGAAAATATTGCGGTGAGCGCGCAAGCGAACAAAGGTGGGGCTGCGGGAGAGATTAATGTGATTGGACTCACCGTGGAGCAGGCTAGTGAGAAGGTGGATAAATTTTTGGATGAGGCGGCGCTGGCGAATCAACCACGGGTCCGCATCATCCACGGGCACGGAACGGGTGCACTGCGGAAAGGGCTCGGCGAATTTTTGAAAGCGCACCCGCTGGTAGAGCATGCCGAATTTGAAAGCGAAGAGCATGGAGGCAAAGCGATTACGGTGGTGGACCTGAAGATGTAAGCGATGGCGGAAGCGGGATCATTTGCGGAACGGGTGAAGAATCAGGCGGACATTGTTCGCGTGATCGGCGAATACGTGCGCCTGAAAAAGAGCGGGCAAAATTTCACGGGATTGTGCCCGTTTCACGGGGAGAAGACGCCGTCGTTCGCGGTGCACCCGGTGAAGCAGATTTTTCACTGCTTCGGGTGCGGAAAGGGCGGCGACGTTTTCAGTTTTGTGATGGAGATGGAGAAGTGCCCGTTTCCGGAGGCGGTGAAGATCGTCGCGGAGAAGTGTGGCATTCCGGTTCCGCGGCCAAAGGAGCGGACGCCCGAGGAGCGCAAGGAAAACCAACAGCGCGCGGCGTTGATTGAAATTCACCGAGAAGCCCAGACGTTTTTCACGAGGCAGCTCGAATCGACAGCGGAGGGCAGAGCGGCTAGGGCATACCTGGAGGACCGCGGGCTGAATGCAGAGGCGATTGCGCGATTTGGGATCGGCTATGCTCCGAGCGGCGGCGACGCACTGCTTCGTCACCTGAAGCCCAGGTATTCAGAAAAACTGCTGGTGGAATCGGGACTGATTTCGCGGGACCAGTCGGGCGCGCGGTTGTTTGACCGCTTCCGGAAGCGAATCACGTTTCCGATTGCTAACGAGTCGGGAAAGATTGTGGCGTTCGGCTGCCGCGCTCTTGGCGATGAACTGCCGAAGTATCTGAACTCGCCGGAGTCACCCATCTATTCGAAAAGCAACGTGCTCTACCACATGGACCGCGCCAAGGAGACAATCCGGCGGCAGGATTTCGCGATCCTGGTCGAAGGCTATATGGATGCGATCGCCGTTGCGCGCTCGGGAATTGCGAACGTGGTGGCGAGCTGCGGTACGAGCCTGGCGGAGCCACAGATCAAGCTGCTGGGGCGGTTTACGAAGCGAGTGATTGTGAACTACGACCCGGACGCGGCTGGTCAGGCGGCGACGGAGCGCTCGCTGATGCTTCTGCTGGAGAATGATTTTGAGGTGAAAGTGCTGGCATTGCCGGGGATTGCGAACAAGAAGGCCGATCCGGATCTGTTCATCCAGGAAAAAGGGGCAGACGCATACCTCAAGGCGCTGAAGGAATCACCACCGTATGTGGATTACCTGATTGGCCGGGCACGGCAGATGGATTTGACGACCGGCGAAGGAAAGCAACGGGCGCTGAACTTTCTGATGCCGTATGTGCAGAAGATTCCCAACCAGCTGCTGCGGTCGGAATGGGCCACGCGGATTGCGCAACAATTGCGGATCGACGAGCCGGTGCTGCGCGCGGCATTGAACAAATCGGCCAAAGAGCGGCGCAGCGAGGTGAAAGTGGCGCCGCATCTGGTGGGCAAACCGGCGAAGCAGATCGAGCGGCGGCTGATCCGTATGCTGGCGGAGGCGGAAGGGTTCAAGCGAGAGCTGGCGCAGAGGCTGCAGCAGGGGCGGCTACACGAAGGGCTGGAAACGGAGAAGGTTTTTGCGGCGCTGATTGTGGCAGGGCTTTTGGAAGGGCCAATTTCGGCGACGGAGATCGGGGCACAATTGGAGGAACGCGAGCGGCGGGTGTTCTTTGAGATTTTGTTTGAGGATGCGCAGGAGCCGACGTGGGAGGAGGCGGAGAGTTGCCTGGAGGCACTGCGCCGGCGGCAGATCGAACAGGAGTTGGCCAAGGTACAGCGAACGATAGAAGCGAACCCAACTGGGGCGTCGTTGCGGGAGTTATTGGCGCGGAAGCAGGAGTTGATGAAGCAATTGGCGGCGGAAAATAGAAATTAGAAATTGGAACATAGAAATTTGGAAATCAGATGTTAGATCTCAGATCTCAGAGAGACGAGCCTCTAGGAGGTCCCTGTGAAGCCAGGACAGGGACCAAAATAGGGGAACGCAAAACGAGAGGCGTGTAGGGCAGCTGAGGTGTCGTCCCTCCACCAATGGTGCGGCCTTTCGGTGGCGGAAAATAGAAATTGGTAAATAAAATACAGAAAGGCGGAAGAACGGGGCCCTACTGCGCAGGGCGCGCTGGCAGGAAAGCCAGCGCTACATTTCGGAATTGAGATAGGTGCCTGGGCAAGAAAATTGTCGCCCTGGCTTCCGCTTGCTCATCAAAAGTGTGAGAGGAAACTTCAGACGACCTAATGAGATTGAAGATACCGGAAGGGAAATTCGGGGCGTATTTGTTTGATTGCGACGGGACGATTGTGGATTCGATGCCTCTGCATTACCTGGCGTGGAAGAAAACGCTGAGCGAATGGAAGTGCGATTTTCAAGAAGAGTTGTTTTATAAGTGGGGCGGAATGCCGGTGGCGGAAGTAATTGCGACGCTGAATCGGGAACGCGGGTTGCAGATGCCGGTGGAGGAATTGGAGCATCGGAAGGAAAATTTGTATTACGAACTCCTGCCGCAGTTGAAGGCGATCCCCGAAGTTCTGGAGCACATTGAGGAGCAACACAATAAGATTCCGTTTGCCGTCGTGTCGGGCAGCACGCGGAAATCGGTGATTAAATCGCTGACCATCGTAAACTTGCTGGGGCGGTTTGAAACGTTGGTGTGTGCGGGCGAATATCAGAAGAGCAAGCCGGACCCGGAGGCGTTTCTGATGGCGGCCACAAATCTTGGGGTGGCTCCGGAAGTGTGCCTGGTTTTTGAGGACACGGACATGGGCATCCAGGCGGCGCGCGCGGCGGGGATGGCTACGGTGAAGGTGCCTCCGCCGTGGGAACGAAACGGGCCACGGGGCGTTTGACCCCTCGCTTGTGGAAGGTTTGCATTCCATACCGCGCTGCGGCCAGGCCGAGGCCGCTAAGCGCTTTGTTTACAAGGGAATTCCCCGGCGAACAGGTGCTCCCGTAATCCACTGGTTTCGAGGGAATTCCACAAAGTAAAACGTTGACAGAATGGGACTTAAGTGTGTAGCGTAGAAGGGTTGCGCGGATAACGGATTCGTGTATCCCGGCATCTATATGTATGTCTGGTGAACACGGGGACGACCCGCGACGGCGCGGCAGGCGGGCAAGCGTGCAGCAGTACCAAACAGACAGCACGGCGCATAGGGCTTCACCGAAAAAATTGAGAGTTTTCCGGGGGATTCGCTCCCTCCCTTTGCCCATTGACGGGCTATCTCTCTGCATTTGGTGTGGACAATGCGTGGAACTACAGGTGGGACTTCGCGCGAATCACGAGAGACGCGGTTGAGTAGCGGAGGAAACGCAGTGGCAGCAACAGGTTTGGAAGAAAAATATGATGCGGTACGGCAACTCATTGCCATCGGCAAAGAGCGCGGGTACCTGCTGTATGACGAAGTAAACGATTCGCTCCCCGCGGAAGTGCATTCTTCGGAAGAGATCGACGACCTACTTACGACATTTGAACGCAACGGCATCGAGATTTACGAAGATGCGGCGTCGGCCAAGGCGGCGCGCGCGGTGGAAGTATCCTCAGACCACGGCGACCATGAGGTGGCGGTCAAGGACGACCACGAGGGAGAAGGCGGCAGCGACCTGGACCTGACGCCGGGTTCGTTGGAAAAGACCAACGATCCGGTGCGCATGTACCTGCGCGAAATGGGCACTGTGCCGCTACTGACCCGCGAAGGCGAAGTAACTATCGCGAAGCGCATCGAGCGCGGGCAACTGGTGGTGATGAAGGCGATCACGCGGTCGCCGATTGTCATCAAGGAACTGATCGCGGTTGGCGATGATTTGCGGAAGGGCGCGCGGTCGATCAAAGAGATCGTGCAGTTTGACGATGAAGAGCTGACCGAAGAAAAGATCGCCAACAAGACTAAGCAGACGCTGAAGTATATCGACAAGATCGCAAAGCTGTACGAACAGGCGTTGAAACAGGCCGTAAAGCTGGACAAGACGCTGAAGGCGAAGAAGAAGCAGTATGTGCGCGCGAAGTGGGAAGTGGCGCGAACGCGCATCGCCATTTCGCTGGAAATTCGCGGCATCGACTTCAACCCGTTCGAGAAAAAACGCCTGGTGGACAAAATGCGCGGCACGGTCGAGCGCCTGCAGTCGCTGGAGCGCGAAGCGGGGCGCTTGGAGCGGCGCGCGGACGTTTCCAAGGGTGAGAATGCGGCGGAAGCGCGGCGCGAACTGCGCACGCGGCGGTCTGAACTGAAAGACATTGAAGAGGCCAGCGAAGTGGGGCTGCTGGAGCTGAAGCGCACCCTGACGATCATTCACCGCGGCGAAGCAGAAGCCGAGCAAGCGAAAAAGGAATTGATCGAGGCCAACCTGCGGTTGGTGGTTTCGATTGCGAAGAAATACACCAACCGCGGCTTGCAGTTTCTAGACCTGATTCAGGAAGGCAACATCGGCTTGATGAAGGCCGTGGACAAATTCGAGTGGCGCCGCGGCTACAAGTTTTCAACGTATGCGACGTGGTGGATCCGCCAAGCCATTACGCGCGCGATTGCCGACCAGGCCCGCACCATCCGTATTCCGGTGCACATGATCGAGACGATCAACAAACTGGTGCGCACGAGCCGGCAACTGGTGCAGGAACTCGGGCGCGAGCCTACCAGCGAAGAAATCGCCAAGCGCATGGACATTCCGGTGTCCAAGGTGCGGAAGATTCTGAAAATCGCGCAAGAGCCGATTTCGCTGGAAACGCCGATCGGGGAAGAAGAGGATTCGCACCTGGGCGATTTCATCGAAGACAAGGCTGTGGTGTCGCCTTCGGACGCCGTGATCAACCTGAATTTGAAGGAACAGACTTCGTCGGTGTTGAAGACGCTGACGCCGCGCGAAGAGAAAGTCATCAAGATGCGATTTGGTTTAGATGACGGGAGCGAGCATACGCTCGAAGAGGTGGGACAGTCGTTTGCGGTGACCCGGGAACGCATCCGGCAAATCGAGGCCAAGGCGCTGCGGAAGCTACGGCACCCGTCGCGGTCGCGGAAGTTGCGGGCGTTTTTGGAGGGGCCGTCGAGGGACTATCTGTAGAAAGAAACGGGATATCAGGAATCAGATACCAGTAATCAGGAAAAGAAAACGCCCGGCGGGGAGCCGGGCGTTTCTTCTTGGCGCAGCATTTTTTGTGCGCGCTTTTCGGGGTGAAGTTGGGGTTGCGCGGAGCAATTAGAAAGTTAGTCGTCGTTGCGATCGCCGGCGAAGAGGTCGGACATGACGTTGGTTCTCTCGTCGCACGTGTGATTCAGGCAAGGGAGATGGAATCCTGACTCAAGGGACTTGAGCACAGAGAAGTGGGTGTAGAACCTGTTGCTCTTGATGCCGTGGGGGCCGTAGTTCGTGTCCACGACAGTGAGAACCCGGTTTACGGTTGGGGAGATGCTGTAATCGTCTTCGTCCCACAGAACCACGATGGCGTTGTGGCCTTGGTGCCAAACCGGAGAGTTTTTGATGGCGAGAATGATGGTGCTCAGAGTCTGATCGCCGATGTTCATTAGCGCAGGGTTCAAGCCCTGCAGTGTGCCATTATCGTTGGGGTCGAAATCGCATTGTGAGCCGGCTTCGCCGATCCCGCGGCCGTGTTGATCGTTGCACTGATTGGGCGCGATGAAGGAAAAGTTGGGCGCTTCGCCAGACGCCAAATCAGCAAATAAGCCGTGCTTGCCGGAGAATGGCGCCACGTGCTGCAAGCCGCCTTCCTCGATACTGCGGAAATAGACGAAGGGGTTGTGCTTCGCGGCATATAGCTTGGCGAGTTTGGCTTTTGGATCGCCGGTGGGCGTGGCAATGTCGCTGCTGTCGGTGAAGAAACCATCAGCAAAATTGACACCGTCGGCGCCGGAGGGAGGCAAGTTTTCCTGATAGGTCTTCCAGGATTTGCCGGCTTCCATCAATTGATCGGCGATGGTCTTTCCGGAGATTCCGGGCTTTGCGGGAATGGAGAGAACGCCGTCAATGTTATTTATGGGGGTTGGATTCGCAGCGGTGCACTGGATTTCATTGGTGCAATCGGTTGCCGGAGTTTCCGCATCCGTACCAACACCCCAAATCGGGCAAACGCTCCCGCTATTCGGAGTGTCGAGATTCGGCTGGCTGGTGCTGAGGTTGGTGAGGCAGTTGGTGTTGTGCCAGTCCGGGTTGTTGTCTGAGCGAACTCCAAAATTCGAACCGCCGACGGTTTCGAGATAGTTTGTCAAGCTGGGATGACCGATCGCGAAGTAATTCGTAGCCGTGTTGGCGGAGTTGGCCAAGCTGTTGGCAAAGGGTGTGTCCGGATTGCCGATGATCTGGTTGTAGCCGTGGTTTTCCATCATGATCACGAAGACGTGATCGAGGTGCGGCACGCCCCTGGGGACAGCGCCTTCGTTGGCGAACGCAGGACCGGCCACCAGCGAAGCAGCGGCAAACAGAGCAGCTGCCGACTTCAGATTCCACTTCATTTTCATCGATTCTTCCTCTCTCTATTCTTCTTTTGCTGCCGGGCTCTTTGAAGCTGGATGGGTGCGAACACTCCGGCGGGGACACGCGCGGGCGCTCCAACACGCCTCCGCAAAAGAACACGGAGGGAAACAGGACCTTGGACCGCGCAAGAGAGTAGAAGGTCCCGGTTACATGCAGAAATACGGGGTGTAACAGTTTTGTGAAGGGGAGAGACTGGCCGCAGGCACGGACCTGGCTAAAACCAGGCGTCTAAATTTCGGAGGTGTGATTCTGGAAGTGGCGGACGAAGCGGATCACCCCCATCAGCAGGAAAAGAAGAAATGCAATAAGAACGAGGAGCAGGGCCTGGGAATGGAAATGCCGGTCGGGCGCGAGGTTGGCTTGAAAGGCGAGGAAGGTGCCGGAGATCAGCACGAACAGGACGGAACAGCCGAACCAGGCCAGGAAAGCGGAGATGTAGTTCATGGTTTGCGGACGGCGCTCCGGAGCGAGCCAATAGTCACGGTTGGGAAGATTGATGCGCGCGTTGGGCTGGGACGCGATGCGCCACGGCGCGAAAAAGGCTACGAGCGCGGAAGAGGCGGATGCCAGAAGCATCACGAGGAAAAAAGCGTCGCGAGGCTGCCAGCCGTTGGGGCGGCCGTCGCCGGCAAAATGACAGGCCATGCGCTCGGGCATGCGGGGATAGTAGTAAGCGGCCATGAGCAGCCCCAGCAGGGCGAGGAACGCGTAGAACAAGCGTGGAAAACGCGGATCGTTCATGGGCACCTCGGCAATAGATTCAGATTAGGATTGGCCGGCAGCGGCGGCAATGAGTTTGCGGCGAGATGTGTCGAGGAAGTTCTTGCGTTTCGAGGAGGAATCCCGGAAATTGGAGTTCCAGCCTTCCCAAAACCGGTGTGCGAACGATGAAAATCTATCAGAAGATCGCGGCGTTAATTCTGGTGCTTCTGTTGGGCGCGACAGTTGTCGGCTTGCTGCGAACCGGCAACGTGACGCGGACTGCGACGCCCACCGGCAAGAACAAGCACGCGCCGGCAGACAATGTGCTGAATGTCGATGAGACTCCGCTGAGAACGGCGCAGAAACTTGCGCAGCAGGCCGGGACGCCCGAGGAGTCAGAGTTCTCTAAAGAAGCACTGCGTATTGCGAATCGCGAGCTCGATCTTGCGTACGACGCCGCCCGGCACGAACTCAAGGAACACCCGCCAGTGCTCAACGCGGATGCCAAAGAGGCCAAGGACCGTCTGGAAAAGGCGCAAAAACTGCTGACCGCTTACCAGGCGCAATTGGATCAGCTAAATGACGCGGTTAACAAAGAAAAGAACCCGGACAAGAAAGACAACCTGATTGAATTGCGGGATGACGCCGAGGCCGACCGCGACCTGGCGCAGGATGAACTCGACGACGCGAGGGAAGATTTTCAGCGCGCGGGCGGCGATCTGGATCAACGCCTGCAGGATGCGCAGCAGCAGCACAAGCAATCGGTGCAGAACGCACAGACGCAGCCGACTAATTCCCCCACGCCCCCGCCGCAATTTGGCCTCATTCATGAGTACCAGCGCTGGGCGGGCCTGCATTCGACGCAAATGCAGCTGTGGCGTGCCAAGCAGGATGCCGACAATATGGCCGCGAGCCTCACCGCGACGCACAACCAACTCGATGCGCAATTGGAGTCCGAGAAAGAAAAAACGCCGGAGCTCAGCGGACATGCGAAGAAGAAAAAAGCAATCCCACAGAGCGGCAGCGCTGACCAGCCAAATACCACCACCGTGCAGACTAATACGCAGGACATTGCGGCACTCGCCGATCGAAAGTGGCAATTGGCGACGCAGCAGGAAGCGCTGTCCACGTATGACAAGCGCATTGACAGTCTCAAGGATCTTTCGGATGTGTATGCGCAGTGGATCAGCAGTGTTGCGGCCCGACAACGCGTTGTGGTGCATCAGGCACTGGTCGGAGTGCTGATTATCCTGGTCATCGGGTTGGCCGGCTTGTATTTCGCGACCCTGATGGACCAATTGCTCAGCCGGCTGAAGATGGACCGGCGGCAGGTGCAGAGCCTGCATACCGTGGCGCACGTGGCGGTACGTGTGGTGGCGGTTCTGCTGATTTTGCTGGTGGTGCTGGGGCCGCCGAGCCAGCTGGGAACCTTTCTTGGCCTGGCGACGGCAGGCCTGACAGTAGGCCTTAAGGATTTCATTGTCGGCTTCATCGGATGGTTTGTGCTGATGGGAAAGAACGGAATCCGCCTGGGAGACTGGGTGGAAATTAACGGAGTGACCGGGGAGGTGGTGGAGATCGGGCCGTTCCACACGGTTCTGCTGGAAACGGGAAACTGGACCGATTCCGGGCATCCAACGGGGCGGCGGGTGACGTTTACCAATGGCTTTGCGATCGAAGGGCATTATTTTAATTTTTCGACGACCGGCCAGTGGCTGTGGGACGAATTGACGGTGGTTATGCCCGCGGGCAAAGAGAATTACGCGATTGTGGACGCAATCCGGAAGAAAGTGGAAGAGGAAACGCACGAGAGCGCAGAGTTGGCGGAGCAGGAGTGGCGGCGGGCGACGAATTCGCGGGAGATGAGCGGGTTTTCGGCGAAGCCGGCGATCAGCGTGAAACCCGTGCTGGGCGGAGTGGAGATGTCGGTTCGTTATATTACGCGGGCGCATGAGAGATACGCGCTGCGATCGAAATTGAACCAGGCGGCGGTGCAGTTGTTGGGAGGGGGCTAGACGCTAGGGGCTTCCAAGGAGAAACGCAGATCCCTCACCCCGCAAAAAAAACGCCGGGATTCGGGATGACAATTCCCAAGGGCCGGTCACTGCGTCGGATTATTCGGAGGCGGAGCGGGCGCGGACTTCCTCGCTGGTCAGGCCGTAGAGCGGCGGCGCGGGCACGCCGAGCATCGAGAGATACAGATAAATCTGGCCACGATGGTGGATTTCGTGTTCCGTCATCAGGCGGAGCCATTTCCATTTGGTGATGTCGGCTCCGGCGGGAGTTTTGCATTTGGTCTGCAAATCCGCGTCGGTCAGCTTCGAAAAAATATCCATCGATTCCTCGTGCAGGTGTTCCATGAAGACGAGGACGTTTTCATAGCCGTCTGCCAATTCCTTGCCGTGGGAAGTGTAGCGGCTGGGCTTACCTTGCATGTTTTCCGCGTACATCTCGCGCTCGATGACGGCGAGGTGGCGGAGCAGGTCGCCTAGGGTGAATTTCCCCGGGGCGTAGGACCAGTCGAGCTTATCAGGCGGGATGCAGCGCGCCACGCGCATGGTGCGCTCGCGGACGTTGTTGAAGTAGTGGAGAAACTGCCGGATGGTCTGGATTTCCATGGGGACCTCGCACGCGGGTTGAGTTGGGCTAAAATTATTGCAAAACGCGTTTTCAGTAGTCGATCGCCAGGTGCCAGCGAATGTCGTTGGACTGCGCGAGTTGGAGGACGCGGACGAATTCCTGAAGTTCAGCTTCGACTTTGTCACGATCACCTTTAAATCCGCCGAGGTTCTCCAGAAGTGCATTGACAGTGCGCAAGCCGTCTTCCGCTGCGAACCATTTTTCGGTGTACTTTGGGCTTCCCTTGAGCGACTCAACATCCTTTTCCATTAAGTCAGCAATCTCTTCCGGAGACGTACTGAAAAAACTGATCAGCGAGGGCACGCCTGATTTCTTGGCGAGTTTCTGCAGCTCCTTGCTGTGCTTCGAAAAAAAGTTTCCGTTCACATATGTGTCGATATTCGGGATTTCCTTTTCCAGGACAATGTAGAGCGACGGCATCGAGTTGACCTTTTCCATAGTCGGATGTCACGCAGAATTTTAGCGCATCAATGCGCGAGCGCGGGAGGCGGAGAAGGTGGCGCCGGCATACATGGCGGCGAGGAGAAAGAAGCCAGTAGCGATGGCGAAGCGCTGCGCGACCCATCCGAGGGAAAAGCTCATGGCGAGCTGCAGGATGGTGGCGATGATGGCGAAGGCGGACTGGGTGCGTCCCATGAAGTGCCGCGGCACGATGGACATGAGAGAGGACTGCGCGACGATGCCGCCGAGGGCACGGCAGAAGCCGAAACAACCCTGCAGGATGGCCGCGCCAAGCAAAAAGGTTACGAAAGGCACGGCAATATGGCCCAGGCACAAGACGGCCATGACGGCGACATAGAGCGGAAGGCGAACGCGCTGCGGCAACTGACTGGTGATGAGGCCGCCGAGAATGGCGCCGATGGCCCAGCCCGCTTCAATGAAACCGAAACCGCGCGAGCCGGCGTGCAGAATGTCGTTTGCCAGCGCAACCACGACTACGTTGGAGCTGACGATGCTGGCCATCAGAAGAGCATGGGTGATGCCAAGAGCCAGGACCACGGGCTGGCTGCGCAGATAACGAGAACCTTCGCGGAGATCGGCGGCGTAGATATCGAGGGAGACGCCGGCTTCGGCGAGTTCTGGATTTTCCCCGGTTTCGAGGGCGAGAGAGGCGGTGCCCGAGGATTCCGAATACTCGCGCGGGTACTGGCGGTGTTCGCGCGGGGAAACGTAACCGCTGCGCAGGCAATAGAGACAATAGGCGGAGACGAAGTAGGTAAGGCCATCAATCAGCAGGATGCCGGCGACGCCCATGTGGTCGTAAAAAAAGCCCACGAAAGTGCCAGCGAGCAGCATTCCGCTTTGCACGCCGACGAGGACGGAGGCGTTGGCGCCGGTGAACTGGCTGGGCGGGACGACTTCCTGCACCAGCGCGTTGACGTTCGACCAGTAGACCGCGGAGCCTGTACCGGTGAGGAGCGTCATCAAATAGAGGTGCCAGATGTGCAGGTGGCCGCGCCAGGCGATGTAGGAAATAGCCAGCACGGCAAAGCCACGCAAAAGATCGAGCAGCACGCCGAGGTAACGGCGGTCCATGCGGTCGATGAGTACGCCACCGAGAAAAGGAACCACAAGGCCAGGGAGGGTGACGACGATGACCTGCCAACTAACGGCCACGGTCGAATGCGTGGCGGACATGATGTACCAGCTCACGCCGATGAAGTTCATGCCGCTGCCGAACAGCGAAACGAACATCGCGGTGAAAAAATAACGAAAGCCGCGCTGCTGCCAGAGCAGGGACCAGTCAACCTTGGAAATGGCAGCGGTGGCCATGGAGCTTTACAGTTTACTATCGGCGCGTTGCTGGTTCGTGAAGGTAGCTGCGGGAATGTGTCGTCGCTGAGGGCAAACTGGTTAGGGCTCGATAAGGCGGCCGGACTCGTCATAAACCGTCCAGCCGGTGCTGCAGAGAGCCACATGCTTTTCGAGACGATGGGGATCGAAGAAAACCAATACGGGTGAATTAATCGCGCGAGACTTTCTGTAGTCGGTGCCTTTTGCGGTCATCGGCTTACCGGGGCCGACGGCAAATTGATAAACGAGCAGAGTTCTGCGTCCTCTGCCACCGGCTGCTTTGATTTTGTCGACGACGCGTCCCATTACACAGTTCCCGGATTGCAAAAGGCGAAGTTCGCGCCGATCCTTGAGGATTACCGCCAAGGCCACGCCGAGCAAGCATGCGAGGACGAAAGCAGGAGCGCTTAGCTGAACTGCGCTAGCAGTTTTGATATTGGGGATCGCTTGGTTGAACCAGACTACGAACAAGGCCAAGCAAATTACGCTCACGATGATTTGCACGCGAATTGGCCATCCCATTTTGACGACGCGGGGATGGGGAGTGATGAGCAGGAGCTTCGGATCGAGCTTTTCGCCGTGCGGATCCTTTTTTGCCGAAAGGGGAGGCTGCTCGAAAATTCCCAGCATACTGACGAGTATAGCGCCGGGTGCAGAACCTTTTGAGAAATTTGCGCGATTGCAGGGTGGAGAGGTGTGATATTTTTCCTGCCGCGTTGTGGTAATTGCGGCGAGGCTTTGCAGGCAGAAATCAAGCCGCACATTCAGTTGAGATCCTTCGGCTCGCAAAAGGCGCGAGCCTCAGGATGACAAGGCTCTGAGAGTTGCGCTCACGGAGGGGCCTCAATGGCTACAAGTCCCGTTCCTATACCCGAAGTGAAGGCTTCGGTCTCGGCGGTCGGGCGCATTTTTGGTGTTTTGTTTTCGCCCAAAGCGACGTTTGAGGATATCGTGCGCAAGCCAAGTTGGCTGCTGCCGACAGCCATCTTGTGCTTGATGGCGCTGGCAGTGGGGGTTGCGCTCAATCAAAAGGTAAATTGGCGTGAGGTCGTCAGCCAGCAAATGGAAAAGAGCTCGCAGACGGCACAGCTTTCCGAAGAAGATAAAGAAAAGCGGATCGAGGCCGGGGCCAAGATTGCTCCGATCTTCTCTTATGTCGGGGTGCCCTTAGCGATCCTGCTAGTGCTGGTGGTGGCGCTGGTGATGCTGGGGGCTTACAACGTGATGGCGGGAGTGAATCCCGGGTATGCAACAGCGCTGGGGATCGTGTCGCATGCGTATGTGCCTCTGATGATCGGGAATGTATTGTTCCTGGTGGTGCTTTTCCTGAAGCCGGAGGGAACACTGGACCTGAACAATCCGGTGGCCACGAATCTAGCCGCGTTTTTGCCGGAAGACGCGCCGAAGTGGCTGGACGCGCTTGGCAAAAACGTAGACATTTTCATTACCTGGATCCTCGTGCTCATTGCCTTGGGGTTTTCTGCGGCGAATCCGAAGAAACTGAAGGGCGCAAGGGCGTACGGGATCGCGTTCGGGGTTTTCGCCGTGTATGTGGCCTTGCGCGTGGGAATTGCGTTCGTGCTCTCCTGATACACTAATTGCGTGACATTTTCGTTTGAGGTTTTGGAAAAAGACGCCACCGGGGCGCGCCGCGGGCGGCTGACGACGCCGCATGGGACGATCGAAACGCCGGTGTTCATGCCTGTAGGCACGGCGGCGACCGTCAAGGGCCTGACACAGGAAGCACTGGAGACGCTGGGCGCTAAAATCATCCTGGCGAATACTTATCATTTATATTTGCGACCGGGGCACGAACTGATCCGGAAGCTCGGCGGGCTGCACAAGTTCATGTCGTGGAATGGTGCGATTTTGACCGATTCGGGCGGCTACCAGGTGTTCAGCCTGGCGGAGTTGCGCAAGATTACCGATGAGGGCGTACGTTTCCGCTCGCATCTGGACGGCTCCGAGCATTTGCTGAGGCCGGAAAAGGCGGCGGAGATTCAACTGGCGCTTGGGTCGGACGTTGCAATGGTGCTCGACGAATGCATCGAGACGCCAGCGCCACGAAACATTGCCGAATCGGCGCTGAAGCGAACAACCGAGTGGGCGCGGCTGGCCCGGACGTATTTTCTGGAGCAGGCGCAACGTAACGGAGAAATCGGGCAATGGCAATTCGCGATCGTGCAGGGCGCGACCTTTCCGGACTTGCGGCGCGAGAGTGCGCGGCAGCTTCTGGAAATTGAGTTTCCAGGCTATGCGGTTGGAGGCCTGGCGGTGGGCGAACCCCATGAAATCACCTGCGAGATGACCGAGGTTGTAACCGAGTTGTTGCCTCGCGAAAAGCCTCGTTACCTGATGGGTGTAGGAAGGCCGGAGCAGATTGCAGACTATGTGGCGCGGGGCATCGATATGATGGATTGTGTGCTGCCGACGCGCGCGGCGCGGCACGCGTGCCTGTACACAAGCGAAGGGCGGGTGCTCATCAAAAATGCGCGCTATATAGAGGACCAGCGGCCAATTGATTCGCAGTGCGATTGCGCGGTGTGCCGACGTTACACGCGCGCGTATCTTCGGCATCTGTTCGCCGCGGGAGAAATCACCGCGGCAATTCTCGCGACTCACCACAATATCCACTTTTACCTTGACATAATGCGGCAAATCCGAGAGGCTATCAGTTTTGGACAACTTGCAAATTTCGCCACAGAGCTGCGCGCGCGATATCTGGCGGGTCCGGCCTGAGGCGAACCGCACGGGACGCCTTTAGAATCATCTTCCGTCGCGGCAGCCCGCAGAGGTCGAGTCTCAGCCGGAGAATCGGGCGGGAGGGGAAGCGGGAAATCACCCGCCGGGTAGTGGTATTCTCTCCTCTCCGCCGGGTGGGCAGACCACAAGTTGGTTCAGCAGGGCCAGCAAGACATACGGGAAAGGTCAGGAAGTATTCGAAACATGAGCCTGGGAGCAGCGATTTTTTTGCAAGGCGGCGCGGGCGGGGGACTCGGAAGCATGCTGATCCTGGTGCTGCCGATGATCGCCATCATGTACTTTCTGGTGATCCTGCCGCAATCGCGGCAGCGTAAGAAAATGCAGGAGATGCACGCGGCGCTGAAGAACGGGGATAAGGTGGTCACCACAGCAGGCATCTACGGCACGATTAATGGTATGGACGGCGATACAGTCATTCTAAAGATCGCCGATAACGTAAAAATCCGCATCGCGCGGGCAGCGATTGTGCAGGTGGAGGCATCCGAAGATGCGAAATAACACCACCGGCGGCTACCGTTCGCGCTTGAACTCTTAACCATGAACCCAAACCTGAAGTGGAAAGCGCTGTTCATTGTCGCAGTCATCGTGTTGTGCATCGCGTTCGTCGCCGGCATGCCGAATCTTCCCACCTCGCTTACCGCGCTGAAAGACAACTTCGCGCGCCAAATCAAGCTAGGGCTGGACCTGCAGGGCGGTACGCACCTGATTTTGCAGGTGCAGGTGCAGGAAGCCATTGCGCAGGAAACCGATCAGACGGTGGACCGCCTGACCACGGAATTGCGCAACAAAAATATCCGCTACGAAGAAGTGCGACGCATGGACGATACACACATCATCGTGCGGAATATCCCTCCAGACCAGCTCTCGCAATTTCGCGACATCCTGAACGAGCAGCAGTATCAAGGCACGTGGGACCTGGGTACGGCGCCAGGCCAGGCCAATGGGTTCCTGCTGACGCTACGACCGAGCGCGATTTCCGCGATTCAAGAGAGCACCATGAGCCAGTCGCTCGAGACCATCGAGCGGCGTATTAATGCGCTGGGCTTGACGGAACCGACGATCCAGCTCCATGGCCGCGCTGGGCAAGACAACGAAATCCTGGTGCAGCTCCCGGGCGAAGGTGATCCTGAGAGCGCTAAAGGCGTCATTCAAGCCGGGGGCCAACTGGAATTGAAACTCGTGGAAGATCCGAATCCTTATCCTTCGGAAGCCGCCGCGCTGGCGGCAAAGGGAGGGATTTTACCTGCGGGTACGGAATTACTGAAAGAGGCGCCAGGGGGGCGGACCCGGCAAAATCCGAACGACACGGGTGACAACTGGTTCCTGGTGAGCCGCACGCCGGTTGTTACGGGCCGAGATTTGAGGAGTGCTTCGGAAAGCCGCAACACGGAGATGCCCGGCCAATGGCAGATTAACTTTGTTCTTTCAGCGGAAGCAGCAAGGCGATTTGGTCCTTTCACGGAGCAAAACCGCGGGCGTCAGATGGCCATTGTTCTGGATCACCAGATTCAGTCCGCGCCAACAATTCAGAGTCGGATTGAGGATCAGGGACGCATTGACGGCAACTTCAGTCAGGAATCCGCCCATAATCTGGCACTCGTGCTGCGAGCCGGAGCCTTGCCGGCGTCGATCAAATATCTTGAAGAACGAACTGTTGGCCCGTCATTGGGGGCTGACTCGATCCGCCACGGAGTGCAAGCCTCGATCCTGAGCTTGCTGGTGGTAATGATCTTCATGGTGTTTTACTACCGGTTGTCGGGCGTGAATGCGGTGCTGGCGCTGCTCATCAACCTGGTGATTCTGCTGGCGGCGCTTGCCATGTTTGGCGCGGTACTTACGTTGCCTGGCATTGCGGGCGTGATCCTGACTATCGGCATGGGCGTGGACTCAAACGTACTGGTGTTCGAGCGTATCCGCGAAGAGTTGCGGAACGGGAAGTCCCCGGCGGCGGCCGTGGATGCGGGCTTCGATAAGGCGTTTCTGACGATTATTGACACGCACGTAACGACGGTGGTTTCCGCGTTTTTCCTGTTTATTTTTGGGACCGGCCCTATCAAGGGCTTTGCCGTTACCCTGACGATCGGTTTGATCGCCAATGTGTTCACCGCGATTTATGTGTCCAAGACGATTTTCCAATACCACCTGGGAAAGATGGATCGCCAGGCGGAGCTCAGCATCTAGATACAGCCATAAGGTCCCAGTACTACTGCCCCCTTTGGGCGGTGGGAACAAACGGGGACATGGTGGAGTCTAAAGAAGGGAAGCGCGAAACGGCATGATCGAGCTTTTTCATCAGCCCAATCTGAATTGGATGGGCAAGGCCAAGTATTTCTTCGCATTGAGCGGTACTTTGCTGGCTATCGGGTGGGCGGCCATCTTCTTTAAGGGTGGGATCAAGTACGGAATCGATTTCCGGGGTGGCACCAACGTGGATGTGCGCTTCGCCCAACCGCCTAATGTGGACCAATTGCGCAACGGGTTGGGTACGCAGGGTTTGGGGAACAGCGAGATCCAGAGCATCGGCGATATCGCCAATGCAAATTCGAATGAAGTGATGATTTTTGTGGAGCAGGCCGGTTCGGCAGATCAGGCGTTGGGTGAAGGTAAAGCCAAAGTGCTGAATGCCCTGAACGCCACCTATGGCGTATCCGCCACCGGCAAAGAGAACTTCAACTCCGCTACTCCTGCCTCGCTGGCCAAGGCGCTTTCCGCAAAAGATCCCTTGGGACTTTCCATTGCGGCGGGTGACAAATACCCGCAACTGGCCAGGGCGCTTCTGGCGTACCGCGACCAGAACAAGAATGGCGTGCTGACGAACCTGGACGAGTTGTCGCAGGTGGGCGGCGTGACCCCGGCGGTTCTTTCGGCGCTCAAGGACATCTATTCGCTGGCACCGTTCGCGATCCGCAACGTGGAAATCGTGGGGCCCAAGGTGGGTGCCGAGTTACGCAATCAGGCCATCCGAGTTACCCTCTATGCTTTGGCGGGCATGCTGGTATATATTGCCTTCCGATTCGAGTGGGTTTACGGAGCCGCGGCGGTGTTGGCCGTCTTCCACGACGTGCTGATCACGCTGGGCCTTTTCAAGATTTTCGGATTTGAAATTTCGCTGACGGTCATCGCAGCTTTGCTGACACTGGTCGGTTATTCGATGAACGATACTATCGTCATCTTTGACCGCATCCGGGAAAACAGCCGATTGCTGCGGAAGGAACCATTCGCGGACATCGTCAATAAGTCCATCAACCAGACGTTGTCGCGAACCATCCTGACCAGTGGACTAACCTTTCTCACCGTGCTCGTCCTGTTCCTGATGGGCGGCCAGGTGCTACGAGCGTTTGCTTTTGCCCTGGTGGTGGGGATTGTGGTAGGAACGTACTCCAGTTTTGGTATAGCAGCACCGCTCGTCGTCGCCTGGAATAACTGGCGCGGGCAGGGCGGGCTTGCGAGCACCGGAACCGCAGCCGGCAATAAACCCCGGAGCAGCGAGAGTGGGCAGCCCCGCCTCGCAACCTCGGGGAGGAGGTAGTCGTCAACCATGTTTGAAGAAATGGTAGTATCAAGCCCGACCGGAAAGAAGACCAACAAGCCGTGGACCGTGGTTGTCTCCATGGCGATTCAGGTCCTCTTTCTGACCATTCTCATTCTGATTCCTCTGATTTATACGGAGGCGTTGCCGAAGACGTTGATGTCTTCCGTGCTTCTTGCGCCGCCACCGCCACCGCCGCCACCGCCGCCGCCGGCCCCTGCAGTGCAGGTGATTCGCAAGCCGGTGGCGCATTTGATGGAAGCGGGAAAACTGGTTGCGCCGAAAGCCATTCCAAAGGATCTGAAACAGATTAAAGAAGAAGCTGAGCCGCCCGATATGGGCGCGGGCATGGTTGGTGGAGTCCCCGGCGGCGTTGCCGGCGGATCCTCCGGTGGCGTGCTGGGTGGTGTGATTGGTGGCGCGGGGACCGCACCGCCGCCGCCTCCCAAGGCCACGCCGAAGCGCGTCACGGTCGGCGGCAATGTGCAGGCCGCCCGCCTGGTGAACCGCGTTCAACCAATCTATCCTC
>DATFSI010000106.1:0-36202 GCA_035262705.1 Candidatus Acidiferrum sp. | reverse complement strand
CCAGGAAAACCGGTATGACCGCCAGGAGGACGCGGCCGCCCGCGAGAAACTGGCGAGCTTCGACCGGTTTCTTGACGGCCATCGCGATATCGCGGAACGCGTCCGCAAGAACCCGTCCTTGCTCGATGACCAGCAGTTTCTTAAGGAACATCCCGAGCTGCAGGCGTACTTGCAGGAACATACGGGTGTGCGCAATGCAGTGAGGGCAAATCCAGACGCCTTCATGCGCCAGGAAGATCGGTTTGACCAGCGCGAAGACGTCGGGAAGAAACCGAAGCCTATGAGCAACGCGACGGACGTAAATGACCACGACACCACGCGGGGGCAAGTTGCCAGCTTCGATCAATTTCTCGACAGGCACCGCGAAGTGGCCGAGCAGGTTCACAGAGACCCGTCGCTCCTGGATAACCCGCAATTCCTGAAGGATCATCCGGCGCTGCAGACCTATCTGCAAGACCACCAGGGTGTCCGAGAGGAAATCCGGGAAAATCCAAGCGCTTTCATGAGCGCAGAAAATCGCTTTGAACAGCGTGAGGACGCCAGGGCGGACTTTACAACCAACACGAGGGATATGGACGACCGCGACACAACGCGCGGACAGCTGGCCAGCTTTGACCGGTTCCTCGACCGGCACCGGGAAGTGGCCGAGCAGGTTCACAGGAACCCGTCGCTCCTGGATAACCCGCAATTTCTGAAGGATCATCCGGCGCTGCAGACCTATCTGCAGGACCACCAGGGTGTCCGAGAGGAAATCCGGGAAAATCCAAGCGCTTTCATGAGCGCGGAAAATCGCTTTGACCGCACGGAAGCGGGGCACGGCGATGTGGACGCGGCTCACCGGCATTTCGGCGAATTTCTCGGGAGCCACGCCGACATCTCGAGGGATCTCGACAAGGACGCGTCACTGGTGAAAAAAGACGACTACGTCCATCGGCATCCCGAACTTCAGGCCTATCTGAACGCCCATCCTGAAGTACGAGAAGGACTCATGGCCGATCCTCATGGCTTCGTCAAATCCACCCAGCAATTAAACATGAAGACGACTTCAACGGTGAAAACGACGACAGCTCCGACGACGGCGCAACCGACGACGCCACCTAAACCTTAGCCCTACCCATACCGGTGGTTCTCCGGCTGGAAGGCCAATTTAGGCTTTCCAGCCGGCCTTGGAATTTAGTTGTTCGCGAACGCGAACGAAATCGTCCCGGCAAGCAAAATCTATGAAGACCATGATTTCAACGGAGGAGGCATCATGAAGATGAAGACTCCAATCATTCTGGCTTTAGCCATAGCTGTCCTGGCGCCCACCGTCACGGAAGGCAAGAAGAAAAACCAGCCGGATCGGGGCATGCTCGAGAAAATGGACGCGGTTCCTTGCGGCGCGAAACAAAAGGGACTGGCAGGTCTGGGCTCCTTCTGGGCCTCCATCGGCATTACGGACGTGCACGCGACCGAAAAGCTTTGTCCCCAATATCTGGTCAGAACCGATGATATGGACTACCGGATCCGGCCCATGAACATGAAGCATCCCCTCATTCTGCCAATTGGTCACGAGGTTGTTCTGAAAATGAAGAAGGATCGCATGCTTGTCAAAGTTCCGGACGGCGACAAGAAAATGCGCGAATACGAGGTGGTCGGAATGGAACCGGCTGCACCACCGACGCAAAACGCATCGACGAAGTCGCCGGTCAGCCCATAGGCTGGCTGTCCGTCCCAGTAACAATCCCCTCAACCGCAATCTGTGCGCTTCGGACCAGCCTGCTATGCCCTGGTCATGCCGGCGGGGATTCGCCTTCGTGCAGGCATTTCCGCAATTCGTTCCGAAATTCGTCAACGGATTGCGGGCGCTGCTGTTCATTCAGAGCAAGCGCTCTGGCGAAAAAGGCTTGCCAACGATCCGGTGCACCCGGCATCGATTCGCTCACTGGGGAAAAGCCGGCGCTAGTGATCGCGTTTTGCAGCACGGTTAAATCATCCGCGGCGAACGGAGGGCGCCCGCAAAGAGCTTCATAGACCATCACCGCCAAGGCCCACAAATCCCAGCGCGGCGAAAGCGACCGGCCGCGGATTTGCTCCGGCGACATATAGCGCATGGTGCCGACAGCAACGCCGGTCATGGTGTCGCGAGTTTCGTCGGCGGAGATGGGCAGGGCCTTTGCGATGCCAAAGTCGGTTATTTTGACGACCTCAGTGACGCCTTTTTGCGACAAGAAGATGTTCTCCGGCTTCAGGTCGCGATGGATCAGGCCCTGAGCGTGCGCGGCACCGACGCCCGCACAAATGCCTCCGAACAACTCGAGGGTTCTCGCGGGATCGAGGGATTTCTTGCGGCGCAACTCCTGGCGCAGCGTAATTCCTTCAAGGAGTTCCATCACCAGGTAAGTACGTTGTCCCGCTTCCACGCCGAAGTCGTACACGGTGACGACGTTAGGATGTCCAAGGCTTCCGGTGATTTGCGATTCCTGGCGGAATTTTTCGACGGCCTTGCGGTCAGCGAAAAACTCATCGCGAATCATTTTCACGGCTACACTACGATTTAAAGAGACGTCCGTGGCGCGGTAGACCTTTCCCATGCCGCCCTGGCCCAGGCGGGATTCCAGGCGGTAGCGCCCAGCCAACAGTCTCGGCGAGGCGACCAGTGTCAACGTGGTGCCTTCTTTCTGGCAACGCGTGGTGCCGGTGTCGTAGCAGGTTCCGCAGATGGCGCATTCCTCGAAAGCGCGGCCTGGGTGGATGGCGGTTACGCGGAGCAGCAGCAGTTCCAGGGCGCTGGCCAGGTTTTCCAGGAGCGTGATGTCTTCCGTGCTGTAGGGTTCCTCGGAACGTTTCGCTCCCAGCACCAGCAAGGCTTCCGTGCTTCCTTCTTTCAGCGTAACCGGGACCAGCAACTCGATATGCGCGGAACGCAGGAAATCCTTGTCCACCTGGGGAAGTTGTTGTCCGAGCCAGCCACTGCCCGCGGAAGTAATGGAAATGGAGCATTCCAGCGTGCGCACCAGGGGGATCAGCTTGTTGGTGGCTGGCAGGTCGGTGGTAAGCGCCCCTTCAGGAGCCGCGGCCACGATGCGATACAAACTTTCCCCAGGCTTGCGCACAAGCAATGCGCATCCCTGGGCGTGCAAGGCATCGGCCACGCGGGCGACCACGCGCGGAGCGACTTCCTCGACGGTTTCCGCGCGGCGGATCTCCTCGACCAGTTCGCGGAATAATTGTTGGGCGTCATATTTGTCGCGGAAGAACCTGCGGTCGAGGGCGGAGAGCCATTTTTGCCTTTGCGTGGCGGCCAAAGCGGCCAGCGAAAGGATCGCGATGTAGGTGGAAGCATGCGGCTTCAACACGGAGAAAAGCGGCTGATTTCCGTGGATGATGACATCCAGGATCAAGACACCGAGCGCGGCGAGTGGGATCCCAAGCAACACTCCTCGCGCGAGGGCATATTGCACGCCGCGGCGGATTATGACGCGAATGTCAAACAAACGATGTTTGAGAATGGCGTACGCGAAGGACAACGGGAAGATCAGCATGCCCAGGGTGCAGATGCGATTCGCGTACGGGGAAGTGAGGAAGTCAAACAAGCCCGGAGGCAAATTAATAAGCGATGTCCCGATGACGCGCGGCAAATAAAAGAGCATTCCCAGCAGGGCGCCGAAAACCAGGACGCGGAACCGGCGGCGATCTGTTTGGGTTTCGAGGCTCCAGTAATTCAGAGGAAGCATCACCAGGACGGCGACGAAGTAGGCGATGCTTTGCACACCGAATGCGGGCAAAACCCATGTGGGCGCAAGTCCGGAAAGTTTTTCGGGCGCGTAGACGACCTGGGCCAGCAAGTAAAGGGCATACAAGGTGGCAACGGCTGGCCCGGCCCAAAACGCCGTCCACACCCAACGGTTTCCGAAAAGGCGTTTTGGGTACAAGCAGAAAAAAGCCGCGAGTAACGGGGTGCGAAAGGCCGCGCTGACATACGTGATCATCACGGGCACCGCAATCACGACCGGCAAGGCGCGAATCGCGGCGGTCAGTCCCAATTGAAAGGCCTGGAAAACACTGGCCATCACCACCAGCACCCAACCTCCCAGCCGGGAGACGAAATCGCGGGGCCGGTTGAATACCACGAATAACCCGATAGCGAGGGTAATGAGTTTGTAGGCCAGGAACACAATTTCAGAATTGCGTAGAGACGGGTCGAGCTGATTCCAGAGAGATCCGTGAGGCACCAGCGTAAGGTCGAAAACCGAAGGGCCGCGCTCTACGCGAACGGCCACCGGTTTGTCGGCGACAAAATTCATTCGTGAAGCGAGCCAGTCCACCACAGTGCCGATGCGTTGCCCATTAAGAGTGAGGATGCGATCGCCGGGTTGCAGGCCGGCGGCGGCGCCAGCGGACCCTTCTGCAATTTCGCTTACCACCATGCGGCCGGATTTTTCATCAACGGTCACGCCGTCCCAGGCGAGTCCAAACAAAACGTAGTAGCCAAGATAGAAATTTCCCGCGAGGCTGATCGCCGCGAAGGCCAGGATTCTCCAGGAATAACGGATGAACTCCATCAGGGTAGCGCGATTATAGTTTTATTCGCGGTAGCGCTCCAGTAGAGCGGCGGGGATTCTGTTCGCGGCATTACGGAGCTTCGACGGCTTCGGGAAAGTCCGTGCACCTGTTAAGATTCGGAAATGGCTTTGCAACTTTCCGAGGCGGAAGTGCGCGTTTTGGGCGCGCTGGTGGAAAAGGAAACCACCACGCCGGACTATTATCCGCTGTCGTTGAACGCCCTGGTGAATGCGTGCAATCAGAAGTCGAACCGCGACCCAGTCATGACGCTGGATGAGGATGCCGTGCGGCAGGCCTTGCGTTCGCTCTCGGAGCAGGCGCTGGTGCGTTCGGCGGGCGGCGATTCGCGAGTGGCCAAATTCGAACACCGTCTGAATGAACTTTACAATTTTCACCGGCACGAAATTGCGGTGCTGTGCGTTTTGCTGCTGCGCGGGCCGCAAACCCCCGGCGAGTTGCGTAACCGCGCGGAACGCATGCACGCCTTCGAGGACCTGGAGGCGGTACATTCGGCGCTGCATCATCTGATGCGCCGCGAGCCGCCGCTGGCAAAGATTTTGCCGCGGCAGCCGGGGACGAAAGAATCGCGGTACATGCACTTGCTTTCGGGAGATGCAGCGCCGGCCGAGCAGGTGCAAACGCAGCATGCCGCAGAGATGCGCGAACCGGTTGGCAATGCGCGCGATGGAGAGCGTATCGCGCAATTGGAGTCGGAAATTGTGGAGCTGCGAAGGGAATTGGAGACGTTAAGGGAGCAATTCGCGGCGTTTCAGAAACAATTTCAATGAAGCCATACCGGGGGTGGGGCACCCGCTGCATGCCAGTAAGGGAACACAAGCTAAAAGCCTGTGTTACCTAGCGCGGAAGACGGCTTGTACGACGGCGCCCATGCCGCTGTGTTTGTGGCCTTCCTCAAGGCGCAGGGTTTTTTCTTCAAGCTCCAGAATTTCCGCACCGGCGAATTCTTCGCTCAGCAATTCCGCGGTGCATAGCATGTCTACATCTTTGGGGCCGCCGGAAGAGAATTGCAGCTGCGCCGGCGTAAAGGACTGGATGATGGCGATGCCGCCGGGTTTCAAGGCCCTAAGCATGGAAGCATGAACTGGGCAGCGGATTGCTGAGGGCAAGTGTACGAAGATAGCGGCGGCAGCGTCAAATTCGTTTACCGGCCATTGCCAGCTGGAAAGATCGGCCTGTTCGATGGTCATCCGCAGGCCCGCGGCTTGCGCGGTTTTGCGCGCGCGTTCGACCCCGACAGGTGAAAGATCCACGGTGTGAACGCGGAAGCCCTGCTTGGCCAGCCAAATGCCGTTGCGGCCGTAGCCATCTCCAGGCAGGAGGATTTTCGATCCCGAATGGAGGCGCTTTACTTGCGCTTCGAGATAGGTGTTGGGTTTGAGGCCGTAGAGAGGCTCGGATTCTCGATATCGCTCATCCCATACGGCTTGCGGGTTTGCCCATTTGTCAGTGGACACGGTTTGATCCTTCCGATTCATAGTGATTTTAGATTGGATGCTGGCCGGGCTAAAGCCCGGCACACACTGCCAAGACAGAGGCCCTTCCTTTGTCAGGGCAAGCGGGAGTCTGTACTGCTTGGCCGCAGCGTGGCTGGATTGTTGCAATTTGTTGTGTAGGCGGTAAGATACAAGATTCAGGTTCAGGGTGCCGCCAGCGGCGGAACTTCAACAGAAATGGTCACTTACGACGACGGCGCCGGCACGCCCCATCCCCCTTCTTTCACGTTCGTCCGCCGCTATATCTTCTCGACCCGCCACAAAGCCATCGGCCTGCAATATCTTTGGCTAGCTCTCGCCAGCGTTTGGGTTGCCATGGTGCTCTCCGCTTTGCTGCGCATGCAAACCTCTTGGCCGGACACGGCGATTCCGTTCCTGGCGGGCATTCAGAATGCGCCGGAGCGCTACGCGGCGATGAGGCTGCTGCACGGTTCGCTGATGGTGTTTTTTGTGCTGATCGCGGCGCCGCAGCTCGGCTTCGGCAATTATCTTTTGCCGCTGCAAATTGGTGCAACGGAGATGGCATTCCCCACGATTAATCTTGTCTCATTTTGGATGACGGTGGGTTCGCTGGCGGGCATGACGGCGTCTTTCTTTTATCCACCGGAAGCAGGGATCAACGTGTGGCTGGGCAGTGCAGCTCTTTTTGTATTGGGGGCCTTGCTGAGCGCACTGAATTTCACGGTGACGACGATTGATTTGCGGGCGGAGGGCATGAGCCTGCCACGGCTGCCGATTACGGTGTGGGCGTGGTTCCTGAACGCGATTCTGAGCATGCTGATTTTCAGCGTGTTGCTGGCGGGCTGCGCGGCGGTGCTGGCGGACCGGCTGTGGGGCGCACAATTTTTTTCGTTCACCGCATTTTTAGCGGCCCAGCCGGAGAACCTGGTGCGCCAGGGGAATTCGCCGGTTCTTTGGCAAAGATTGTTCTGGTATTTTGCGCAAGCGGAAGTCTACGTGGCGATGCTGCCGTGTTTCGGGATCGTCACCCACCTGGTGGCGACTTTTTCGCGGAAGCCGGTGTGGAAAGAGCGCCTCGTTGTTCTGGCGCTGTGCGGCGTGGGTCTGATCGGGTTCTGCGTGTGGGGCTACCACATGTTTGCCACCGGGATGAATCCGTTTGCGCCACTGGTGTTTTCGGTGCTGGCGTCATCCTTGGGTGTTCCGGCCGCGTTTTTGCTGGCGAGCTGGATGGGCACGTTGTGGGATGGGCGGCTGCGGCTCTCAACGGCGATGCTGTTTTCCATCGGGTTCATTTCGCTGTTTATCGCCGGGGGCCTTTCGGGAATTTTCCTGGCGCGGCATGACTTGCACACCGCCGCGGTGAGCGAGGATTTTGTGATTGGCCACTTCCACCTGGTGATGGGTGTGGCGGCGACGTTTGCGATCCTGGCGGCGCTGTTTTTCTGGTTTCCGAAACTGTTTGGCGGCCGATTGAATGAGACGCTGGGCAAGGTGCATTTCTGGGTGACGTTTGCGGGCGTGTATCTGATCTTCATGCCCATGCACTGGCTGGGATTGCTGACGCAATCTCGGCTTCTGCCGGACGCGCAGAGGGCGGCGCTGGCGTCGGCGGGCGTTGCGATTCGCACACTGATTACCGTGGCGACGATCTGCACGGTGGCGGCGCAAGTCTTGTTCGTCTGGAATTTTGCGCAGGCGCTGCTGCGCAAGCGGGACAGCGAAGAGAATAACCCGTGGCAGGCCACAACGCTGGAATGGAGCGTGGCTTCGCCGGCCCCGGAAAACAATTTCGGCAACATGCCGCCGATGGTGTACCGCGGCGCATACGCATTCCACGCGGAGTTGGTAAACGATTTTATTCCGCAGCATCTCGCGCCTGAGGCGATGGCGCCCCAGCAAAGCTGAAATATGGAAAGGGAAGTCATGCCGGGCACAAGCGCAGTCCAGGAAATTGAACTCGTCGTCGAAAAAAAGACCAGCGACGGCGGGGGAGGAAATCTGCCGCCCGCAGGGCGCGACGGTGGCGGCGACGATGGCAAGCGGCCGCGGGCGTGGAAGCCTTCGCCCAAGCGCTATTACACGGGCATGGCGCTGGGGATCGTTTCGATACTGATGTTTTTCATGGCGCTGGCCAGCGCTTTTCTGGTGCGGCGCGGAAGCGGTGACTGGGTGCCGGTGCATATCCCGATGCTGATGTGGTTCAACAGCGGGGTGCTGCTGGCGAGCAGCGCGACGCTGGAGTGGGCTCGGCGGCGGTTGTCGCAAGGGTGCCTCGCGGCTTACAGGAATTTCTGGCTGGTGACCACCGGGTTGGGGGTGGCGTTTCTAATCGGCCAAATGATGGCGTGGCGGCAACTGGTGGCGCAGGGGATTTACTTGGCGAGCAATCCGGCGAGCAGTTTCTTTTATATTTTCACGGGAGCCCACGCGCTGCACTTGTTTGGGGGAGTAGCCGCGCTGCTGTATGTGGCGAAACGCAATTTCGAGCAGGCCCAGGTGTCGCGGACAGTGGCCGCGGAGGTGACGTCGCATTACTGGCACTTCATGGATGCGTTGTGGTTGTTTCTGCTGGCGCTGTTGTATCTCGGCAAATGATTGCGATGAGTTCCCTATTTGTGAATGCGCTCTGAAATCTGGAAAGAAATTCCAATTGTAGAAACCGAATTGTTTTTCCGCTTTCCTAGATGACTTAAGTCCTTTTTTTTCTGGCGACTCTTCCTTTCCAACTTTGGTCCCCGTCTTGCACCGTTGGCGCTGACTGTTGCCTTCCGGGGAGTGGCCGGAGGCTACGAGAACAGTCTTCCTTTCGAGTGGTCTCGGAGCGGCGTTTCTGGGAAGTTGGTTATCCCGAACACACTCCTTTTTGCCGGTAATCCAGGGCCACGATTCGCGAGAAACGCGCCATTTCGTAAATTGCGGCTCGATTTACGAGTGAGTCTTCCAAGTGCGTCCGCACACGTGCGCGCATTTCGGTAAAAACCAGAACGAAAGGCTGCGCTGATGATTCGATTTAAGCGTTACGGTCTACTTGTGTTTTTTCTCGTGATGAGTTTGCTGCTTCCAGGGCTTGTGCTGGGGCAAGAACTTGCGGGCTTGGTGGGAACGGTGACGGATCCGGCGGGCGCCGCGGTGGCTCATGCGGCGGTGAAGCTGGTGAATACGCGCACGGGCAGCACCCTGGAAACAGAAACCAACGACACGGGCTACTACCGGCTTTTGCAGCTCTCCCCGGGGCCTGGCTACGAATTGATCGTGAACCGAGACGGGTTCCGGACGATCACGATTTCGAATTTGTATCTCGCGGTGGCGACGACGAGAACCCAAGACGTACAATTGGCCATCGGCGCGGTAACACAGACCGTAGAAGTTGTGTCGCAGGGATCGGTTAGCCTGGATACAACGGACTCGACCATCGGCAACAACTTTGATTTGCGGGCGGTGGCCAATCTCCCGAACGAATTTAGAGACGATCCGGCAAACCTGCTGCGCCTGCAGCCGGGGGTCGTCAGTGCACAAAGCCCGCAAGGGAATCTTAACTCAGACCCCACCGGCAGCCGCGACGGAGCAGTCGCTGGCGCACGAGCAGACCAGAACAACATTACCGTGGACGGCATCGATGCCAGCGACTACGCCTTTGGCACCTCTTTTCAGACCCAAGCTGCCATCCCGGTTGAAGCAATACAAGAGTTCAGCACGCAGGTAGCTGACCCTGTGCCCGCCTACGGAGGAAGGAGCGGCGCCCAGACGGTAATTACCACCAAAAGCGGCTCGAACATTTGGCATGGTTCGGCGTTCGAATACAACCGCACGGCAGCTACAGAAGCCAACACCTTTTTCAACAATAAGGCTGGCGTGCCGCGTACCAACCTGGTTCGCAACCAATTTGGCGCGAACCTTGGTGGCCCGGTTCTCAAGGATAAATTATTCTTCTTCTTCGATTATGAGGGACGACGCGACGCTTCGCAGATCAACGTGGAACAGGCGGTTCCGTTTCCACACGTGCAGAATGGCGAGCTTGCCTATATCAATCAGACTAGCACGACAAGCGGCCAGACATGCAGCGCCACGAGCCGGCTGACGGCTGCTGACGCTAATACAGATTGCGTGACCATTCTTCCGACCTCCCAAGTTGCCGCACTTGATCCCTGCTCGCAGGCCGGAGGCTGCCCGAATGCCCCAGGATTTACAGCCGCCGGCGTCGCGCCGTCGCTTGAAAACCTCTTCAAGACACGTTATCCCGCGCCCAACGATTTCGCTTTCGGCGACGGCCTGAACACGGCCGGATTCCGTTTTAATGCTCCCAACCCGTTGACCGAAAACGTCTATTTCACGCGCCTCGATTATAATTTCAACAGTAAACACAAAGCTTTCGGCCGCTTTAACTTCCGGCACCTTGATTCCATTCTGGTCCCCATACAATTCCCGGGTGACCCGCTGACGAGTCCCAACGTTTTGCGGGACAACGCCTGGGTTGTCGGCGAAACCTGGACGAAAAGCGCCAACACCGTTAACCAATTCGTTGCCGGAGAAACTCGTAACAACCTGAATCAACCGATTCTTTTCAATCCTGCGGGCGGACTTGTCGAGCTTAGTTTTTTTGGCGGAGCGCTCGCCACTCCTTTCGTCCGTCAAAGCCAGATTGGGCACATCTCACCAGATCCCACGTTCCGCGATGACGTCACCCTTCTACGCGGACGCCATACACTTCAGTTTGGGGTGGAGTGGAACCCCACCAAGATCCGCAGCACCCTCACCAACAACTTTAATTTCATTCAGGAGGGTCTTGGCGGAAGCATTCAGAGTTTGTCGGCTAATCTCCGACCGGCGAACATCCTTCAGGATCCCGATGGAATCGCGAACGCCAACTGGGATAACTTCTTTGTCGCAGCGCTGGGTATCATTAATAACGTGCAGACTGGCATCACGTACACAAAAGATGGACAGGTGGTGCCGACCGGACAAGAAATGCATCGGCGCGATTTCCGTTCCCATCTGTTTGCCGGTTACCTGCAAGATGGCTGGAAAGTCCGTAATGATTTGACCATTACTGCCGGTGTCCGGTACCAATACGCGACTGTGCCGTACGAAATCAATGGCCTGCAGGCGAGTTTTTTCAATACAACTTTGAGCCAGCTTCTAGCTGTGCGCGCACAGAATGGTCTGGAAGGAATTTCCGGCCCGGACGCCACACCGCAGCTGACCTACCAATTATCCGGCAAGGCAAATCACAACGTGCCCGATCTCTACGACCCGGACAAGCTGGATTTTTCACCCCGGATTGCTTTGGCCTGGAATCCGAACTTTCAGGAGGGCCCGTTCCACGCGATTTTCGGAGACCACAAGACCGTGGTACGCGCGCAAGCTTCGGTGATCTTCGACGAGACGGTGATCAACGCCATTACGAATCTCGAGGACCAGAGCAATTATGTCTTTGGGAACACGGTCGCGGAAAATTTTGGAGGAGGAGGAGCGGTTGCTTCTCTGCAAACGGATCCGCGATTCACATCCGTGACAACGTTACCTTTCCCGATCAACCCTCCGCCCTTCCAGACTTCGGTAACTCCGACGGCAATTTTCAACTTCGGTTTGGACACGCATTTGCACACGCCTTACGCGGAGACCTTTTCGCTCGGCGCGCAGCGAGAGCTTCCAGGCGGCTTTCAGCTCGAAGTGGATTATTTTGGCCGCCTGGGCCGGCGGCTGTTTGTGCTGGCAGACGCCGCGCAACTAGTCAATTTCGTCGACCCGACCTCCAAGCATAGCTTCGTCGGCGATACCACGACTCTCGAGTTAGAAGCCCGGCAAAACGTGAATCCCAACAACGTTGCCCCGTTGCCATTTTTTGAAAACCAGATCCAGCAAGGAACCGGCCTGACCTGCGCACAGGTCAACCAGCAAATCTTTGGCACGCCCTTTGCGACTTGCACGCAGGCCATTTACGCCCTAAACCAGACCGCTCTCCAGCAGGGCAACCTGAGCGCGGCGGCCTTTACAATCCTTGGCTTGGTACCTGCCAATGTGGTCATCCCTCCGCAATTCTTCGTCAATGCGCTAGGAACCAACAAGGGCTATTCTTCCTACCACGCCATGTTTGTGAGCTTGCGCAAGCGACTTTCACATAACCTGCAATTTGACTTTAACTACACTTACTCGCACTCGATCGACAACAGTTCGGTGATAGCCAATAACAACGGCAACTTTGTGGGAGGCTCCACGCAAGTTCTTTGTGACGCATATAATCTGAACGCTTGCCGGGGCAATTCCGAATTTGACGCCAAGCATCAGATTACTTCAGCCATTTTGTATGATCTGCCCATCGGTCGAAGGCAGCCGTTTGTCAGCAATGCCCCCCGGTGGCTGGATGAAATGATTGGCGGGTGGCAGGTCTCCGGAATCGTGACCTGGCGGACCGGCTTGGCGTTGAACACGGTTGGTGGGGGAAGCGTTACCAGTCTGGCCGCGGACAACGGGGCCCTTTTCAATGGCGACACGCAAGCTATCGGAAGTGGCCTTCATACCGACACCGCGAACAATAATCAGATTCAGTTCTTTGCCAATCCGCAAAAAGCGCTCACAGCATTTTCCCCCGTTACCGGCCAAGCAAACGGCAGCCGAGACGTCCTATACGGTCCGCACTTCTCCAACGTAGACCTTGGCGTCGCCAAGAACTTTCCCTTGTGGGGAGAAAAATACCGTCTGCAATTTCGTGCCGACGCCTTCAACGCTTTCAACCATCCAAATTTCGGACTACCGAACACCTCCATAAACGGCAATACGTTCGGTGTCATAACCACTCAAGTAGGCCAGGAACTTGCGAGGGTCATGCAGTTCTCGCTGCGCTTTGAGTTCTAAATTCCGGAAGATCTGAGCAAAGAAGGGGAGGCAGAGTCATTCTGCCTCCCCTTCTTTTTAAGAGGACTCTAGCGGAGGCGGGCGGGGGGATCGGCGCCGGGAGGAAGCTGCTGGACGCGCTTGCTGTCAAAGTTATCGGCCACGACCTTGGTGGGCGCGGGATGGGGAATGCCGACGCCGGCATTCCAGTCGAGATGGTCTTTGCCGCAGGCCGGGCAATAACCCTTGCCGGTGTCTTCATCGCGCAGGCTGGCGAGTTCATAGCAGCCGCAGACACAATCGCAGTAGCCGGTTTCAGAAGCGGTTTTGATGGGGATGAGCGCCATGTCTCAAGGCAAAGATTAGCATGATTTGGGAGGGAGAGATTGTCGGCCTTGGCATTTCAAGAGAAGAATTGCCGCGCGACCAGGCGCATGGGTGATTCCCTGAGTATCGGCTTTGAGAAGAATGTTTCGCACCTACGGCGCGCAAACTGATCGCGGCTGTGTACCCAGGACTGCATGAAGTCGTGGGCTATATTCTTCGCCCCCGGGGCCAGGAGAAGAAGGTCGAGAGGGTATTTCTCTAACGGTTAGTTGTTGAGGTTTTTGAGGTGGGCGAGCCGGAAGGGAGAGCCAAGGTTTTCGCGCAGCTCGGCCCAATGCTTGTCAGGAATGGAGAGAAAGACCTCGACAATCTTCGGGTCAAATTGGGTGCCGGCACAGCGGCGGATTTCGTCGCGGGCATGGGACATGGGCAGGGCCTTGCGGTAGGGACGGTCGCTGATCATGGCGTCCATGGCGTCGGCGATGGAGAAGATGCGAGCGCCCAGGGGGATCTGGTCGCCGCGCAACTGGCGGGGATAGCCGGTGCCGTCGAAGAATTCCTGATGGGCGAGAACAATCTCAGCAGCGTCGCGCAAGAAGGGAATCTTGGTGAGCATGTTGTAGCCGATATCGCAGTGCGTGCGCATGATTTTCTTTTCGTCGTCGTTAAGAGGGCCGGGCTTGCGCAGGATGGAGTCCGGGACGGCCATTTTGCCAATGTCGTGGAGGAAGGCGGCGCGGGCGAGTACCGGTAGATAAGGAAGCGGTACCGGAACGGCCTTGGCGATGGAAATGGTAAATGCGGTGACGCGCTGGCAATGGCCCTCGGTTTCAGCGTCCTTCAAGTCCAGCGCGCTTCCCAGTGCTTCCAGCGTGTCGTCGTAAGACTGTTCAAGTTGCGTAAGGGCCACGGTGAGCTGCTGAGTGCGCTCGTCCACCTGCTGCTGCAGGTTCAGCTGGTAATTCTTGTTTTCGAGAACCAGGCGGCGGTGTTGTAAGGCGCGGCCCACGCCGAGGAAGAGCTGATCCTTTTCGAAAGGCTTGAGGATGTAATCGTAAGCGCCGCGGCGAATGGCTTCAAGAGCGGTGGAGATATCGTGGATGGCGGTGACCATGATAACGGGAATTTCCGGATCATGATTGCGCAGCCAATCGAGAAGTTTGATGCCGTCCATCTCCGGCATGATCATGTCGCTCAAGACGAGGTCGGGAGTCCGCTTGCGAACAGACTCCTGGGCCTGGCGTCCGTTGCTGACGGCAGTGCAGTTGTAACCGCGCGATTCCAGCATGGTCGAGACAACTTCACGAATTGCCTCTTCGTCGTCAACAACCAGGATGCGTTCCGGGTCCACGGCGGTTCTTCCCCCAGGAAGCATTATAAAGAAGCATTGTACGGGACGGCACAACGCGTGTGGGGTACCCTTGCCCAGTCAGAAAATAGCGTGTTAGCGTCAATTTAGCACTGTCATGGCAGCACCGTCCGAAAGTGTGCTGCATTTTTTTCTCTACTCAGCCTGCACTCACCCCGGGAGGGGCCGTCGTGATCGCCAACCAAGGCATCCAAGGGATCGCGTTCTTTGAATCTACGGCCTGCCTGACCCTGCTGGTACTTTTCCTGCATTTGAGGCGAGATAACCCGGGCATTTTCTATAAACTCTGGCTGTTTGGCTGGATCTGCCTCACGCTTTCCTCTTTCGGCGAACTGGCGTTCTTTTTCGGTGTGACCCCTGGCCTGGATATTGTAGCGACCGCTGCCGGCATTGCCGCGCTGGTGTTGTTTCTCGCGTCTATTGTTCAGTTCACTTTGGGACATAGCCGGTATTTCTGGCCGATGGTCTGGCTCGCAGGTTTTATGGCACTCGCGGCAGGTTACTACCAGGCAAAATCGGGGTCTCTGGCGGAAGCAAACTGGGAAAGCACGATTCTGCAAAGTGCGCTATGCCTTGCGACGGGATGGCTGTTGTGGAGGGCCTCGGTCTCCACACGGGGCCACGGCACAAAGCTGCTGGCGGGGGCTTTTACCTTGCTGGCTTTGAACAATATTAACCGCCCGCAGTGGACCCACGGTGAAATCCATCTTCTGCGGTTTGCCTTTGACCATTTCCTGAATGCCAGCCTGGGCATCGGGATGATCGTTTTACTGCTGGAGGCAGCGCGCACGCGTTCACAGGAAATCAGCGAAAAGATGCGACAGTTCACCCTGCTGACCGCTTCGAGCAGCCAATCGGTGGCGCTTCCGGTGCTTCTGCAAAAAGTTCTTGGCCAAATCACCAGCAGCCTCGGTGTAACACACGGAATGATCCGGCTGAGGGAAGGGGATGCGGACGCTGCGGAATATGTCTGCCGCGCGTCGGTCGGCTATTCCGAAGCATATCTGAAACAGCTTGAGCGCTTGCCCGCGTCTTCCCCGTGGCTGCAAGCGGTAATTCAGGAATCGTACCGTCTTTCGCGGTTCGAGGAAGAGAAGGACCCCAAGATTCGCCGCGCCATGGCCGATGCGGGTCTCACGCAAATCATCACCGTGCCGATGCGCGGCAAGAAGGGCGTGGTGGGTCTGTTAAAAGTTGGAGCCTTACCCGGGAAGCGCTTTCACGAGGACGAATTGGCTTACCTGGTGAACGTGGCCAGCTTCCTGGGCACCACGGTCGAGAACGTGAATCTGTTCGAACAGATCAAGACGGTGCAGCAGCAGTGGGTTTACACCTTCGATTCCATAGGCGATCCGATTCTGGTGCACGACAACGAAGGCCGCATCGTGCGCGGCAACTTGCGGCTGGCGAACCTGCTGGGTCGCAATTTTTCGGCGCTGGTGGGACGTTATGTCAACGAACTCTTCAATCCGCGCACCGGCACATTTCACGTTTGCCCCTATTGCGAAGGAATTTCAGGAGACGCGGATTCTCCCGACCGCTGGTTGCACGGCTACTTTCTGGCCTCCAATTCCGTCTTTTCCGACCCCGCGGGACGAAAGCTAGGCACCATTCACGTGTTAAAGGACATCACCGAACGGAAGAGGGCCGAGGAAAAATACCGCAATCTGGTGGCCAGCGTTCAGGAAGGCGTGTTTATCTCCACGCTACAAGGGCGCTTTCTGGACTTCAACGACGCGCTGATGCGTATCGTGGGCTACGAAAACCGCGACGAGCTGATGCAGGTGGAAATTGCGCACACGTTGTACATCAACGCACAGGACCGCGAGCGGCTGAAGAAGCTGCTTCACGAACACGGCGCGGTGAACGATTTCGAATTTGAAATCCGCCGCAAGGACGGGGAAATACGCGTGGTCAGTGAGTCCTCGACGGCCATCCGCGATGCCGCCGGCAACGTGACTGCGTACCAGGGTTTTCTGCTGGATGTGACCGAGCGGCGGCGCGCCGAGCAGGAAATTCGGCGGCGCAACCGTGAACTGGTGGTACTGAATTCCATTGCCGAGACGCTGGTGTCGTCGATCGACCTGCACGACTCGCTGCAGCGCACGCTGCGACAGATTCTGGAGTTATTCGCGCTGGACGCCGCTTCGTTGTATTTGTTCGAGGGAGACGGACTTTCTTTGCGGCGGGTGGCGGCGGTGGGCCACCGTTCGGAGTTCGCCCGGAACTTCCCCCTGATCACGGTGCCGCTGGAGTTCATCCAACAGGTGCGCGCGGTGCGGGCGCCGTTTCTTTCGGCGCAGGGTTTGCCATTGCCGCCGTTGATCGACGAGTTGAAGCAGAAGGAGCAGATCGAATCGGCGTACATCGTCACTTTGTGGTCGAAAGACAAGATAATTGGGGGGTTGGTGGTGGGCAGCCGCGTGGCGCGTGAATTTTCCGCGGTGGACATGAGTTTGCTGATTGCCGTGGGCAGCCAGGTGGCCGGCGCGGTGGAGCGCAACCAGCTTTACGAAGAAACCCGCCACGCCTATGAGGATCTGCGGCGCACGCAGGAACAGCTTCTGCACAGTGAAAAACTGGCGGCTGTCGGGCAACTCATCTCCGGAGTGGCGCACGAACTCAACAACCCGCTCACGGCGATTCTTGGATACAGCCAGTTGCTGGAATCCAGCGGGCAGGTCGGGCCGCTGGCCTTGAGTTACTCCGAAAAAATGTACAAACAAGCTCAGCGCACGCATCGCATCGTGCAAAACCTCCTGAGCTTTGCGCGTCAACATAAGCCGGAGCGCGTTCCCGTTCAAGTGAACACCGTGATGGAGGACACATTGGCGTTGCGGGACTACGATTTGCGCAATGGCCAGATTCGCGTGCAACTGGAACTTGCCCGGGACATGCCATTGCTCTACGCGGACCCGCATCAATTGCAGCAGGTGTTCCTGAATCTCATCAACAATGCCGTGGACGCGATTCTGGAGCATTCCACGGAGGGAGAACTCTGGGTAGCCTCGGGCGTAAACGAAAATACAATTTTTGTGGAACTCACCGACAGTGGCCCGGGAGTGAAGGACCCCTCCAGAGTGTTCGACCCCTTTTACACCACCAAACCTGTCGGCAAGGGAACGGGGCTTGGCTTGAGTATCTGCTATGGAATTATCACCGAGCACGGTGGCACGATCCGGGTGAAAAACGCACCCCCACGGGGAGCAAGCTTCCGGATCGAATTGCCGCTGCAAGCCGAAGCCAGACCGCCACAACTCTCCGAGGCGACCGCCTCGCAACCTTAACGATTAGCGAGTGTCTTCCTTGTGAGGATTAACAGGAAGTTCGGCACTGTGAACGGCGGCTTCGGCGATGTTTGAAGTGACCGCTTCCAGATGCCTGACCATTTCGTTAGCCATGGTGGACAAGGAAGCAAATCCCTCGAGGGGCCGCATCCCAACCCGCAGCCTGAAGCGCAAGATGGCGCAGTTGAACGCAAAGACGATACTCAGCTTCAAGCGCTCCAATTCCTGGATAGCCATGACTTCGGGAGCCATCACTGCCAGGGCACGGGAAATTTGCAGGAGCAATTCAAATTCTTGCTGCAGTTGGTCGAGATAGTGGAGGGCAATTCTGCGGCGTTGCTGGCGCAGGGATTGCATCAGGGCGCCGGCGCCGCTTTCCTGAAGGAAATTCGTGTCTTCGGGCCGCAATGCTTGCAAGATGTAGGGCAGACGCGTGCAGTGGCGTGGCTCGGATAGCAAGTCAAAAACACTTTCGCCGTGGCGCACGGATTGCTTTGGAGGCAGCGCACAGACCAGCAAGATGATCAGCAAGACGGCAAAGAGAACGAAAAGGATGACCGCGAGGCTCATGGACGGCGCTCCCCGGCATGCAGGAGAAGCATGAGTTGCCGGTTCAAGAGGTGGAAGCGCAGGTTTACCTCAGAGCAGAGCTTGCCGTAGAGCTCCGGCGGAATGCTGGCGGGCTCGACCTCATCCTCCGCGGGAACATATCGCCGCGCCGCGCTGATCCAAAGCAGCAGGCTGGCCATAAAGGTGATAATGCCGAGGAAATTCCAGAAGGTACCGTATTGCTGGACGGCATGTTCCAGGCGCGAGTAGTCCATTACATAAAAGGAAGAGTACAGGCAGAAGCCGACCGCCAGGGCGCGCGGCAGCAGGCGCAGAGATAGCGAGTAGTAACGGGCGAAAAGCAGCATGACGACGATAACCGCCTCGGAAGCCAGTTCAAATCCACGGACAGCGCTTAGAACGAGCCACTCGGACTGTCCCCTGGAAAAGGCCAAGGCACAGATAAGCACAAAGATTCCGACGCCCAGCAGCAGGCGCCAAGCCAGGGCCCAGATGCCCACATAGGCGGAGAGTATTTTTCGTGTCAGCTCGAGCAATGCCAGAGACCTCATGACGGTCACGACTGCTTGTGTTCCCCAGGCGATGTCCCAGGCCACGTACCTATCGAGGCCGGTAAACCGCTGCAGGGTGGCCACCGCGGCGCTCTGGAAAATCGCGGTAATCAGATAAGCGGTGAAGAAGGGATAGTTCGGGACGACCTTGCGCCGCATCAGCAGGAAGAGCAGGGCCAATTCCAGAGCCGTCGTGAGTGCCCATGCGACCGACTGAAGGTATAGCAAGTCGACCATATGGCGGAAAAGTTAGCATAATTGTACTGGCCAGCAATAAACAAGTCGTTTTATAGGTGTCGGCACGGTGAGGAGAGTACCCTGTGGTGAGGCCCCGATCCCCATTGCCTCTCGGCATCCAGTTTGGGTGGTTTGAATCGGTGTTGAAAGTGCAACAATATCGGCCACCTGAGTCTTGCCGAAGGAGTTCATTCCGGAAATGCGAAGGTTGACCGCAATGCCCAGCGCAAGTACCATTAAACTTACTGAAAACGCACCTTTCAGAATAAGGTATTCTCGTTTCATGGGTGCCCTCCTTGCGGCGGATAGTTTCCGAAGCGAACGTACGTTTTACTGACAGAGAAGAAGTCCCGGGTGCGGGACGTCGTGGAGGGCAACGGAGGCGGATGCAGGATCAACTGCGCATCTATCGACAGATTCTTTTTGACCTGGCCCTCCACCATCTGGAGCCGCTCGAAGGGAATTATTCACGGCTGGCCCTTGTTGCCGCGCTGCGCGATCCTTCGACAGGAAGGTATGGGGAAAAGACGCTGATGGAAACCTATGGAAAAGAGCCTGTACATCAGGCATTGTCGCGATGCCATGAAGAGTTGTTCGAACGCGTGCTGGAACTCCCGTTAGCGCGGCAACAGGAAGATCTCGCGCAGTATGTTGGCACCCAAGAAGGTGCTGGAGTACCCAATGCAAAGGCGACAGGAGAGATTCTTGAATCTTGGATCCCGCCAGAGGCTCCGGGATATCTCAAAGAGCTTTTTCGTTCCAACCTGAACGCTCTGTTCGAGTTGCTTCGTGATGGCAAGTCCAAGGCTCGTTCAGGTACGTAATATACGTTACGCACCCAGACCAGTATAGGGTGCTGTGGAAAAACTCTGTGAATTCTGTTTCAAACTAGAGCAAATCAAAAGCTTTTCCACATCTTCTCCACTTTTCTCAATCTGTTATCCTGACAGTCTATGCTCTTCCTCATCCGTTTCCCCCGGTTGATGATTTGTGGCCTGCTCTTTGGCGTCCTGACCACGCTCTCGGGTCCATTCTCGCTTGCTCAGCAAGGAGCCAAGGCACCGGGGGCCGGTAAGCAAGTTGCCGCCGCGAATGACCCTGCGTTTTTGGCCACGGTTGATGAGGTATTAAAAGAAATGAGCCGGATCACCGGTTGGGAGCTGAAGGCACCCCTCAAAAAGTCCATCCGCTCCCGGGAAGAGATTCGTGCTTACGTGTTGCGAGAGATGGATGAGGAGAAGGATAGCAAGGAGCGCTACGCATCGGCTCGCACCGCGGAAGTGCTCGGCTTGATTCCGAAAAACTTTAATCTGGACGCGTTCCTTGTGGATTTGCTTACCGAACAGATCGCCGGGCTTTACGATCCCAAAGCCCACGAGTTCTACATCGCCGACTGGATTCCCGCGGACGAGCAACGCATGGTGATGTCGCACGAATTGACGCACGCCCTGGAGGACCAGCACTTCGACATCGAACCGTGGGTACGGGCGGCGCGCCCCAATGACGATGCGGAACTCGCGCGGGAATCGGTGCTGGAGGGCAGCGCCATGGCCGCGATGCTGGAATATCAGCTGCAAGGCACGGGAATCAAGCTGAAGGACCTGCCGCAGTTTGACGAATCCATTCCGGCGGCCCTTGCCGGAGATTTGTCAGATACGCCGATGCTCAAGAAAGCCCCGCCGTTCATCAAGGATTCACTGATCTTCCCTTACTTCAACGGACTGACGTTCTCCCTGGCAGTTCTGAAATCCGGGGGGTACCCGACGTTTGCGGAAGTTTTTGCGCGGCCGCCCGCCAATACGCAGCAAATCATGCATCCCGATGTGTATTTTGCAAATCGGACTCCGGCGCCGCTGAAACTCGAATTACCCGGCGCTGCGCGCGGCGCGAGCTGGACACTTTTGGAGGAAAATTCCTTAGGGGAATTTGGCGTGAGGGAAGTCCTGAAGCAATATCTGGACGATGAAACGGCGAAGCCGGTGGCGGCGTCCTGGGATGGCGATATCTACGCCACCTTCGAAGAAAAAGATTCCAAGAAACTGATGTTCTTCCTGCGCCTACGGCTCGCAAACCGCGAAGCCGCAAACCTGTTTTATACACTTTATTCCGAGGCGCTCGAAAAGAAGTACGAAAACCGCACGCGGATATCCCGGGGATCGCATTTCTTTTCCTTCGATTCCGATAAGGGAAGCGTGTATTTGCGGTGTGAAGGAAAAGAGTGCGTCGCGCTGGAAGGCGGGGCTTCGGGCGTGTTCCTGCAGTGGCTGGGGAAACTCGGGTGGCCTCTTTTGCCGGAATCACCGAAGAAATCGGATCCTTCGGTCATCGACACCGCGATTCTGCAGCCCAAGCCTGCCGTTGCCATCGCCGCGACATTTTGAGGGATCGCACCGGACGGCCTCAGAAGGGCGTCCTTACAAGGCGTCAGGTAGATTAAATAAGGCAATCATTCCGTGTGGCGCATCACCAGCAGCGTCAGGTCATCGGTGCGTTTCGCACCGGAGGAAAAATCGCGAATCTCGCCGAGGCACGCGGAGAGAATCTGCTCCGGAGGAGTGCAGGCGTGCCGCGCAAGCAGGCTTTCCACGCGGCGGAGGCCGTATTCATCGCCCTTGGAGTTGAAGATTTCCGTCAGGCCGTCGGTGTAGAGAAACAAGGAATCGCCGCGCTGCAGCTGCATGGCGCTTACGGGAAATTCGGCGGTGCAGAACATACCTAGTGGCACGCCCGTAGACTGGCGGGAACTCACACCGGTCGCTGAGAGATGCAGCAGCGGCAGATGTCCCGCGCTGGCATATTCCACCCTTCCATCATGCCAGGCGCGGCCTACCACCAGCGTGGCATACTGCCCGGCGATGGTGCTCTCACAGAACAGGCGATTAGCCTCTTTGACGAGTTGGGCGAGAGGAAGGTTCTGACCGGCCAGCGTGCGGAAGGTGGCATGCAAATGGCTCATGAGCATGGAAGCGGCGACGCCTTTGCCCGCAACATCGCCGAGCAGGAACAAAAAACTGTCATCCGCGTCAATCAGATCGAAATAGTCGCCGCTGACCTGGCTGGCCGGGGCATAGTGATAGCGGGCTTTCCAGTTTCCCACGGACCAGTCTTCGCGCGGCAAAAGTCGGCGCTGAACGTTGGCGGCCAGAACAAGATCCCTTTCAAGCGCGCGCTGTTCCTCGGTGGAAAGATGGTCCAGGCAGAATTGCAGTAGAGGATTGCACAGCAGGCGATCGGCTTCGATGGGATCATGGCAGACCTCGCAGATGCCGAAGGTACCGCTGTTAAGGCGCTCCAGTGCGGTGTCAACACTGTGCAGAAGTTGCTGGAGCGAAGCGTCCGAAACATTGGAAACACAAGCCGCCTGCAGGCTCGCGCGGCGGCGTTGGAGCTCGGTATGAAAATAAGACTGTGTGGCCGTGTCCATGCTTGCAGCTTGCTGCTTTGTGCCTGAGGATTCCATCCGCTTTGTACCTCCAAATTCGGAGCTCTAGCAAGAGGGAACGGAACATCATCGAGGCCGACCGTGCGCCGCAATGGCCCTTGCCAACAAAGGAGCCGTGGCGTTCGAGTCGCTCTTAGTTATGCGATGCCGCAAACGGGAAATCCGGCACATGAGCTTTCTCTGGCGCAGGGCGCGGCGCGCATGCGCTACAGGGTCCCGTGAAGACCAGTTCTGGCGTTCGAGTTTCATCACCGCGAGTTGCGCGAATTCCAGGGCGCGGTCTAGATCCTTCGCGTGGCGCTCGTAATAAACAGCCAATTGTTCGCAAGCCTCCACGCCGTCCCGGGAATCCCCGGCCATCTCTTGCCAAAGCGCGACAGCTCTTTCCCAATGGGCATCGCGTTTGGCGAGCGAAGCCAGTTGCCGCTTGGCGCGCAAACGGAATTCGGCGGGGAGCCCGGCGTCGAGCGCTTTGACGCAGGCGGAATGCGCGCGTTCGCGTTCGCCACGGCGCTCGAGAAATCGCGACAAGCCGAACAGGTCCAGCGATTCGTGTTCCTCAAGGGCGCTTTGCTCGCTGAGCAGGGAATTCATCTTTCCAAAGAGCGCCGCGAGTCCGCGCAAATCCATCTGGTTGTGCTTCACCACCCCGGCGAGCGGATCGGGGACTCCGCAACGCAAATAGTCGAAGTAGTATTGGGGAATCAACGCGGAAGCCACGTCTTGGTGGCGATGCAAGCCGAGATGCTCCGCGTCCAGGACATGGCGCTCGAGGTCCATGAGACGCACGGAGCCGAGGCGCAATTTCCAAAGGGCCCGCGCGGGATGCAGCAGGTCCAGGTGAGCGGCAAGGCGCGGCACGCGGATGGCGCGGGTCATGGTGAAACGGTTTTCGAGCAACGGCCAATCGAAGGTTTTTCCGTTAAAGGTGACAAGGACGGGCCGCTCGGCGACGCGCGCGGCGAGTGCATCGAGCAACGAATGCTCTTCGGAAAAGTCACGAAGGAAAAGCTGCTCGACTTGCAAGCCGCCACTGTTCCACCAGGCAAGGCCGACGAGGAAAGCGTACGTTCCGGTGCCTCCGGCAAGGCCGGTCGTCTCTGTGTCCAGGAACAGCCACTTTTCGGGATCGCGGAGGGTCTCGGAGACTACAGGCTTAAGAGCAGCGTGCTTTCTTGATGCCGCTGTTCCGGCCGTACGGGTCAAAAGTTCCAGCGTCGCGGGGGATGGTTCGCAAAACTCCGGCGTGGCAAACCAATTGCGAATCGCCAGGTGCTCGCCGTAGTGATTGCGGGCAATGCCGGCGCCGAGCAGGCGGCTCAGCGCATCGGCTTCATCGGGCGCGCGCAACTCCGCGCGTTTTTGCGGTGCGCTCCGCGCGGGTTTCAGCGCAGCCAATCTGGAAAATTTATCGACCAAGTCTCCGAGTCCTCCGCGCTTCTCTGCGAGCTCTGCGTTAGTTTTTTTCTTCCAGCCGCTGCAAAATCGCCAGCGCCGCTTCTTTGGCTTTAGGCGCCAAATCTCCGGCGGGTCCCACGCACGAAGGACAGCCGGCGTCACACGAGCAAGCCTGAATCAACTCCCGCGTTTTCTCGACCAGCAACGTATGCACACGGAATAACGGCTCGGAAAAGCCGATGCCGCCCGGGTAGGCGTCAAACAAATACAAATTCGGTTCGAACAATTCCTTGGCTTGCGCTTCCACCGCTTCTTCCATACGCATGGGCGTAAATTCCTCGCCTTCTGACCCCGGAGTGGGCGGGCGCTCGCCAATCGCGGTACCTAGGTCACGCGCGTCGCACATCAGCAGTAACGTGGCCACCGAGGCCAGCGCGTAGAGCAGGCCGAACATGCCGGATTGCCGCGCGCTGATGGTGTAGGGTAACGATTCCAACAGCAGCCGCTCGAGGGTGATCCAGTAGGAAGTGGTGTGCATTTCGTTTTCGGGCAATTCGAGCTGCCCGGCGCCAATGTTTTCGCTACTGAAGAATTTGATTTTCTTGAACCCGACGACCTGGGAGCGGACGAGAACATCTCCATGCGACCAGGCATGGTTGGTAGCGCTCTGGCGGGTCTCCGCTATTTCCAAGACGCGGACCTGGGTGTAGCGAATCGCGTCGGTGTAATAGTCCACGTTGACTTGCTTCACGTAGGCTTTGCGCTCTTTAAAGTCGAGATGCTCGACGTGGTATTGCTGGCCGCCGTGGATGTAGATCGCTTTTTCGTGGACGGTGGTAAGTGCGCTGGGGAAATCAACTTCGCCAATCACCTGTGGCGCGCCGGTAATGTCAATGATGACGAAATTATCGCTGGTCACCGAGCGCAGGCTGATGGTGTCGGCAGGATAGGCTTCGTGCGTCCAGTGAAAGTTTTCGCCGGCGCGATGCAAGTAGCCGGCCTCGGCCAGGCGCGCGCATAAATTCGGCAGGTCGACCTCACCGAACTTTTCGCCCGGACCGATGGGGAGTTCGAACGCGGCGCACTTGAGGTGGTTCACCAGAATCTCCAGATTGTCTGGCTGGATGAAGGCGTGCTCGGGAGTGTTGCCGAAGAAATAGTCGGGATGTCGAATTATGAACTGATCGAGCGGCGCCGAGGAAGCCACCAGCACGGCGCAGGAGCTTCCGCTGCGGCGTCCGGCGCGTCCAGCTCGCTGCCAGGTGGCGGCGATGGTGCCGGGATAGCCGGTCATCACCACAGTGTCGAGAGAGCCGACGTCGATGCCAAGTTCCATGGCGGAAGTTGTGACCACGCCGCGGATGCGGCCTTCACGCAAGCCGCGCTCGATTTCGCGGCGTTCGTTGGGCAGATAGCCACCGCGGTAGCCGCGAATGGTTTCGGGTTTTCCGGGCTGTTGCGGATCGGCTTGCTGCAAATACGTGAGAATCAGCTCGGTGTGCAGGCGCGAATTGGCGAAGACCATGGTCTGCAGATCGTGCTTCAGGAATTCCTGCGCCACGCGGGAGCTTTCGTTGATGTAGCTGCGCCGGATGCCCAGCGCGCGATTCACTACTGGAGGGTTGTAAAAAACGAAAGTTTTTTCAGCGGCCGGGGCGCCGTTGGCCGCCTGCACTTCAACTTCGCCTTCGGTGAGGCGGGAAGCCAGTTCACCTGGATTGGCGATCGTGGCCGAGCAGCAGATGAACTGCGGTTTGCTGCCATAAAAGCGCGCGATGCGCTGCAGGCGGCGGAGAACGTTGCACAAATGGCTGCCGAAGACGCCGCGGTAGGTGTGCAGTTCGTCGATAACGATGTAGCGCAGATTTTCGAAAACGCGCGTCCAGCGCGTGTGATGCGGCAGGATGCCGGTGTGCAGCATGTCCGGATTGCTAAGGACGATGTGGCTTTTTTCGCGGATGGTCTTGCGCGCGTCGCTGGGTGTGTCTCCGTCATAGGTGAAGATGCCGACGCGGTTTTCAAGGCGCGTGTTCAGGTCGTGAAGTTCGGCGAGTTGGTCCTGCGCCAGGGCCTTGGTGGGGAAGAGGTAGAGGGCGCGTGTGTCGTCATTTTCGAGGATCGCGTTCAGGACCGGCAGGTTGTAGCAGAGGGTTTTGCCGGAAGCGGTGGGCGTCACAATGACGAGGTTTTTTCCCGCGTGTACTGCTTGAGCTGCGGCGGCCTGGTGCGAATAGAGTTGCTGGATGCCCTTGGCTTTGTAGGCCGCGCATACATCTTCGTTCAGCCATTCCGGGAAGCTGGCCCACTGCGCTTCGCGGGCCGGGTACTGGCGCACGGCAGTGAGGATTTCGCCGTCGCGGTCGCGCGAGGCAAAGGCGTCGAGGACCTGACTGACGCGGGCCAAGGTGGAGCTTTGGCGGGCGCGAGCCAGCGAATAAGCATTGGTTGCCATCGTTTCCCCTTTCAATAAAGATTCGCCTTTTGTTCGCTAAGACTACCATTCGCGGGAAAGGGGCGCAAGACGGGTTTTTTTGCGGGTTGTGGAATGGAGATCCGAGGAGCCAATCTGAGGATCGGCCACTACACAAGCTTGGCCCCGACGGGGCGGAGTCGCTACAAGAGCTTACCGATTTCGCGGCCGCTGATGGGTTCGTTGGCCATGGTGGTGAAGGTGCCGGCGTCATGCATCTCCCTGGCGGCACGGAGAAAGGCGGCGTGGGCGATGCGATAAAGTCCGCTGCCCACGCTGATGCGGCGCACGCCGATGCCTGAGAGTTCGGCGAGGGACAAATGGACGCCCTGCAAGCCCATCAAAACGTTCACCGGACGACCGACGGAGCGCAGCAGTTCTATGATGTCTTCTTTGGACGTTAATCCCGGAGCGTACAAAACGTCCGCGCCGACCTCCTGATAGGCCTGCAGTCGGCGGATCGTGTCTTTGAGGTCCGGGCGGCCGTGGAGATAATTTTCGGCGCGCGCGGTCAAAGTGAAGGGAAAGGGAAGCGAGCGGGCCGCGGCGACGGCGGCGCGGACGCGATCCACGGCATGGCCCAGTTCGTAAATAGGATTGTCGGAGCGCCCCGTGGAGTCTTCGATGGAGCCGCCAACGAGTCCAGCCTTCGCAGCGAGGCGAATGGTTTCGGCTGCAACTTCCGGCGCGTCGCCAAAACCATTTTCGAGGTCGGCACTGATGGGCAGGTTGGTTGCGGACGAGAGAGCGGAGGCATGAGCGAGCACGGCGTCGCGCCCGGCGGCGTTGTCCTGTTTTCCGATGGAAAGGGCGAAACCCATGCTGGTGGTGGCCAGGGCTTCAAAGCCCAAATGCTCCAGCATACGCGCGGTGCCGACGTCCCAGGGATTAGGAATGATGAAAGCGCTCTTGCGTTCATGCAGGGCGCGAAATGCCTTTCCTTTTTCCGCTTGCGTGGCCATGACGTTCATTCTCCTCCTGGGACCGATACCGGGATTCCCAGAGTACCATCCACAACCTCAACGAAATTGCGTTCTTCGCGAAGGATCAGCTTCTGTGCCTGGGCAAAGGAGAAGTTCTGGAGCCCTTCCTCATCCGTCTTCAGCCGTGCCCGGTACTTCTCATAAGATGCCAGACTGTCAAAAGCGATTAATCCCCAGGCGACATCATTCGTGCCTTCATGAGGCAAGAAGTATCCCACAAGGAGCCCGCCGCAACGGGGTATGATGCGGCCCCAACTCTCGGCGTATTTCTTGAATGCATCTCTCTGAAAGGGATCAATCTGATACCGGATGATACAAGTCAGCACAGGTCTTCTCCTTGGAAGCAGTTTTCCGCGCCTGGCGGCGTCAGGCGTTTCGAGACAGCGGCGCCAAGCGATAGAACGAAGGATATCGATTGCCACGCAGGAATGATTCATCCAACACCGAACAATGGAATACAGGGAATACGTGGTTAGTTGATTTGCGCGGACCGCTGCGTCTCTAAAGTAAAGATTTTCGCGACCTTTTTTGATTTTCTGGCCTGATGTCGGCTACCATTCTTAATAGATGCCAACTACAACAACGGGTGCGGTCCAGGTAGTTACCTTTCTCTGTCCGATTTGCCGCTGCGGAGAAGTTTCTTCCGCCTGCGAACGTTATGTTTGCGGCAGCTGCAGCCACGAATTTCCAGTGCAAGGCGGTATTCCGCAACTGTTTTGGCAAAACGACTGGCCCGCCGACAAGCCGGACGTGACCACCACGATGCAGGCGTTCTATGAAAAGACGCCTTTCCCCAACTACGATGAGTTTGATTCCTCCGAGGCGTTGCGGCTGAAGGCGCGGCGCGGAATTTTTGCCAAGCTGCTGGACGAGCAGATCCGCTATGGTTCAAAGATTCTGGAAGTCGGCTGCGGCACGGGCCAACTCAGCAATCTTCTGGCGCTGACTTGGGGGCGTACGATTTTCGGCGCTGACGCCTGCTTGCATTCGTTGCAGTTGGCGGAAAATTTCCGCCTGGAAAATGACATCCGGGGCGTGCAATTCCTGCAGATGAACCTGTTCCGGCCGGTGTTTGCCCCGGAGTCGTTTGATATTGTGATTTGCAATGGAGTGCTGCACCACACCAGCGACCCTTATCTGGGATTTCAGACCATCTCCAAGCTGGTGAAGCCCGGCGGATACATCCTGATCGGGCTGTACAACAAGTACAGCCGTCTGGCTACGGATTTTCGGCGCTGGCTGTTCATGGTCTCCGGAGATCGCATGCAGTTCCTGGACGCGCAGATTCGAGACCGCGCCGGCAGCGCGGACCGCAAACTGGCGTGGTTCATGGACCAGTATAAGAATCCGCACGAGTCGAAACATACGTTTGCCGAGCTGCAGGGCTGGTTTCGAGACAATGGCTTCACCTTTATGAACAGCATTCCCAAGGCGCAGGGAGAAGAGTTCGCGGCGGACGAAAAGCTGTTTGAAGCGCATGTGGAAGGCACGTCGTTTCAGCATTTCCTGGCGCAGGCCGGCGAGACCCTAATCGGCGGGCGGGATGGCGGCTTTTTTATCATGATTGGAAAGCGGGGCTGAGCTTCTCGATTACTTTCCGCAATGTGGCTTACCCCAGCAAGTCGCGATACCCTTTTCCTATATAAATTGACTGGGAGAAAGAATGACGCAAAGTAACGCTGCGCCTTCTGAGGCGCTGAAACGCTCGGGTTGGAGCGCTTTCCTCTATGCTCTGAAACTGATTCTAGGGAATTTTCTTCTGTTCGCGGTGTTAATCGAGATCATTTGCTTGATTTACATCAATACCACCAATTGGCACTCGAGCAAGCCTACCTACCACGTCAATTACAACAATTTCTGGGCGGACATGAATCCTGACTTCGGCGTGTGGCACCGGCCCAACGGGCATTTCTATCATCAGGGCGGATGTTTCAGCGTGCAGTACACGACGAACAGCTACGGCGCGCGGGACGTGGAGCGGACCCTGCATTCGACGAAGCCGCGCACCGTGGTGCTGGGCGACTCGATGATCGAAGGGCTGGGTCTAGCGGACCAGGACCGCCTGACCAATCAGATGGAGAAGGACACGGGCCGCGAGTATATGAATTTCGCGACCAGCGGGGATTTCGGCCCGCTGCAATATGCGCTCCTGTACAAAACTCTGGCGGCGAAGTTTGATCATGACACGGTAGTGGTGGGCGTCCTGCCAGACAACGATTTTCACGACATGTCGCTCGAATGGGGGAAGGTGCATCACGCGGACCGCTATCGCCCCTATTATGCGGACGATTTTTCAATCGTGTACACCAATCACGTGCAACCCCAAGCGGGCGAGGGCTTCTGGGACCATGTGGAAGCGATCCTGCGGGCGTATCTGGCGTCCTATCACGTGGGCCAATTCTTGTATTCCAGCATGTACTGGCGCACGCTGCCGCCCTATTCTGGGTACAACGATTTCAATGATGTGGATATTGCGCGGCTGATGCACGCGCTCGCCGACATCCGGGCAACCGCGGATGCGCACCACGCGGGCATGGTGGTCATCTTGATTCCAACGTATACGGACTTTCATCGCTTCCAGCAGTCGCAGGCGAATCGGCTTGGGCCGGCGGTCGCAAAGTGGGGATTCGAAGAGGGTGTTCCGGTGAAGGATTTGCTGCCGGAAATGGCGGCGCGGGCCGGGGCAAATTACCCGCCATATTTTTTGAGCTGTGACGGCCACTGGACGCCGAAGGGTGCGAAGACGGCGGCGGAGATTCTGGAGCCGTGGCTGGGGCAGATCTACGCGGCGACAGCGAAGAATTAAGAATCCTTTTCGATCAGGAAATTGCCGAGGACCAGGCAATCCATCTGGCTGCGGGCAAAGGTGCTGAAGGCGTTGGCGGGTGTGGTGACGATGGGCTCGCCGCGCAGATTGAAAGACGTGTTCAGAACCACAGGGACGCCCGTAGCCTGTCCGAAGCGCTCAATTAAGCCATAGTAGAGCGGGCTTTGCTCGCGGTAAACCGTCTGCACGCGCGCGGAGCCGTCCACGTGGGTGATTGCCGGAAGCGTGGTGTGGTGCCCAGGCTTCACCGGAGTGACATAGAGCATGTAGCGCAGCGGATACTGATTGACCGCGCTTCCCAACTCAAAATAGTCGCCCGCTGCTTCCGCGATCACGGAAGGCGCGAAGGGGCGATAGGGTTCGCGAAATTTAATCTTCGAGTTGACGATGTCCTTCATCTCCGCGCCCCGCGGATCGGCCAGAATGCTGCGATGCCCAAGCGCGCGAGGGCCCCATTCGAAGCGCCCCTGATACCAGCCCACTACTTTGCCTTGGATTAGAAACTCGGTCGTGCGATTCAAGAGTTCATCGGTGCAAGCGGCTTCGTGATAAGGAATGTTTTCGGAATCCAGGAAGGCGCGGATTTCCGCACCTCCGTATTCCTGTCCCCAATAGGCATGCTCCATGCGGAATGAGCGCGGATTGCCTAGCACGGAGTGGTAGGCCCAAAGCGCCGCGCCCAGCGCACCGCCGGAATCGCCCGCCGCGGGCTGGATGAAGAGTTCGTCGAAGCCGCACTCGCGCAGCATTCTGCCATTGGCCACGCTGTTGAGGCCCACGCCTCCGGCGATGCATAGCTTTTTCATGCCGGTGGTTTTTTGCAGGCTTTTCGCCATGCCCACCAGCAGATCTTCCGTTACCTTTTGAATACTGGCAGCAATGTCCGCGTAGTGTTCGTTGATGCGGCATCGCGCGATGTAGTCGGCGGGCTTTTTGCCGAAATAGCGCGGAAAGCCGGTGGACTCAGTAAAGAAGGGCGTTTCCCGCTCACGCGGCTCGCCGAAAAGGTCCACGAGCTTTTGCGTGTACATGTGGTCGGTGGCGTAGTGGAAGGCAAAGTAATCCATGTCCAGTGAAAAAGAGCCGTCGTCGTTCTGTTTCACGACCTTCCAGACTTTGTCCACGTAGCGGGGAGTGCCGTAAGGCGCCATGCCCATCACTTTGTATTCGCCTTCGTTCACCTCGAAACCGAGGAAGGCCGTGAAGGCGCTGTACATCAAGCCGATGGAATGAGGGAAGTCGATTTGTTTCGTCAGTTCAATTTTGGTGCCACGGCCTACACCCGCGCCGGCAGTCATCCATTCGCCGACGCCGTCCACGGTAAGAATGGCCGATTCTTCAAAAGGCGAGCAGAGGAACGCGCTGGCCGCGTGAGAAAGGTGATGCTCGGAAAAGAGAATACGCCCGCGCGCGATGCCGAGATCGGATTGCAAGGTGCTGGCGATCCATAGTTTGTCCAGCATCCAGCCGATCATGGATTCGCGGAAGACCTTCCAGGATTGCGGGTAGGTCTGCAGGACACTGACCAGGAGGCGGTCCAGCTTGCGGAAAGGGCGCTCGTAAAAGACCACGTAGTCGAGATCGGCGGCGGTGATTTTTGCTTCCCGGAGACAATATTCGATGGCCAGTTTGGGGAAGCCGAAGTCGTGCTTGACGCGGGAAAAACGCTCTTCCTCGGCGGCGGCAACCAGTTGGCCATCGCGCAGAATGACCGCGGCAGCATCGTGGTAATAGCAGGAAATTCCGAGAATGTGCATGAGCTATTGCCTTTGCGCCCAGCTCATGTCGTGGACTTCAGCGGGATGCTCCGTCCATTTCGCGGGACGATTCTTGATGTGCAGGGAATCGGAAAATAGCCGCACAATCAGCCCAAACGGAAACACGACGATCACATAGAGCAGGGTCAGGAACACACGGGCCTGGAAATTGCCGATCTTCTTTGCCAGGCGCTTCCAGGCTTCCCAAAGGGTTTTTAAATTTTCAGCAGCGGCACTGGCCATAGCTTCGCGCTTCGCCTAAAACAACGCGTAGACGAACGGCGCCAGAGCCGAAGTTTGTCCCAGAACGATCAGAACGGCAGAGAACAACACGACAAGAACGACTGGCAGCAGCCACCAGCGTTTATTGCGCGCAAAAAAGGAGAGCAACTCTCCGGCAATGCCCAGACGGCGGCCAGCATTACTGAAAAAACCCATGAAATCTCCCTCAGGTAAAAATGGACTGGTAGCCCCGAAATAATAATTTAACACAGGGTCGCGTGGCGGCAAAACGCGCTGTGCGCGGCTGGTTCTCAAGATTTGCCGATTTTGCCGAGGGTTAGCAGTGCGTCTGGGAACGAAATTACTCTGCGATTTTAGCCGCTAGCACTTCATTTACGGCGATGTTGGGAAGCAGGTTTGCCGGGAGACCATGCCTGGTTTGCAAGTAAGCCGTGGAATTGTAGGAAATCCAGGTTTTTCCGGCGGCGTCTTCGGCGACGAGAATCTTGAGAGGGAAATCGAGGGCCGCGCTGGGCGAGGCGAGCATGAGCGGCGTTCCGGCCTTAGGATTGCCGAAGATGAGCAGCTTGGTGTTGGGCATTTTCAGTCCGGCGGCGGCGGCTTCGCCGCTGTGATCCACTACGGTGAATAGCTTCACGCCCCTGGCCTGCAGGATTCCCTGCAACTTAGCCACGGTTTCGTCCACAGCATGATTGCCTTGCAAACGCATAATCCCGTTTTCCGCGTTGGTCGCTGTTGAAGTTGCCATGAACTCCTCCCTCACCATAGATGCGCGAACGACCTCATTTGGACCCGCAAAATCAAGCCCTCAGGTCATGAGCTATGCGCTTTGTTTGACGTCGGTGTTAAAGGGACAGGTCTTGTGTCCAAGTGGAAAATGGCGGGAACAAAACACGGCTTCACGGTGTCCGAAACAATATGCTGCATTTTGGCGTATCTTCAGGGCGTAGGCTCTTAATACCGGCTCGATTTTTATACGCAATCCTTTTTTTCCCTGAGGAGTACCGCCTCTATGTCCACGGGGGATACTGGATATCGCCGTCCCGAGCGCCGCAGGGCGCCGCGTTACCCCTATCAAGCCAGCTTGGAAATCGAGTGGGGTTCGGCGCGGCTCAAGGCCCGCACACGGGACATCAGCTTCAGCGGCATGTTCATCGAATCGGAAGATGTTTTGTGGGTGGGAGCCGGTTTTCGCGCGCGGCTGGTAAGCGAGCGGCCGGTGTGGCTGGAATGCTCGGTCAAGCGCGTCGAGCCCGGCATGGGCATGGGCGTGACGGTGACCCATGGTGAGGATCCCAGCATCCAACATTATCAGGAACTTCTTGCCAAGCTCGCCCAGGGCGGCTGAAGCCGTATACTATTTTCGATGACCCATTGTCTGGATTGCGGCTCCGAGCGCACCAGCGATCAGTGCCCGGTTTGCGGGTTGACCTCTGCGGCCGCGGAACTCGTGTTCCGTAGGCGCCTGATTCGCCAAATGACGATTTTTCTGGCGGGGTCACTGCTCTTTCCCTACCTCAGCCAGATTTTTCCGCCGTTGGACATTGATGCCATGCTGGTCTTTTACGGCCTGGTCTTTTTCGTAGGCCTCACGCTGGTTATCGTGCTGGAAAGCCGGGCCCGCGCCCGCAAAGAGATTGAGGTTCTGAAGCACCTGTTCACGGGACTCATCCCCATCCCGTTCCTTCTTTCAGTGGCCTTGTTTTTGAACGGCAAGCTGGATTCGCCCAAGGACGTGGTGTATCGCCCCTCGGTGGTGATCAGCCGTTATCAGATGAAGGGCGTGGTGCGCGGCACGCGCCGCCTGCTGGTGCCCACGTGGCGCGCAGACCGGCGGGTGGAGCGGCTGGCGGTGGACTCGGACGATTTCGACCGTTTCCATGACGGTGACAAGATCAATGTGGGCGTCGCGCCGGGCGCGTTGGGGATTCCGTGGTTTTATGGGGTGTACCGGAGATCGCCATAGCCCCTGAGATGCTCGTCTTTATCTTCCTCAGGACAAGCCCCAAGGTGGCCGGTACCCGTCAGCAAAATCCCCACACACAAATTCGGTGTGTGGGGCACCGGCCACATCACTTCAGGCTGATTGCTGATTACTAATACTGATATCTGGTCTCCCTGCTCAATACAGGGGATCTCCGTTCAGCCCGCGGGGAATCTGCAATTCCAGCACATGGCCGTTCTTGCCGAAGCGGAAGGTGACACGCTGCATCGAGCCGACGTTGCGCTCCTTCCATTCCACCACTTCGACAGGCCTTTCGGGGATGTCCGCGTAGGACCATTCGACGGAATCGCCGTGCACGGTAATTTTTTGCGGGTCGATATCGTAGACCTCTTCATCGGCGATGCGTACCAGCATGTAACGTTTCCAGAGCCGCACCAGCAGAACGCCCTTCTTTTCGGAGTGGTAGATGTTCCAGGAGTTGGGCGCCTGATCGTTGAAACGCACGATCGCGAATTCCACCGACTTCCAGGTGACCTTCTGGGGTGCTCCGGTCTGCGTTTGTGCGGCACACGGGAGGAGCACAAGAGCGGCCAGAAGAAGCAATTTTAGGCAGGGTCGGAAGCGCACCTAGAAATTTTACGATGAATGTGAGCGAGGGAGGTAAATCCAGCTAGCCGGGTAGGCCGGCTTTCTTCGATACCTCGGTCGGGGCCAGATTCTGCTGCTTGAAAATAGGATTCAAATGTACGTCGACCTGCTTCAAGATCCCTTCGCCGATATTGATAAAGCCATGTGGAGTTCGCGCCTTGACGACGAGGATGTCGCCCGGGCCAACCTCGCGTACTTCCTCTCCAACCACAAGGCGCGAGCGGCCTTCCTGAATGATCACGATTTCGTCGTACTCATGAATGTGCAGCGGGGCGCCGCGTCCGGGCTGCGCCTCGATCAAGTAGATGGAGACGGCCACGTCAGAATGGTCCGCGCCAACGAAGTTGTAGGAACTGCCGATAAACGGCAAATCAGCCTTTCGGGTGGCGTACATGATTCCCCCTGGTCATCGGATGTCTGGTAATGAAGATTCGTAACGTGCCAGCAAGGAGGTAAATGAGGTAAAGGACGGAAAGGAGGTAAAAAGGAATAGAAGGAGGCAGCATTGCTAGCCGGCGACTTTTTTGAGTTCGCCGCCCAATACCGGGCTGAACAGAAAGTCGTGAAATTCCATGGGCATACCGTTCAGGCGGAACAAGGTTCCCACCTGCGCCCAGTGACGGATTTCGTGCATCAAGACATGGACCAGCAGTTTTCGAGGGGTTGCGCGCAACAAATTATTGAAGAAATTGAATTTGTGAAAAACATCCCAATTCTGTTCGGGAAGCCCATTCACATATTCCCTAAGATACGCGCGGCTTTGCCGGCCGAAGGCGAAAAGAGCTTCCACGCTATTGCTGGGAATAGAAGCCGCGACGGTGAGAGGCCGGTTCGCGAGCCGGTCGATGTACCCTGTTTCGGCGGAGAAGATGTGCCGGACGAGCTCGCCGATATTTTGAAAACGGCCGTCTCCATGTTCGCCGACGCCGATGGCCAGTGCCGAATCGCCCCGTTGGCGGAACCAATCCTCCCACTTACCGCGCTCCCAATCCGTGTATTCGATGAATTCGTGCAGACTCAGGCCAGCTGCCATGGGTTTGCCTCCATGACTGCAATAGAAATGTCGAGCGTCACACCGGTTAGATGCAAATGAAGTTTAGCCGTTAGGAGAGATCGGCGGGCGAGAAAGTGCATCGGAGGGAGGCCTTGAGAATCCAATCATCGTGGAATTTGCCGGATTATTTGCGGGTAGGCGGAGGCTGCAGAATGGGCACGACGGCGGAATGGACCACGAAGGGGCAGCAGAGGCTGTGAGCGGGAAGGCCGTCGCAAAATCCACGGAGGGGGTAATCCC
>DATFSI010000105.1:0-3152 GCA_035262705.1 Candidatus Acidiferrum sp. | reverse complement strand
GCCAGGCAGCCGTTCGGATGCTTCTTCGAGATGTGCGAAGCGTCGCAGTCAAACTGTTGCCACATTTGGTAAAAGCGGTGCACAGGGCTCGCCGCATACGAGTCGTTCGTGAAGGTGGAGCCGTTCGTCAGCTGAAATGGTCCCGGTTGCAACGTGAAATACGGCGCCGTGCCGTGCACTCCGGTGATTCGCGAATCGGGCACTTTGCCGCTTAATCCCGTGCCACCGGAGGTCAAAAATGTGTAGTACTCCGGCGAAAGCCCGTCTTCGGACGACATGGCGTCGGCTAGGGAGCAGATACCGTTGTTCTTGCAAACGTCCGTGGGGCCGCCGTTCAGCGGCGCGGGCATCGGCGAATACAGGGTCTTTTTCTTCGGCGCCAATTGATAGATCGCGCTACCCGTAGCGTCCGCGGAATACTGCGCCGCATCGGCGAAGTTCTCGCCTGGGGTTCCGTCGGCCTTGACGATGTGCTTGGATAACAGATTGTCCACGGTTTCGCCTCGCTTCGGTTCGTAGGTCGCGAATATGTGGTCGAAGGTACGGTTTTCTCCGACAATGACGATCACGTGCTTGATGGGTGTGTTCGCGTGAGGTTTGTGCTCGTCATTGGCCTGTGCACTGCCGACGAACGGCCCCGCCAGGCTCATCTGCAACATCATCAAGGAAGCAAGGCCGACCCGGGCACCTTGCCACACTTGGGACGCGTTTTTTTTTGCGGTCATGCTGACTTCCTCCTAGATTGTCTCTTGGGTCTTGCAGGCTGGAGGCGCTACTCTGACCGTTCAGGATTTCCCTGTGGTTCTTTCAAGGTAAATTCCCGGTGACACTTCTCACCTTGCACCCCCTTGCAGGAGCATGGCTTGTTTTCTGTCCCGATAATCTCTTTTTGTGTCTGTCAGGAAAGAAATGCGCGGATATAGGCGTTTACTTCGGCGGGCCTTTCATGAATCACCCAGTGCGAGCCGTCGGGCACGCGTTTGACGGTCAATTGCGGCACAAGCTTTTCGAGGCCGTCGAGATTCTTCACCGTCAGCGCAATATCCTTCTCGCCCCAAATCACCAATGTCGGCACGCGCACGATGGCCAGCCCCGGATCCAGTAGAAACTTCTCCGCCGAGGCTCCGATCTCCTTTTCCACTTCCGGCGGTGCTGGCGGGCCCACCTCGTTCGCACGGTAATAATTCAATCCCCCAGTGAGCGCTCCGGGTTGCGACCACGCCTTTAGGTACTCTTCCTTGTCCGCTTCGGTCAGCTTTCCGCAGCGCAGCAATTCGCTCAGAACTATTTGCACCAGAAACGCATAGTTGCCGGCGGAAAGTTGCATCTCGGCACTCGGGCTCCGCAGCAACAGCATGTACTGGCTGGCCTGTTGCTGCTCCAGATCGCCGGCGAGCAATTTCTGGAAGATGACCGGATGCGGCGCGTTGATAATGATTAGTTTCTCGAGATATTCGGGATGCACCATCGCAAAGGCCCAGGCCAGCGCGCCTCCCCAGTCGTGGGCCACTAACGTAAATTTCTTGCTCTCTCGGAAATGATCCGCCAGCCCTCGGATATCTTCGAGCAATGCAGGAACGCGATACGCGTCGAGGCTCAGGGGCTTATCCGACAAGTTGTAGCCGCGGCAATCCGGCGCCACCACCAGGTGGTCCTTACTGAATTCGCGCAGTTGCTCTTTCCACTCGTACCAGAATTCCGGGAAGCCATGCAGGAAAAGCATCAACGGCCCGCTGCCCGCGGTGACACAGTGCAATCGAATGCCGTTCACTCGGACGTAGGTCTCGTTCATGTAGGCTCGGGGCACGGCTTCAGTCGTTGCCGCAAAAGGTCGCGAAAACTCCGGGTTTTAGCCTCTGACGTCCGCAATATAGGTTTCTCAGCCCCCGTTGCGCAAAAGCTCTTTTTCTTCGGGGGAAAACTGGCTATAGCGAGTCTCGATTTCTCGTTCGCGTGCGAAAGGCGGCATCTGCTGCAAGCGTTGCCGCGCGCGTTGCACCTCCGGCCGCAGCGGCCCATCACTCTGCGCCCCAGCTTGCTCCGCGTTGCGGCGGAGCACCCGGTACGCAGACGGCGAGGTAAACATGCGGTCTACCGAACGGACTTCGGGACGCGGCCCATAGGAAGCCGTGCCGCTGTTCGGATAATTCATATCCGCCGCGCCTCCCGGCTGTTGCGGCGCTGACTGCTGCTCTGGTCGCTGTGGCGGCCCGGGCCTCGAAGGCATGGCTGGCCCGTATTGATTCGGAGGCGGCGTTCGCCGCGGCCGCGCATACGGATCTGCGGGTGGCGGATCGTCGTTCCCGTTGTTCGAATCCGGATAGTCGTAGCTGTCGGAGTCAGACGGGTAGTAGTCATAAGAAGGATAGGGGTAATAATACGGGTATCTGTAGTAACCATACGGATATCCCCAACCCCACCACGGCCAGCCCCAACCAAATCCCCAGCCCCATCCCCAACCACGACCTCCCCAACCCCAGCCTCGACCCCAACCCCATCCTCGGCCTCCCCAGCCCCTACCGCCCCATCCGCCGTGGCCTCCAGAGAAGCCTCCGCCGTGAAAACCGCTGAACGACCTCCCGCCGCCATTAAAACCCATGTGGCTTCCTGTGGAGAGCCCGCCGCCATGGAATCCGCCTCCAGCACCGTGGAAACCTCCGCCGCCCGAGCCGCCGCCATGAAATCCGCCGCCTCCGCCGTGGCCTCCGCCGCGCTGCGCAAAAGCGGTCGGCGCGAACAAACCAATCGCCGCCGTCGCAACGATCGCAAGTAACGTCCGCATCAAACTGGAATTTTTCATGGCCTTACCCTCGGTTCAACTCTCCCACAACATTAGATGACGAATCTTCCTCAGAGGGTTCTCACGCGGATTCTACACCCAACGCAGGCCCCCTGGTTCGCGTCCCGTGCCCGTGGACCGCGGGAACTTTTGCGCTGATCTTCGGCGTGGATTGTTCGCGAGCTTTTGACGGATTTCTTGTTGGCCGTGGCGGGAGAACTTCTTAGAGAGAGTGACGTGTTCCCCTCCATTGCCGATGCCCTTTCCCTGTGCTAGCATCCCCTCGTTAAGAAGAGCGGACCAGGGATTCATTTGTTTCTCCTTCGCCCCGCTAGCCCGGGACCCAGGTAGGGCCGCGCTCTCCTTCAAAAAC
>DATFSI010000104.1:0-6175 GCA_035262705.1 Candidatus Acidiferrum sp. | reverse complement strand
GCAGGTTCCACTTGCGGCAAACGAGGCCTCCCCCGGCAGCGCAGGCGGCATATTAGCAGCGATCGATTGCCAAGTGATTCCATCGGTCGTACGAATAGCTGGAAATACTCCATTCACCGAATCGCTGTGCGTCACGCCCCGGTTCGGTGTCCAGAACGCGAAGCAATCATAGAATGCATTCTCGGTCTCATTCGTGAACTCGGTCGTCCAGGTCGCGCCGCCGTTGAGCGTTTTATAGATGCGGAAATCCGTAGTGTCATTCCCTATGGACATCAGATAGGCGACTTTGTCGCTCACGCCAAACACATCGCGGAACTGCAGGTTCTCGGCTCCCGGCACAACGGCGGCTTTCCAGGTGTCTCCGCCGTCCGTCGTGACCACATATGTACCGCCAGTCCCGGCTGCCCAGACGACGCGGGAGTTCACCGGACTGACAGAAATCAGCAACTGCGTGGTGCCGCTTTGCTGCAGAGTGAGCTTCGGTTGTTTAATTTCCCCAACTCCTTGTCCCAAGGCGCCAGAAGCGAGGATTGCCGAAGCGGTAAGCAGAAAAACGCTCAGTGAAAGTTTGAACATTGGATTCACCCTGATGCGAAAGTCCGGATCGTGCGGAAATGGCAGGGTGGGCGTATTCCTTTCGCCCTGTGCACGGGGGAAAGTATTACCCAACGGAGAGAAAAATGGAATATGTGGCCGGCTTTATTCAGGTCGGAGGCCAGGGCGCCGGATTGCCGGTACGGATTGCGCCTCTTGGCTGAAAAAATTCAATACAATCTTCCTTGAAAGCTGCGGCAGTGCGAAAACTTGACACACTGCGCTACAGCCGCATAGCGTACCAAGTGGGTGATTTCGGGATCGTCCAGGAGCAAGGGAGTGGGTTCGTTTTTGCCTTCACAACTTCGCCGTCTTCTCAGCTATGTATGGCCGTACCGCTTTTCGATGGCCATGGGCATCATGCTACTGGCCGTCGTGGCAGGCGCCGAGGGACTGATCCTGTTTATGATCAAGGCGATCTTTGACCGCGTGCTGACGCCCAGTGCCCCGGATTCCGACATACTTCTATTCGTTGTGCCCGGGTTGCATATCCCGGTGTTCCTGAATCATTTTTTTCCGCCCAGCATTCACAACGTTTGGACCGTAGTGGCCATCTCGCTGCTCATCGTTTTTTTCGCAAAGTCGCTGGCGGAGTACGGCGGAACGCTGCTGATCCAGTTCACCGGACACCGCGCCATCACCGATTTACGCAACGCCGTCTACGAAAGGATTCTCCGCCAACCGATTGGCTTCCTTCAGCAGCAATCCACCGGCCGCATCATGTCGGCGGTGATCAATGATGTGGAGCGGGCGCGGCCGGCGGTCTCGGAATATCTGTCCGAAGTCTTCCGGCAGACCTTTACCTTCTTGATTCTCCTTTGCGGGCTGTTATACATCGATTGGAAGATGACGCTGGCTTGCGGAATCTTTCTGCCACTGGTGCTGTGGCCGGTCGCGAAACTCGGCCGGAAGATCCGGCGGTCGTCGGAAAGCAGCCAGAACAAGCTTGGCGAAGTGAACCAGATCTTACAAGAGACCGTGACGGGAAACCGTGTGGTCAAAGCCTTCGGGATGGAGCATTTCGAAATTCAGAAATTTCGAGACGCGGCGCGGCGGTTGCTGCGCGAGACAATGCGCTGGGTACGTGCTCAGGTGGGCACTTCGCCGCTCATGGATTTGTTGCAACCAGTGGTGATTTCGCTGCTGCTGCTCTATGCGCGCGACAAAATCCGCCACGAGCAAATGACCATTGGCTTGTTCGTGGCTTTTGTTTACGCGTTATTCAAGACCTACGAGCCAATCAAGCGCATGGGCGCGGTGTACCAGCAGTTTCAGCAGGCGCAAGGCGCGACAGCGCAGGTGTTCGCCTACCTTGATTTGAAGGAAGAGGAGCGCGACGCCGCGGATGCCATGGTGATGCCCGCGTTTGCTCACGAAATCGAATTTGACAATGTCAGTTTCGCTTATGAGAACGACGGCGCTCCGGTGCTGCGCGACATTTCCTTCACCGCGCGCAAGGGCGAGCTGGTGGCGTTTGTCGGGTCCAGCGGGGCGGGAAAAACCACGCTGGTTAACCTGATCCCGCGCTTTTACGAGGTGACGCGGGGGGTGATTCGCGTGGATGGCATCGACGTACGCAGGGCGAAGCTGAGCTCGCTGCGCGGGCAGATCGCCATGGTCACGCAGGAAAATATCCTGTTCCACGACACGGTGTGGAATAACATCTGCTACGGGCAGACCAACGTAGACCGCGAGCGCGTGGTGCAAGCAGCACAGGCGGCGCTGGCGCACGATTTCATCGAAGAGCTGCCGCAGGGGTATCAGACGGTGATCGGGGAGCGCGGGACGCGGTTGAGCGGCGGGCAGCGGCAGCGTATCGCCATTGCACGCGCAATCCTGAAGGATTCGCCGATCCTGATTCTGGACGAAGCGACCTCGGAGCTCGATTCCGAGTCCGAAATGTACGTGCAAAAGGCGCTGAGCAATCTGATGGTGGGGCGCACCACCCTTGTCATCGCGCACCGCTTGGGAACTATCCGCAAAGCCGATAAAATTCTTGTGTTGGAGGACGGGCAGATTCGCGAAAGCGGCACGCATGCAGAATTGCTGGCGCAAGGCGGCAGCTACGCGCGGCTGCACGAATTGCAGTTCGCCGACCAGGACGCGGTGACCCCAGCGGGAGCGCCACCTGCCGACGCGATAAAATCGAGCAACCCCAAATGACCCCAAAGACCGGAACCGAAACACGCCAGGACAATGCAACAAAACTCGAATGCCGTTCCATGACGGGCTACGCGATGGTGCGCGGCGAGCACGCGGGCTGGTCCATCCGCATCAGCGTGAAAAGCGTGAACCACCGCTTTCTGGACATCAAGCTGCGCATTCCCGAGACGCTGGAGCCGTACGAGCTGCGCCTGCGGCAGGCGATCAAGAACCGCATCCATCGCGGGCACATTGACGTGCACGTGAACGCGGAGCCGGGAGAAAAGGCGCCGGTGCACGTGAACCGCGCCCTGCTCCAGGCTTACGTTCACGCTGCGGACGAATTGCGGCACCAAACCGGCGCAAAGAACGAACTGGACCTGGTTTCGTTGTTGCGGCTGCCGGGGGTGATCGGCGGGCTGGCGCCGGAGTTGCCGGAATCGGAAGAGGAACAGGAGGCTTTGGGGCAGGTGCTGGAGTCGCAATTGTGCGAGGCGCTGGCAAAGATGGACGAGATGCGCCGCACCGAGGGGCGCCACCTGACGGAAGAATTGCGCGCACGCGTGGCGCGCATCGGCGAGCAGGCGGAAAAGGTGCGCGAACTGGTGGCCACGCTGCAACCGGCCTTTGCGCGGCGCCTGGAAGCGCGGCTGAAGGAACTCTTGAATGGCGCACTGGTGGATTCCGCTCGCTTGGCGCAGGAAGCGGCATTGCTGGCGGAACGCAGCGACATCAGCGAAGAGCTGGACCGGCTGCGCAGCCACTTGCAGCAATTCGCCAAGCTGCTCGATGGCGCGGGGGAACTCGGCAAGAAGCTGGATTTCCTACTGCAAGAGATGCACCGCGAAGCCAACACCATGCTTTCGAAAACACCCGGTGTGGAAAGCGAAGCGTTGGCCATCACCAGCCTGGCGCTGGAAATCAAAGCGGAGATCGAAAAATTGCGCGAACAGGTGCAAAACATCGAATGAGCCAGCCCGCGCCGCAGCAACCCATGGTGTTAATCGTTTCCGGGCCCTCGGGCTCTGGAAAATCCACGCTGGTGCAGAAAATCCTGGAGATGCCGGGGACGATGCCGTCGGTTTCGTGTACCACCCGGCCGCGCCGCGCGACCGAGGCCAGTGGAAAGTGCTATGATTTCGTTACGGCGGAAGTGTTCGAGGCCATGGTGGCCCGGGGTGAGTTTCTCGAGTACGCGCTTGTGTTCGGCAAACATTCCTACGGTACCCCGAAAAAATGGCTCGACGAATCCCGCGCCAAAGGGCTCGATTTAGTCCTCGAAATCGACGTCCAGGGCGCCGCTCAGGTGAAGGAAAAGTTGCCGGAGTCCATGGCAATCTTTATACTTCCTCCTTCCCGCCAGGAGCTGGAGCGCCGGCTGCGCAGCCGGGGTACCGATTCCGACGAGGAGATCGCGCGGCGGCTGGCGAAAGCGCAAAGTGAAATCGCCGCCAGCGAAAAGCTTTACGATTTTTATGTGGTGAACGACGACGTGGAACGCGCGGGAAAAGAAGCGCAAGCTATTGTAACCGCGCTGCGCTGTTCGAGCGCGCGGCGCCGCAGCGTCGTGGGTCAAGTTCTGGAGTCCTTTGGAGGGTAAGACACAAATGAGCGTGCAAACCAAAGCTCCCGAGAGCCAGTTTGCCTATGTGGTCCTGGCTGCACGACGCGCCCGCCAGATTATGGCCGGCGCTCCACCGATGGTGGAAAATCCGCGCACGCAAAAAGCTACGCGCATCGCGTGCGAAGAAGTGAATCAGGGTTTGATCGAGTACGAATTCACCGACCTGATGCCGACAGAGGACGAAAAGGACGGCGGTAAGCGGCGCAAGTAGCGCCCGCGAGTGCTCCATGCGCATCACCCTGGGTGTCACCGGCGGAGTCGCGGCGTATAAGTCCGCGGAACTCGTGCGCCGCCTGCAGGACGAAGGGCACACCGTGCAAGTGGTGATGACCCGCGCCGCCCGCGAATTCATCACCCCGCTCACCTTTGCCGCGCTCAGCGGCCAGAAAGTCATTACCGACCTTTTTGCGAACTCCGACGGCGGCGACGCGAACTTGGAGTCCGCCATCGAGCATATTGCCGTGGCGCAGCGCACGGATTTGCTGCTGGTGGCTCCAGCGACGGCGGATATTCTTGGGAAGTTTGCCCGCGGGTTGGCGGACGATTTTCTTTCCACCCTGTATCTGGCTTCGACGGCGCCTGTAGTACTGGCTCCCGCAATGAACGTGAACATGTGGCAGCACACGGCCACGCAGGAAAATCTGGCGACGCTGCGGAAGCGGGGCGCGCGCATTGTAGAGCCGGGAGAAGGCTATCTGGCGTGTGGCATGACCGGGCCGGGGCGGCTGGCCGCCCAGGAAGAGATTCTAAAAGCCGTGCGCGAGGTGGTGCAGGCGCAGCTGGACCTTCGTGGCGAGACCATGTTGGTGACCGCGGGCCCGACGTGCGAAGACTTGGATCCAGTGCGGTTTCTGAGCAACCGGTCGTCGGGGAAGATGGGCTATGCGGTGGCCGAGGCTGCGGCGCGGCGGGGCGCAAAAGTGATTCTGATCAGCGGGCCGACGGCTCTGGAAACTCCGGAAGGCATTGAGCGTGTGGACGTGCGCACGGCGGGAGAGATGCTGCGCGCGGTGGAATCGCGATTCGCGGCGGCGTCGATTGCAGTGTTTGCGGCGGCGGTGGCGGACTATCGTCCGGCGGAAGCGGCGAGCGCCAAAATCAAGCGCACAAAAGAGCCGCTGACCATTCGCCTGGAGCCCAATCCGGACATTCTGCTCGCGGTGGCAAAGAATAAGGGCGAGCGCGTGGTGGTGGGCTTTGCTGCGGAAACGGATCACGTGGTGGAAAATGCGCGCAAGAAGCTTGCACAGAAAAACGCGGATATGATGGTGGCCAACGACGTGAGCGCCGAGGGCGCGGGGTTTGATGTGGATACGAATATCGTGACGATTTTTTCGCGTGATGGACGCGATCTGCCGCTGCCGCGCCTGACCAAGGGGGAAGTGGCGCACAGGATTCTGGACGAGGTGCTGCGGCTGCGCGGCGCTTTGCGCAGCAAGCCTGCTTCCTATCGTGGCGGCGACTGACACTTATCATGCCTGAACGCTTCCCTCCTTCCCTGCAACAGAAAATCGAAGACCGCCTGCGTTATTACGAGGACCTGGGCATCCGGCTTTTTTACAAGGATCGCCGTGGGAATGGAGCCGCCTTTGCAGAGGATCTAGAAGCTCCCGCGGTCGCGTATCCCGTCGAGGCAGCGGTGGCTCCCAGGCCGCAACCCACAGCGGCGAAGGTGGCGGTGCCAGCCGCGCCGCCTCCTATCGTCGCGCCTCCGGCGGGGCCTTCCTTGTTCGACGAGAAGATAGCAGACGACACGCTGCTGAAGATTCGCGAAGACCTGGGCGATTGCACGCGATGCAAACTGCACAAGGGCCG
>DATFSI010000103.1:0-2286 GCA_035262705.1 Candidatus Acidiferrum sp. | reverse complement strand
GCCGCAAGGCACGTTCACCGGCGCTGCTATCGCTGACTACGACCGCGACGGCTGGCTGGACATCTATTTTTGCCTCTACGTCTATTATCAGGGCACGGATCAATATCGCTATCCCATGCCGTATTACGCCGCGGAAAACGGTCCGCCCAATTTCCTGATGAAAAACAACCGCGATGGAAGTTTTCGCGACGCCACACGCGAGACCGGCCTCGACCAAAACAACACGCGATTTAGCTTCTGCTGCGGTTGGAGCGATTTTAATGGTGACGGCTGGCCTGACCTTTATGTGGTGAACGACTTCGGCCGAAAGAATCTTTACCGCAACAATGGTGACGGAACATTCACCGATATTGCCAAGGAGGCGGGTGTCGAAGATGTTGGCGCGGGGATGAGCGTCAGCTGGCTGGACTATGACAATGACGGCCGGCAAGACTTGTACGTAGCGGACATGTGGACCGCGGCGGGATTGCGCGTCGCGATGCAGGAAAACTTTCAGCCGAACGCGAGTGCTGACGTTCGCGGGCTCTATCGGCGCCACGCCATGGGGAACTGCCTCTACCAGAACTCTGGCAACGGAAAATTCGAAGACGCCGGCGAGCGCTCGGGAACATCGATGGGCCGGTGGGCCTGGTCGAGCGATGCCTGGGATTTCAATCACGACGGGTACCCGGATCTCTATATCGTCAACGGCATGATTTCTGGCCCTTCGCGGACAGACCTGAACAGCTTTTTCTGGCGGCAGGTGGTGGCCAACTCGCCCGAAAGCGCGCGGCCCTCCACGCCCTACGAGCATGGCTGGAACGCGGTAAACGAGTTGATCCGTGCGGACGCCACCTGGAGCGGCTACGAACGCAACGTGATGTACCTGAATAACGGCGACGGAACATTTTCAGATGTGTCCGGCGCCACGGGAATGGATTTTATCGAGGACAGCCGCACGTTTGCACTGGCCGATTTCGACCACGACGGACGCGTGGAAGTGGTGCTGAAAAACCGCAGCGACCCGCAGCTTCGGTTTTTGAAAAATGTGATGCCGCAGCTCCCACCGGCCATTGCTCTACGGCTCATCGGAAAGAAGAGCAATCGCGACGCGATCGGCGCAGAAGTCGCCTTAGAAACGGAAGTTGGACGGCAAAAACGTTTCGTGCAAGCGGGCTCCGGGTTTCTTGCTCAGCACAGCAAAGAGCTCTTCTTCGGCCTCGGAGGCGCGAGCGGCAAAATCAAGGCCACGATTCGCTGGCCCAGCGGATTGATGCAGACAATCGAGAATCTGCCTGCCAATCATCGAGTCTGGATTGAGGAAGGCTCGCCGGCGATTCGCAAGGAGCCATTCGCTGCTTCGCGGCTGGAGCGAAAGGATGGGCGCGCAGTCGCACCGCCCGAGACGCCGGGACGATTGCCTACGCAAGCGGAAACGTGGTTGTTGGTTCCGGTGGCGGCGCCGGAGTTGGCACTCAACGCGCAAGCTGCAAACGAGCGCGTGCTCTCGTCGCTGCGGGGAAAACCCGTATTACTTTATTTCGGCTCGGCGGATTTGCCTGAATGGAAAGCCGAAACCGCAAAATTGCGCACCGTGCAGCAAAGCCGGGACTGGAGCAAGGAAGGGACCGAACTCGTGGTTGTAAATGCCGACGAAGCACCTCAGGACACCATTGCCCTCTACAACCTTCTTTACGGGAGGCTGTTTGACCGCCATCGCGACATGCCCTTGCCCACCGCGTTTCTCCTCGACGCCCAAGGCGACGTTTGCAAAATCTATCAGGGCGCATTGCCGCTGGAACGCGTGCCGCGCGATGCACGCGAAATTCCCAAAAATCCAGCGGAGCGCATGGCGCGTGGGTTGCCTTTTTCCGGTGTCAGCGCAACCTACGAGGTCGGGCGTAACTATCTCTCCTTCGCTGCAGTGTTTTACGATCGCGGCTATTTCGAACAGGCTGAGGCCTACTTCCTGCTGGCGGCCAAGGAAGATCCCGGGGGCGCCGAGCCGCTTTACGGCCTTGGCAGTGTGTGCCTTGAGCAGCACAAAGACCGGCAAGCTTGGGATTACTTCCAGCGCGCCGTGAAGGCGCAGGCCAACTACCCCGGCACCGTGCCGAACTCGTGGAATGATCTGGGCCTTTTGGCCGCACGGGCGGGGAAGACCGACGAGGCCATCGGCTATTTCACAAAGGCTCTGGAAATCAATCCGGAACACGCAGTGGCGCTGCAAAACCTCGGCAACGCTTACCGCCAGAAGAAGGACTGGGAGAACGCAAGGAGCATTCTGGAGCGCGCCGTGACGCTGCA
>DATFSI010000102.1:0-8634 GCA_035262705.1 Candidatus Acidiferrum sp. | reverse complement strand
TACCCGATCCGCCGCCTCTACACACAGGACGACCTCTCCAACTGGGATCCCTCCCGCGACCTCGGCTTCCCGGGCGAGCCTCCTTACACCCGCGGCATTCATGCCACCATGCATCGCGGCCGCCTCTGGACCATGCGCCAGTTCGCCGGCTTCGGCACCGCCGAAGACACCAACCAGCGCTTCCGCTATCTCCTCTCGCAAGGACAGACGGGACTCTCCACCGCTTTCGATCTCCCTACGCTCATGGGCTATGACTCTGACCACGCTCTCTCGGAAGGCGAAGTCGGCAAGTGCGGCGTGGCCATCAGCTCCCTCGCCGACATGGAAGTGCTGTTCGACCAGATTCCCCTCGCCGATGTCACCACCTCGATGACCATCAACTCTCCCGCCGCGGTCATCTGGGCCATGTATCTAGCCGTCGCCGAAAAGCAGGGCGCCGACTGGAAAAAAATTTCCGGCACGCTCCAGAACGACATCCTCAAGGAATACATCGCACAGAAGGAATACATCTACCCGCCCGAACCCTCCATGCGCCTGGTGATTGACACCTTCGAATTCGGAATGAAGCACACGCCGAAGTTCAACGTCATCTCCATCAGCGGCTACCACATCCGCGAAGCCGGCTCCACCGCCATCCAGGAACTCGCCTTTACCTTGCGCGACGGCATGGAGTACGTCGAATGGGCCCTCCGCCGCGGCCTCCCCGTCGACCAGTTCGCGCCGCAGCTTTCCTTCTTTTTCAACGCCCACAATGATTTTTTCGAGGAAATCGCCAAGTACCGCGCCGCGCGCCGCATTTGGCATAAAGCGATGACCGAGCGCTACAAATCCAGCAGCCCCCGCAGTTGGGCGCTTCGCTTTCACACCCAAACCGCCGGCTGTTCCCTTACCGCGCAGCAGCCTATGAACAACGTTGTGCGCACGGCCATCCAGGCCCTCGCCGGCGTTCTCGGCGGCACGCAATCTCTGCACACCAATTCCCTCGACGAAGCCTGGGCGCTTCCCACCGAATTTGCCGCCACCATCGCTCTTCGCACCCAGCAGATCATCGCCCATGAAACCGGCGTCACGAACACCGTCGATCCCTTGGGCGGCTCCTACTTTGTCGAAGCCCTCACCAACGAAGTCGAAGCCGGCGCCTGGGATTACATTCGCCGCATCGACGCCATGGGCGGCATGGTCAAGGCCATCGAAAAGAGCTACCCGCAGCGCGAGATCGCGGAAGCCTCCTATCGCTACCAGATGGCCGTGGACAAAAAGGAAAAGATCATCGTCGGCGTCAACGACTTCGTCACTCCCGAAAAGCCCCTTGAGATTCTCCAGATCAACGAAACCGTCGCCCATCGGCAGGCCAAACGCCTCCGCAAACTCCGCGCCGACCGCTCCTCCGCCGAAGTCGATCGCCGCCTCTCCGCCCTCCGCAAAGCCTCCGAAGGCTCCGAAAACCTAATGCCTTACATCTACGAAGCCGTGAAAGCCTACGCCACCCTCGGCGAAATCTGCGAAGCCATGCGCGCCGTCTTCGGCCCCTATGAAGAAGTCGCCATCACCTGAGTTTCGAAAAGGTATAATCACCTAAATGCCAGCCAAGAAAATTAGAGTGCTGATCGCCAAGCCCGGCCTCGACGGCCACGACCGCGGCGCCAAGGTTATCGCCCGCGCCCTTCGCGACGCCGGCATGGAGGTCATCTACACCGGCCTCCGTCAGACCCCCGAGATGATCGCTTCCGCCGCCGTCCAGGAAGACGTCGACGTCATCGGCCTCTCCATCCTCTCCGGCGCCCACAACACCCTTTGCCCGCAACTCATGAAACTCCTCCACGAAAAGGGCATGGACGACGTCACCGTCCTGGTCGGCGGCATTATTCCCGAAGCCGACATTCCTCCTCTCAAACAATCCGGCATCGCCGAAATCTTCCTCCCGGGCACCTCCACCCAGGACATCATCGACTTCATCTACAAGCGCCACGTCCATCCGTGACATTATTCGTTGCTTTCAAACCAAAAGTGCTGGCGGGTGCCCCACCCTTGGTTTTTAGGGGTGGGTTCTTAGGTTGGAAAAACAGCCGCCACCATCCCAGCTGCCAATCTCGGCCCGGTCTTGCTGACGGCTAACCGCTAACGGTTATCAACCGCCTTCTCAAACTTCACCCTCGTATACAACGTCTGAAACCCCCGCCGCGTAATATTCCTCTGCGAAGCGCTCCCCGGCTGCGCCAGACTCATCGCCAGCTCGCACCCCAACTCCGCCGCCCGCGCCATCCGCATCTCGAGCAGCGCCGTTTGCACGCCGCGTTTCCGATAGGCCGGCAACGTACTTGCCCCAAACAGTCCCGCAATCCTTCCCCGAGCAGCCAGCGTCGCTCCTCCCGCAACCTTTCCTTCGATTCGCGCCAGGTAAGACTCCGTGTTTTTCCCGCTCGCAAACAACCGCATCACGTCCAGCAGCTCCTGCGTCACCGGAAAATGTTCCGCGAATCCCTGCGCTACCGTGAGCGTCCACAAATCAATCTCTCCATCCGCCACACGCGTAATGTCTATCTCCGCCGGGATCGTCGCGCGCCCGGCCTTCTCCACCGGCCGCACCATCACGTTCGAAAACTCGCTCACGTGATATCCGCGCTCCCTGTAGTGCTCGATCAAGCTTGCATCCGCCAGCGGACAAGTCTCCACCCGCACCGGCTCGTTTCTGCTGAAGTAAAACTCTCCCAGTCTGTCGAAATCTTCCGTGCTCACCACTCCATTCAGCCCCAACCCTACCGCCTGCGTGATCGGCGAGTTCGCCCCACAATAAATCGCATACCCGCCCGCCACCTCTGCCACCGCCGCGTTGGCCTCTCCGGAACCCCGCATCTTCTCCGCGCAAGCCACCGCCGCCTCGGCCTCCGCCATCTCAATTTCCCGTGCCAACTCCAGACTCAACACTGGATATTCCATCCCGCGAGTCTACCTCACTCTCCCTCGTCTCCGCGTCCCTGTGGCACAGGCACTCCTCCCTGTACAGGCTACGCTAAGCCTCGAGGGAACATTCCTCGCCGGTGCTCTCCTTCGCGTCCTCTGCGTTAGCTCTTCATTCTTCCCATTTTCAGTTTCCATTTTTTCCGCCTTACTCTTCTCCCCCGTCGGTCGTCCTCTCACGTGCACAATCCTCCCTAACTCCGTATACTTATCCGGCCATCTCTTCCTGCGAGGTCACCGCGTGTCCGCTTCGGTTCTGAAAACCGCCGTCAACGCCAAATCGCCCGACTTCGAAAAAAATACCCAACGCATGGTGGAACTCCTCACCGCCATCAAGAACGAAGAAGAACAAATCCGCGAAGGTGGCGGTGCCAAGGCCATCGACTCCCAACACAAGAAAAACCGCCTAACCGCCCGCGAACGCATCGCCGCCCTCATCGACCCCGGCACCCATTTGTTTGAACTCTCCGTCTACGCCGCGCACGAAATGTACGAGGAATGGGGCGGCGCGCCCTCCGCCGGCACCGTCACCGGCCTCGCCCGCGTTTCCGGCCGCCTCTCGATGATCATCGCCAATGACGCCACCGTAAAAGCCGGCGCTTTCTTCCCCATGACCGCAAAAAAGGTTATTCGCGCGCAAAACATCGCTATCGAAAATCGCATCCCCACGATCTATCTCGTCGATTCCGCGGGCGTCTTCCTCCCGTTACAAGAAGACGTCTTTCCCGACACCGACGACTTCGGCCGCGTCTTCCGCAACAACGCCGTCATGAGCGCCATGGGCATCCCGCAAATCACCGCCATCATGGGCATGTGCGTCGCCGGCGGCGCTTATCTCCCGGTGATGTGCGATCACATCCTGATGACCGAAGGCTCCGGCCTGTTCCTCGCCGGCCCCGCGCTCGTGCAAGCCGCCATCGGCCAGAAAACCTCTGCCGAAGACCTCGGCGGCGCCAAAATGCATTCGCAAATCAGTGGCACGGTTGACTTCCGCGAGCCCAATGACGAGTCCTGCCTCAAGCGCATCCGCGCCATCGTGGACAAAATGGGCGCGCCGAACCCTCCCCTGTTCAGCCACGCCCGCCCGAAAGAGCCGCTCTATCCGGGCGAGGAACTCTACGGCATTTTCTCCGGCAATCCCGCCAAGCAATACGAGATGCGCGAAATCATTGCCCGCCTCGTCGATGGCAGCGAGTTCGAAGAATATCGCGCCGAATACGGCGAAACGCTTGTCTGCGGCTATGCCCGTATCGGTGGCTGGGCCGTCGGTATCATCGCCAACCAGAAAAGGCACATCACCACCAACGCGCCCCACTCTGACCAGAAACGCATCGAATTTGGGGGCGTCATCTACACCGAATCCGCGGAAAAAGCCGCGCGCTTCATCCTTGACTGCAACCAGAACCGCATCCCGCTCATCTTCCTCCACGACGTCAACGGATTCATGGTCGGCAAGGACGCCGAGTGGAGCGGCATCATCCGCGCCGGGGCGAAAATGGTCAACGCCGTCGCCAATAGCGTCGTTCCCAAAATTTCCGTCATCCTTGGCGGCAGCTTCGGAGCCGGCAATTACGCCATGTGCGGCAAAGCTTATGATCCGCGCTTCCTCTTCGCCTGGCCCACGGCAAAATTCGCGGTCATGAGCGGTGACGCCGCAGCCAACACTTTGGCCGAAATTAAACTCAAGCAACTCGAACGCCAAGGCAAAAAACTCGACGAAAAGGCAAAAAAGGATCTCCTCGACTCCGTCAAATCCACCTACGACCACCAGACCGATCCGCGCTACGCCGCCGCCCGCCTCTGGCTCGACGCCATCATCGACCCCGCCCACACCCGCGACGCCCTCATCTGGGCCCTTAACGCCGCTTCCCTCAACAGCTACCTCCCCGAATTCAAAACCGGCGTCCTGCAAACATGATTAGCCTACGGTCCAAAACTATGGATCGGGTGCACTTGGCTGGCTCCGCTCTCTTTGTAACCATCTGGTTCTTAGAAATACGGGCGTCCTTCTAACGCCTGAGGGCCTTTCTCGATAGGCCGTCCTTTCCTTATTTCCTAACCCTTTCCTCCGCTCTCCTGCCGATAGCTAACGGATGACGGCTAGTAGCGGTAAACTATTTCTTCCATGAGCCGACGCTCGCAAATCCTCTTTCTCACCATGTGCGTTGCCTTTTCCATCTGCATATTCGGTTTAATCGGGGGCATGGCCTACGATCTTTTCGACGTTTTCGCTCACCACCGTAGCCTCGAATTCGTCCTCGGCAATAGCGTGGAGTTCTACAAGTCCCTAGGTGCCATCGGCATCCTCGGTTTCGCCCTCTTCCTCGCCTTCTTGTTCTCCGCGGTCTCCAGTAAGCACAAAGGAGTAGATCCGAAATAGCGCGGATCGCTGCCCCGCCTTATGGCTTGGGGCTTATAGCTTACGGCTCTTTCTCGCTACACTGTTGATCCATGCCCGATACCGTCAAACTCATCGAATGCCCACGCGACGCTTGGCAAGGCCTCCCCGAATTCATCCCCACCAACACCAAGGTCGCCTACCTCCGCGAACTCGTCGTCGCCGGCTTCCCGCACATTGACGCCGTCAGCTTCGTCTCTCCCAAGCACGTCAAGCAAATGGCCGACAGCGAGGAAGTCATGTCCAAGCTCCTCGCCTCTGTTCCCGACGGCGCCGCACTCCCCGAAATCATCGGTATCGTTGTTAACGAAAAAGGACTCGAGCGCGCCCTCGCCACTCCGGGCGTTTCCACCATCGGCTACCCCTACTCGATCTCCGCCTATTTCCGCCGCGCCAATGCCAACATGACGCGCGCCGAATCCCGCAACCTCGTCGAAATCCTCAAGCGGGAAACCAAAAAAGCTGACAAAGATCTCGTCATCTACGTCTCGATGGCCTTCGGCAATCCTTATGACGAACCCTGGGGCCCCGAAATCGTCCAGGACACGCTCGAATGGCTCAAAGATATCCGCGTCTCCACCGTCTCCCTCGCCGACACCGTCGGCACCGCCACGCCTGACCTCGTCCACGACCTCTACTCCCAAGTAAAACATCACGTCGCCGGCATCGAACTCGGCGTCCATCTGCATTCCCGCCCCGACACCGCCGAGGAAAAAATCATCGCGGCCTACAACGCCGGCTGCCGCCGCTTCGATTCCGCTCTCACCGGGCTCGGCGGCTGCCCCTTCGCCGGCGACGAGCTCGTCGGTAACATCCCCACAGAATCCGTCCTGGCCGCGCTCACCAAACTGGGCGCCTCCCACCCGTTTACTTCCTCCGTGCTAGCCCAGCCCCTCGCCCTAACCAACGACATCCGCTCCCATTACGCACGGTCCAGCCATTAGCTCTTAGCCATGAGCCAAGATCTCTACTTTCCAAGCGCAACCCCTTTGCAAGGGGCAGAATATGCGGTTCTATTCTCCGTGCAACGCAACAGCAAGCCCGAGGTCTGGCGGCGAAGCCATCGGCTCTTTAGCCGAGATCTCGAATACCTGCCCGGACCTGCCGCCTCAAAATGCATCAACGAAATCTCCGAACCCTCCAGAATGCTCTGCGGACTCCCCAAAAAACATGCAAAACGACATCCCGGGTTGCACCGATTCCGGAGTTAAGGTCCGTGCTCTGCTGTCTCGCTAACGGCAAATGCCTGATGGTTCACGCCCTCCTCGCGCGGTCGCCATTTTCTGTTGCTTGGTTCTTTCCTCCGCTCTCTTGCTACGAGCGAATGGCTAACGGCTGGCGGCCCTGTTTTCCCGGTTTGCAATTTCCCCCAATTTGTCCAACGATAGTCCCATCCCAGGGGGACAAATGGCCTTTGAGACACTTCTGCTCGAATCGACGCCGCACGTCGCTACCATCACCCTCAACCGCCCCGACAAGCGCAACTCCATCAACACGCAAATGATTGCCGACCTGCAATCCGCCCTCGACGCCATCGAACATACCCACACCCGCGTCGTTATCCTTACCGGCGCAGGCTCCTCTTTCTGCGCCGGCATGGACCTCGCCATGCTCCAGGCCATCGCCACGCAATCCCCCTCCGAAAATCAGGAAGACTCCCGCCGCCTAGCCAAATTGTTCCGCCGCATTTGGAGCTACTCGAAGCCCCTGATCGCTGCCGTCAACGGCCATGCCCTCGCCGGTGGCTGTGGCCTCGCCACGCTCTGCGATTTCACGATTGCCGTGCCCGAAGCCAGGTTTGGCTACACCGAAGTCAAAATCGGCTTCCTTCCCGCTATCGTCTCCGTCTTCCTCACCCGCCAGATCGGCGAAAAGCGCACTCGCGATCTACTCCTCACCGGCCGCCTCGTCGAAGCCTCCGAATTCAAGGACCTCGGCCTCGTCAACGAAATCGTGTCCGCCGACCGACTCATTTGCCGCGTCCACGAACTCGCCGAAGTCCTTATCGCCGCCAGCCCCGCTAGTGTCACCCGTGCCAAGCGCCTCCTCGTTTCCGCCGCGGCTTCCAGCCTCGACGCCGACCTCGAACGCGCCGTCCTCGAAAACGCCCACATGCGCGCCACCCCTGACTTCAAAGAAGGCCTCGCCAGCTTCCTCGAAAAGCGCAAACCCGTTTGGCAAGACGACCCGCACCACTCCAAGCAGTGAACGTGGCTCCCTGTTTTTGTCGGCTGATGAATTAAAGAAAAGCAGCCGTGCCCGACCCCTGGTCTTAAATGGTGGGTCTTACGATCCACCCTCAACGCCTCCTCTCCGCGTCATCTGCGTTTCTCCGCGATCTATGCGTTAGCTCTTTACTCTTTCCATTTTCTATTTTCGCCTTTCTCTTCTTCCCTACCACTCACGGGTCACCCATCAACAGTCAACCTTCTAGTGAATTTTCATTAGGGAATCTCCTCCATTCCTTTCCTCGCTGAATTCATCGATTATTACAGGGCCGTAACAATGCCGTTGCCTGGAGCATGCATGGTCCGGACCGCTCCCATCCGGGTTCTGATCGCCGACGATTCGCCCACGGCTCTCCGCTCGGTCTGCGACTATCTCAGTTTTGCCGGGGGCTTCGAAGTGGTTTGCACCGCAAGCGACGGGGTGAACGCCGTTCAGCTCGCGTCGCATCACCGCCCGGATCTCGCGCTTCTCGATTTCCGCATGCCGCGGCTCAATGGCCTCCAGGCGGCCAGGGAACTTCGCCGTAACTTCCCCTGTCTTCGGGTCATCATCTACTCGGAGATTCATGGTCCCACTCTCGAGGAAGAATGCCGGGGCCACGGCGCCGATTGTTTCATCACCAAGAGCCGGTTGCCCGACGATTTATTGTTTGAAGTTCGCCGCCTCTTTCCCGGTTTTACCCATTAGGCTAAGTGGTTCGATTTTCGCGGTGCCCGCGGCCAGGTTGCGGCCCGCCACTAATCGTCAAGGAGTGTTAGAAGACCGATGTCACATGCAGGCTCCCAGGTCCTCTTCTTAGGGGAACTCCCCTTTTGGCTCAAAATTTCGCAATCCGTCGTTGAAGCGCCCGGCGCTTCCTTCGAGATTCACCGCTCCGCCTCCCTGCGCGACGCCCTCCGCCGTCTCGATAGCGAGCGCTGGCAGGCCCTGCTGCTCGATTTTAGTCATCCCTCGGCTCAGGAGCTTCTGGCCGCCCGGAAGCTCCACACCGGCATCAGCTCTATCCCCGTGATCGCTCTTCTCCCTATCTCCGATCCGCAGTTTCAAAC
>DATFSI010000101.1:0-50834 GCA_035262705.1 Candidatus Acidiferrum sp. | reverse complement strand
GCTGGGGCAGTTGTTTTGCGATCATTCGGCCAGCCAGATTGTGACCATGCTGGAGGCCGAGTGCCGAGCGGCGAATGTAAAGATCGTCGCCGGCACGAGGATTCGTGAGGTCAGTCGGGACACGTCGTTTGTGGTGCGCTGCGAGGGCGACGAATATCACGCGGACGCGCTGGTCGTGGCCACTGGAGGACTTTCGATTCCCAAGATGGGCGCGACTTCATTTGGTTACGATCTCGCGCGGCAATTCGGGTTGCAAACTGTGCCAACCCGCCCCGGGCTGGTGCCTCTGGTGTTTTCCGCCGCGGACCGCAAACGGTTTGCAGACCTTGCCGGTGTTTCCTTCGAAGTGATTGCCTCGGCGGGAGAGGAAGCGTTTCGCGAAAAGATGCTGTTTACGCATCGCGGGCTGAGTGGGCCGGCGATTCTGCAAGCTTCGAATTATTGGCAGGAGGCCGAAAGCGTTCGAATCGATCTGGCCCCGGGCCGCGTGGCCACCCAAAGGATTCGCGAAGCCGGAACGCGAGGCACGGCAGTCGGCGAAAAGGCGCTGCGCGAGTTCTTGCCGAATCGCTTTGCCGAACACTGGTTTGAGCATTATCCGCCGAAAGCGTGGACCAATGCGGCGCTGGATGCTTTCGAGAAAGGGTTACACATGTGGGAAATCCATCCGGCAGGAACCGAGGGATACGAAAAGGCGGAAGTGACCGCGGGCGGCGTGGATACCGAGGGGCTTTCCAGCAAAACGATGGAATCGCACAGGGTGCGAGGCTTGTTTTTTGTTGGTGAAGTTGTCGACATAACCGGACACCTGGGTGGGTTCAATTTTCAATGGGCGTGGGCTTCGGGTGCGGCGGCCGGGAGAGCCTTGTAATTTATGCCGCGAGCGGCCGACTCCCCAAAGGAAGATCTGGGCCAGCAAGGCTAGAGCGCTACGGCGTTTGACTCTGGCGCTTGCCCGCCGATAGTATCGAATTCTGGATTTGCAGGGATGAAACAAGCCTATTTTGACTGTTTTAGCGGTATCAGCGGCGACATGGTCCTCGGCGCGCTGCTGGACGCCGGCGTGCGCCTTGAGGAACTGCGCCAGGGATTGCGCGCACTAGATGTGCCGGGATGGGAACTCACCTCTGAAAAAGTTTGGAAGAACGGGATGGCGGCGACCTACGCGAAGGTGCGCACGCAGGACACGCAAACGCACCGGTCGTTAAACACGATCCTGGAAATCATCGAAAAGTCGCGCCTTGCCGCGAACGTGAAAGTTCGCGCCGCTGCGATTTTCCACAAGCTAGGAGAAGCAGAAGCGGCGGTGCACGACGTTCCACTGGAGAAGATTCATTTTCACGAAGTGGGCGCGGTCGACGCGATCGTGGACATTGTGGCTGCATGCATCGGGTTTGCCGCGCTGGGTATCGAAACGTTCACCTGTTCGCCGTTGAATGTTGGCGGAGGCACGGCGAAAATGGCGCATGGTGTTTTGCCGGTGCCGGCACCGGCCACGGCGCGATTGCTGATTGGGAAGCCCACGTATTCAAACAGCGTGCAAAAGGAATTGGTCACGCCCACGGGCGCCGCGATTGTGGCCACGCTTTGCACGACGTTTGGGCCGCAGCCGCCGCTGAAGGTTGCAGCAATCGGATACGGCGCCGGGACTGCGGACCTCGAAGGGCAGCCCAATGTGCTGCGTCTGATGGTGGGTGAGGCATTGGAGAAGCACGTTTCTGCGGAGGTGGAGACTATCTGCGTGCTGGAAGCGAACCTCGACGACATGAATCCACAGATTTACGGGTATTTCCAGGAAAAAGCCCTGGCTGCGGGCGCGCTGGACGTATTCTCCACGCCGGTGCAGATGAAGAAAAACCGCCCCGGCATGCTGGTCACGGTGTTGTGCCGCCCTGAGGATGCGGCACAATTCCAGGAGATGCTGTTCGCCGAGACCACGACGCTGGGAGTGAGGAGCTACACCGCCGAACGGCGCGTGCTGGCGCGGCAGTGGGACACGGCGCATACCCGCTTTGGCGACGTGCGCATCAAAGTGGCTCGCCTCAACGGGCACATCCGTCAGGCTTCGCCGGAATTCGAAGATTGCCGTAAACTGGCAGAAGCACAGAATGTGCCTTTGCACCATGTGATGGAAGAAGCCATCCAGTCCTGGAAGGCCAAAAACGGGTGAGCAACAAATAGGAATTGTTTGACTGTTGGACCTTGGACTTTTGAACCTGCAAATTGTGAATCACTAAGTGATCGAGACACCCCGAATGCCTGAGAAAAAAGAAAAGTTTTATCTTACGACGCCCATCTACTACACCAATGGGCTGCCGCACATCGGCCACACGTATACCACCATCGTGGCCGACGTTATCCGGCGATATAAACGCATGCGGGGGTACGACGTGGTGATGACCACGGGTACGGACGAGCACGGCGTTAACGTGGAACGCGCGGCGAAGAAAGCCGGCGTGGCGGAATCGGAATTTGTGGCCAAAATGGCCGACGCCTGGCGTGCGCTGTGGGACGAACTGGGCATTCCCGCGGACGAGTTTGTGCGTACGACCGACCTGCAGCACGTGCGCACGGTGCAGTGGCTGTTTCGCCAGTGCAAGGAAAACGGCTACGTCTACAAGGGAAACTACACCGGCCTTTACTGCATTTACGACAACGCCTTTGTGAACGAGCCGAAGCCGGGGAATCTATGCCCGGATTGCGACCGACCGCTCGAGACGGTGACCGAAGAGAACTATTTCTTCAAGCTTTCGACGTTTCAGAAGCCATTGCTGGATTTTTATCGGAAGAATCCGGATTTCATTCAGCCGGAAACGCGCAAGAACGAAATCATCAGCTTTGTGGAAGGCGGATTGAAAGACCTCAGCATTACGCGCACCACGATTCGCTGGGGGATCCCTGTGCCGGGCGAAGAGCCGCACGTCTTTTATGTGTGGTTCGATGCGCTGACGGCCTATCTCAGCGCAGTGGGCGGACCGGAGTATGAGAAGCGCGGCTACTGGCCGGCGGATCTACACCTGGTGGGCAAGGACATCATTCGTTTCCACACCGTATATTGGCCGGCGTTCTTGATGGCGGCGATGCTGCCGGTGCCGAAGCAGGTTTGGGCGCACGGCTGGTTCCTGATGGACGCGGCGAAGATGAGCAAGTCAAAAGGCAACGTGGTGCTGCCGCGCCCGATCGTGAACATGCTGGGCATGGATGCGTTGCGCTATTTCCTGCTGCGCGAAGTGGTGTTCGGCCAGGATGGGAATTTCAGCTACGACGCGCTAGTGACGCGCTATAACAGCGATTTGGCGAACGGGCTGGGGAACCTGGCGAGCCGCACGGCGGCGCTGATTGAGAAGAACTTTGCCGGGAAAATCCCTAAGCCTGGCGCGCGGCAGCCGCAGGATGAAGCGCTGGCCAATGAGGCGCAGGCGGCGATCGGCGATGTGCTTGAGAATTACGACAAGTTGAGCTTTGCCCGTGCCCTGGAAACGATTTGGAGTGTCATTGGCGCCGCGGACAAATACCTCACGAGCGAACAGCCTTGGGCGTTGGGCAATTCCGAGGACGAGCAGGCGCGCAAAGGAACCATTTTGTGGACGACAGCCGAGTTGCTGCGCATAGTGACGGCGCTGGCATATCCGGTATTGCCGGAAAGTGCGGCGAAAGTGTGGTCGTTGTTGGGGCAGCCGGTGGCGGTCGGCAAATTCGAATTGGACGGCATGCGCTGGGGTCAACTTGTCCCCGCCACAGCCTTGGGCAAAGCACAGACATTGTTCCCGCGCGTGGATAAAACCGAAGCAGTAGAGAGGATCGAAGCTATGGCCAACGAAGAACTCAATCCAACCCCGGCAGTCCCCGTCCCGGCGGCGACACCAATTGCTGGCGGAGCAGCATCGGCTGCGCCTGCGGCATCCGAGAAAATCGGCATCGAGGATTTCGCGAAAGTCGAGATGCGTGTAGGGCAGATTAAGACCGCGGAACGCATCGTCGGCGCGGATAAGCTGCTGAAGCTGACCGTGGATATCGGCACGGAGATCCGGCAGATCTGCGCGGGCATCGCGCAGTATTACGAGCCGGAATCGCTCATCGGGCGCAAGGTAGCTGTGGTGGTGAATCTTGCGCCGCGCAAACTCCGGGGCGTCGAGTCCAACGGAATGATTGTGGCCGCGTCAGTAGGCCCCGAAGGACGGCCCGTCCTCACCGGCTTCCACGAAGAAGTCGAAGTCGGTGCCCGCTTGAAATAACAGCCCTTGTAGGGGCCCAGCACGCTGCGCCCCATTTGGCAGTTATAGAAAACAATGAACAGCTCCACCCAGGCCCTCGCGCGATCCGCTTACCAAAGCGATTATTCCGCACCGGAATTTTGGTCTCATGGAACTCATCGATTCACACGCGCATATTGATTTTCCTCAATTCGACACCGACCGCGACGCCATGCTCGCGCGCGCCCGCGCCGAGGGGGTGTCCACCATCCTCGCTATCGGCGTAGGGCCCGGTCCGGAAAAGCTCGATGCAGCCATTCCGTACGCGGAAGCGTACGATTGGATTTACACGACCGTTGGCGTCCACCCGCACGAAGCGAAGGAAGTCACTCGAGTGCACCTGGAAACGTTGGAAACCCTCGCCCGCCACTCCAAGGTGATTGCCTGGGGCGAAATCGGACTGGACTATTTCTATGACCACTCGCCGCGCGACGTACAGGAGCGTGTTTTCCGGCAACAGATGGAGCTCGCCCGAGCGGCGAAATTGCCGCTGATCATCCATTGCCGGGATGCCTGGGGTGATTGCCTGCGCGTGTTGGAAGAAGCCTGGGAGCCGACGGGACTTGGCGGAGTTCTACATTGCTTCACGAGCACCCTGGAAGATGCGCAGCGCGGGGTGGACATGGGTTTTATGGTGTCCTTCACCGGCAACATCACCTACCCCAAAGCGCAGGGCATCCGCGACGTGGCAAAGGCTTTGCCCCTTTCGAACATTCTGATTGAAACGGACGCTCCGTACCTGGCGCCACAGCCGGTCCGCGGCAAACGAAATGAGCCCGCCTATGTAGTTGAGGTAGCGAAGGCCCTCGCGAATGTGAGAGACTTGGACCTACAAGAAATAGCCGCAAGAACGACCGAGAATTTCCGGCGGTTTTTTCGGCTGCCCTGGCCGAATGCATCCACGGCCGAAGGGTCCCGCTGACAGGGCGCGGGAGCGGAGAACGCACATCGCTTTATTAACCGTCAAAGAGATTTTCGAATTAGTGCGCGAGGACCTGGTGAAGGTCGAGCAGGAGCTTTCGCGCCAGAGCGCCGCAGCCTACCAGCCGGTTTCCGAAATCACGAGTTATCTTCTGGGCGGGGGAGGGAAGCGGCTGCGGCCCGCGCTGCTGCTGCTGGCGCACGGCTACGCGGCTGGGAACGAACGCAATTCGCAAAGCGCCATCAAGCTCGCGGCCGTAGTGGAACTACTGCATAGCGCCACCCTGATTCACGACGATGTTATTGATAGCGCGGATACGCGGCGGGGGCGTCCTTCCGCAAATTCGCGCTGGGGAAATCATCGCAGCGTGCTGGCCGGCGACTGGTTGTACATGCAGTCTTTTCATATTGCACTGCAGGAACGCAATTTCCACATCCTGGATATTCTGATCGACCTGACTCAGAAGATGGTCGAAGGCGAATTGCTGCAACTCCAAAAAATCGGCCGCATTGACGTTTCCGAGGACGAGGCCCTGAAACTCTCCACTTACAAAACGGCGTGCCTGTTCAGCGGCTGCGCGCGCCTGGGAGGGATTTTGGGCGGGCTCGATGCGGGGCACGAGACGGCCCTTGCCGATTACGGCCGTTATTCCGGGTTGGCTTTCCAGTTAGTGGACGATCTCCTGGATTTCACGGCTTCGAGCGAACAATTGGGCAAGCCGGTGCTGAGCGATCTGAAAGAAGGCAAGGTTACCCTGCCGCTGATTTACGCTATGGAAAACGGACACCACGAAGCGCGGGAGATGGTCGCCCGGGTCTTGGAAGAGAAGGAATTCCATTCCGTGCAACCGGAAACACTGGTGGCGCTGGTTCGCGATTCCGGAGCGCTCGACCGCACCCGGAACCTAGCGCTGGAATATGCGGTTCGCGCCAAGGCCTGCCTGAACGGCAGCGGCGCCTCCGAGTACGCGCGTGCTTTGCAAACTCTGCCGGACTTCATCCTCGAACGCGAATACTAATGTTTGGCCACTCCAGTGGCCGCAACAGCTCTATGTTGCCTTTCAAACTTGTCTACCACGAGCGGTATGACCTGAACCTAGGCGCGCACGTGTTTCCCTCGAAGAAATTTCGACTGGTGCACGACAAATTGCTGAATGACGGAATCGCTGAAGTGAATGATTTTTTGCGTCCGGAACCTGCGACTGATGCCGACATCCTGCGCGTACATACCAAAGACTGGGTGGAGAGGCTCAAGACCGGGACACTGACGGCGAGCGAGCAGATGAAGCTGGAAGTACCGTATTCCCCGGAACTGGTGCGGGCGTTTTGGCTGGCCGCGGGAGGCACGATGGTCGCGGGGGAATCCGCCCTGCGTGACGGCTTTGCGTGCAATCTGGGAGGCGGTTTTCATCATGCTTATCCCGGGCACGGCGAAGGTTTCTGCGCCATCCACGATGTGGCCGTAGCCATCCGCGCGCTGCAAGCTCGCAAGGAGATCGCCCGCGCCATGGTGGTGGACACCGATGTCCATCACGGCAATGGCACCGCAGCCATTTTTGCCAACGACTCTTCCGTCTTCACGCTTTCGATCCACCAGTGGAACAACTACCCCGCGCATAAGCCACATTCTTCGCTGGACATTAACCTGGAAGACGGCGTGGCTGACGATGAGTATCTGGGCGCACTGCTTCCGGCAGTAGAAAAATCCATCGACTCATTTCATCCGAACATTTTGTTTTATGTAGGCGGAGCGGACCCTTACCACGAAGACCAACTCGGCGGGCTGGACCTGAGCATGAGGGGCCTTCAGAAGCGAGACGCTGGTGTTTTCGAGATCGCACGCGGCCGCAACATTCCTGTAGTGACCACACAAGCAGGCGGATATGCGCGTCGGCTGGAAGACACCGTGCAAATTCACGTGAACACCGTGGTGGCCGCGAAAAACGTAGCGGAGAACTGCAAGACGTAGACGGCCTTCCCAAGTCAGCGGCTAGTGGATGATGGCTCCCTCGATGGCATCGATCAACGTTTGATCGCGTCCTTCCGGATCGAAACCTTCGGCGCGATAAGCGATTTTCCCAGTCCGACTGAGGATCAGCGTGGTGGGGAACGAATTGACGTGAAGTAACTCGTCAAGGCCGTCGGCGAAAATCCCCGGAGTTCTTGGTTTTTCTTCGGCCAGATACGCCGAGACCAGTGTCTCGTCCTCGTCGCAATTCACTTCCAGAAAAATTACGTCTTTTTCACGCCCAAGAAAATGACTCGCCACTCGTTCGAAGTGGGGTTCCCATTCACGGCAGGGACCGCACCAGGTGGCCCAAAAATTCAGCACCAGCACTTTGCCTTTGGTATCGGCCAAGGCAAATGGAGAACCATCCGGAGCCTTGCGCATGACGAATTCCATGGGGTCCTTCAAGCCTTTGTTGCGCGCCGGCTTGGGATTGGGCGTCGTAGCGGCGGCCTCATCGATGGCACGGAGTACGTAGTCTCCCAGTCCGTCTTCCGAGCCGTGCGCCAGCCGCCAGGCGTTGCCAAGTTTCCTGCGTACCTCCGGACGCGAAGCGCTGCCCTGCGCACTATCGGCCAGCGCAAAAGCCAGCGCATATTCGTGGATCGCCGTGGGCAAATCCTTGCGGCTTTCCGCCAGTTCGCCGAGGTGCTCCGCCGAGGCGGAGGCCGGCACCATTCCGTAACTGCCCTCAAAATCCTTCTGGGCGTTTTGCGGCTCATTCAGCTTCTGGTAGAGCCTGCCGCGAACCAGCAGGATGGAGGCCACGTCGCGTTGCTTGTCTTTCTCGAATTGCTCGCTGGACTGCCGCGGAGATTTGTCCTTCACCGGCTCGCGGCGGATGATGTCCAGCACCCTGGTGCAATAACTCACCGCGCGGCGCCAGCCGGAGGCGTCGCCGTAGCGTTCTAGGAGCTGGACCGAGAGCAGGTTAATAGAAAGGTCCTCGGGATTGAGCGCCACCATGCGTTCGGCGTACTCGGTCGCGGTTGCGAAATCGCGAAGCTGCATGCTTGATTCCACAACCGCCCGGTAAATCTGGGGGCGCTGGGAACTCCGCGGGTATTTCCTTAGAAACTCCAGGAGGTTGCGCATCATGGCCGCGCGGTCGTTGCCGGCCTGCTCGATGGCCTTTTGCAACTCCTGTTGTTCAAGGGCTTGCCCTTGCGCCGCAGACTGCTTCGGGGAGACCGGCTTAACCGGATTGGCCGGAGCCGCGGGAGGATCAGGATCTTGCTTTTCTTGTGAGCAGGCCGGGAATGAGCCCAGGCAGACAAGTAACAGAACCACGGGCAGCGCGTCTGGAGGACGGGAGTTCACCCCCCCATTGTACCGATGTGCGGAGTGTTTAGGGGGGATGGAGGATTGCGGGGAAACGGCATGCCTTGGAAGGGCGGGCCCTACGATCGTTTAAGAAGCTCCGGCGACGTTAACGCTGCCGGAGACGGTGTGTACTTCTACCCGGCCGGCCGAATCGCCGATGTGCGCGCGCAGGGAGTGCTTGTCCTGCTCTTCCAGAATCACTGGAATGCTGGTACGGATATCACCGGAAGTTGACTCCGCGGAGAGCAGAAAGCTGGCGTTCTTGGGTACGCGAAGCTGCACTGAGCCGGACACGGTTTTCAATTCCCAAAGGTGGTTGGCGCTGGGATTTCCAGAGACCTGAATGGCACCTGAAATCGCGTGAACCTTCAAATCGCTGTTCGCGCCGACCACCTCAATCGAGCCGCTGGCCGTGGAGGCGTCCACGCGGTCGCCCGGGCGCTGCACGCGAATGGAACCGGAAGCTGCGCCAATCTTCAAGTCGCCTTTGACGTCAGATACGCTGGCATCGCCCGAAGCGCTGGTGATCCGCAGGTAGCCGCCGATATTGGAAACGTCAATCGAACCGCTGGCCGCTCCCACTTGGGCGTCGCGTTCGACGCGATAAACATGCACATACCCGGAAGCGGTGTTGACCTTCACGGGTCCCTTTACGTTGTCGACCGTAATTCCACCCGAGGCCAGGCTGCCATCAATCTCCGTGTCGTGCGGAGCTTCCACCTGGTAATCGATGGAAACGTTTTTGATCCAGGAGGAGCTCTTCCCGATGCGGATGGTGTTGCCGCTTTGCTCCAGCGGAGGATTGGCGGCCACCTCGTCCACGCTTTTTGATCCGTTTCCGAAAATAGACCAACCTCCGGGAGTCACTTTGCCGTGGATGTGCACCTTGCCGTCTGCGCTACCGCGAATCTCCACATTGCCGGAACTGTTGCTGACTTCCAGCCGCACCGGCGCAGAAACAGAAAATGTGCGCTCAAACGTGGCGCTTTCGGCGGGAGTTGTAGGCGAAGCAAAGGCGCTGCCCGCAGCCAATAGAAGAAGTCCAGGGACAAGGGCGAGTTGGCGTGTATTTAGCAAATCCTTCGAACCTGTCGGAACAGGCCCTCCTAAAGGAAGATACGCAGATCAGCTTCCGGATGTTCCGGAGGTTTTGCGCAGGGGTTCATTGAGCGAACCCTGCCGGTAACCTTCTAAATCCAAAGCAGCATAAGAGAATCCCGCGGCCTTCAACACTTGCGCGATGGTGGCCGCCATTTGCGGCTCCAGGGCTCGCGGCAGTTCCTCCGGGGCCACTTCCACGCGGGCCAGTTTGTCATGCAAACGCACACGAAACTGCCGGAAACCCAGCGCACGGAGCGCCGCCTCGCCGCGCTCCACCAGGGAAAGGCGCTCAGGTGTGACCTCGGTGCCATAGGGAATCCGCGACGACAGGCAGGCAGAGGCGGGACGGTCCCAACAGGGAAGATTGGCGCGTTTCGCCAGAAATCGAATTTCCGCTTTGCTGAGATTGGCTGCTAGCAGCGGAGTCAGTACCTGATGCTCGGCAGCGGCGCGGTGCCCCGGCCGGAAATCGGAAGTGTCATCCGCGTTTACGCCATAAGCGACCGCAGCGAATTCGCGTTGTTTCGCCAGTTTATCCAACACGGTGAACAGTTCATCTTTGCAGTAGTAGCAACGATCCGAGGCATTCGCGCGGTAGGCGGGATTTTCCAGTTCATGGGTTTCCACGAATTCGTGCCGCATAGGCGCAGCCTGGAGCAGGATTTCCACCTGCTCGCGGTCATGCGCCGAGTAGCTCTCTGAAAGCGCGGTGATGGCCAGGGCTTTTTCACCCAAGGCCCGATGCGCGGACCACGCGAGATAGGCCGAGTCCGTGCCGCCGGAGAGCGCCACAATCACCGACGGCAATGCGCCGAGGGTGGCAAGCAGTTGCCGCTCCTTTTCGTCGGCAACCGCCTCTGAAGCCTCTGCCATCCGGATGTTCACCAAGGTAGCCATGATTTTCCGAATCCCACCAAATTATATCGCCTATTTGAAGTCGAGGAGGACCTCGACCGTGCCTTTCTCCGCGTCGGTCTGCAAAAAATGGCCCACCGTATCGTAATGGACCGGCAATTCGCCGAAGATTTTCTCCCGGTGTGATTCAAGATTGAACAGGAAATCCTCGAAGACCTTTTTGTCGAACAGATCGCCAGTTTTCATCATCCATGCCTGCTGAATCTGACGTTCCCCCGCCAAGGACATGCCCGAAATAGTCATCGAGCCATAACGGAATTGCCGGCCCTCCACAATGGCCACCTGGTAAGCAATCGTATGCGCGGCATCGTCAAACTCCGGTGTGGGAGTCACTTTTGCCTCCAGATAGCCTCGCTGACCATATTCTTCCCGGATGCGTTCCCAGGCCCCTTCAATCGCCTGCCCGTTGGCCAGCTCGCCTGCTTTCATGCCCAGGGTATTCGTCAGGGTGATGGTGGAGATGGCGGAGTTGCCCTTCCATTCGACGCCCTTCCATCTGTAGGCGGGGCCTGGCACGCAGGGTACGTACACCGGAATCGCGTTCGGAAGCTTTTGGTTGGGATTCATGGAGAGGCGCACTTCGGAAGGGCCGATTTTTGCCTGCAAGAATCCCTGCTGTTGATAGATGGGCCGGATTTGCTCGGAGAGAAAAACGTCAATCATTATGCGGGAGTAGGGGTGATCCACAATCTCTGAAAGATGGGCACGTACGGCCAGGTCCTGCGAAAGCTTCGGATCGCTGAATTCCAGGCTGGCGATTTTCAGAACCGGGCCTTCCACATGGAATTGCTGTTCCGACCCCTCCGAGAGGGGACTGGCGACGACCTGATGGGTAATTTCGATTTTGGGATCGCGCGCGGAGAGAAACTCCTTCAGCGCCGAAGCCGCGCGTTCCACCGCTTCGCCCGCTTGCGGCAAGTGCCCGTCATAGAAGGGAAGAGCTTTTTTCACGGCGTCGTCGAGCTCCGAATCGGAGTACCACGGAAAATTGTCGTAAGAAACCGGCAGCCTCGGGTTCTCTTCGATAGCGAACGTCACGGTGAGAGTACTCTCGTTGTGGGTCTCGAACTTGTAATTCACCTTGGCGAACAGCCCGGTACGCACCAGCGCGTCCGCCGCGTCCTGCAAATCCTTGCGTCCCACCTGCGCGCCGGGCGTCAAGCCGCTCAGGGCAACAACTTGTGCTTCGCTGAGGTTCTTCAGCCCTTCGACATGGACTTCGTGCAGCTTTGCGCTTTGCGCGTAAATTGCGGGAGAAAGAGCGACGAACCAAAGCACGCTGAGAAGGGAAAAGGCCTGCCGGAGCCGCATACACATATTCTAGCGGAAATTCGGAGGCGGGTCAGAAAACCGGCGCTTCCGGCGGGGGCTTGGGCAGCGCCATCGCTCGATCGATTACCCATTGCGGGAAGACCGGCGTGTTCAGCGGCGGATGGCCGCGGGTGATAGCCCAATGGTCCAGCCAATTGGTTCCTTCTTCTCCAATAAAATCGTCGGGCATCCCGTAGGCCGCGTCGCTCAGAGCATCCTCAAGTGTTACAAACTTGTAGCCGCGTTTCCGCAACAGGTCCACAAGCTCCCCGATGTGATCAGCCTCCAGCCAGTTTCCGTGCAACAGCAGGATTTGCTTGGGTTCGTAGCCGATCAGGTCCTTCGAAAACTTTTCATAGTAGTCAAAAACAACGCCCGTATAGGTGAGATAAGAACTCACCAACTGCTGCTGCAGGGCCGCGTCACCGCGTTTCCGGGCATCCTCGTAAACCCCGGCATACATCCAGTCCCACGCGTCCATCGTTACGGGAGCAATCCGGTAGCCGCGGTTCACAAGGAACGCCTCGGCTTCGCGCCGCGTTTGCAGGTTTCGCCCGGTATCCAGATAAGGGTGGCGAAGATAGCGCATCTTCATGTTGTGCCGGGCAAGAAGGATTCGTGTTACGACTTCGCCGCGAATCACGTCGTCCTCCCAGGCCGGAAGCGTCACGCGGTTCAGGGAGAAATGGCTGAAGGTGTGATTGCCCAGTTCAAAGCCGTTGTCCAGCCACAGGTTGAGAGCCTTGATGCGGTCATCGACTTCGCCCTGTTTGTAGAGCTTGCGCTCGTTCACGAAGCCGACGGCTGGAACCTTCTGATCACGCAGCGTCGCCAGGAGTTTCGTGGTCATCACGACGATTTCGGCGCCCGTCATACCGTTCGCGTTGGCCGCAGGCAGATCATCAATGGTGATGGCGATGGCGCGCTGGGGCGGATTCTGCGCCAAGAGGGGAAAGCGACAAATGGAAAATAGAAAAACGAGAAAAAAAGTTAGTCGATGGAATTTCATCGGCTAGATTCTAGCCTATTCCACGGTCACAGACTTCGCCAGATTGCGCGGCTGGTCCACGTCGCACCCGCGGCGCACCGCAATGTGATAGGCGAGCAGCTGGAGAGGGATGATTTCCACTAGTGGCGAGAGCAAGTCCGGTGCGGAGGGCAGCTCGATGATCTGATCGGAAGCCTCTCGGGCCGCATGATCGCCGGAGGTCACCACGGAGATTACGATGCCGTCGCGGGCCTTGACCTCCTTGATGTTCGAAACGCTCTTTTCGTAAAGAGTCATGGAGGCGGGATCCGATTCATCGCGGGTGGCCAGCACCACCACCGGCAGGTTCTCATCGATCAAAGCGTTCGGCCCGTGCTTCATTTCGCCGGAAGGGTAGCCCTCGGCGTGAATGTAAGAGATTTCTTTCAGCTTCAAGGCGCCCTCGAGCGCGATGGGGTAATGAATGCCACGGCCAAGGTAGAGGAAATCAGACTGGCGGAAAAATTGCCTCGCAAGATTTTCGTAGAAGCCGGTGTCTTCCGCTTGCAGGATGGTCTCCATCTTGTGCGGAATGCGCGTGAACTCCAGCATTAAGTCGCGCGCCTGCGCCGGGGCCAGCGTTTCGCGGCTTTGGCCCAAATAGGAAGCCAGAAGCACCAGCGCCGCAAGCTGTGATGTGAACGCTTTCGTGGAGGCCACACCAATCTCCGGCCCCGCGTGGGTCAGAATCGTGCCGGCCGCCTCGCGCGTAATCATCGAGCCTTTCACGTTGCAGATCGCCAGGCTCGGCGAGCCTTTCTGTTTAGCTTCGCGCTGCGCGGCCAGCGTGTCCGCGGTTTCCCCGGACTGGCTGATGCAAACTGTCAGTGTCCGTGCATCAATAATCGGATCGCGATAGCGGAACTCGCTGCCATAGTCGACTTCCACGGGAAGGCGCGCCAGGCGCTCGATCAGGAACTTGCCGGCCAGACCCGCATGCCAACTGGTGCCGCAGGCCACGATGCGCACGTTCTGGAATTCGCGAAACTGTCTTTCGCTAATGGACATTTGGTCCAGAAACACCTTGCCGGTGCCCTGAGAAATGCGGCCCAGGATGGTGTCGCGAACCGCGCGGGGCTGCTCAAAGATTTCCTTCTGCATGAAATGCTTGTAGCCGCCCTTTTCGGCCATGATGGGGTCCCAGGCCACATGATGAGAGGGGCGTTCCACCGGCTTTCCGTCGAGGTCGGTAACGCGCACGCCATCGCGGCTGAGCACGGCCACGTCGCCATCGGCGAGAAAAAAAATCTTGCGGGTGTGCTCGAGTAGCGCGGGAATATCACTGGCGACGAAATACTCGCCTTCACCCAGGCCGATAACCGAAGGCGGTCCAACGCGCGCCGCCACCAGCTTCATGGGATCTATCGCCGAGAGAAAAACCAGCGAGTATATTCCGCGCAGGTCCTTCAGCGTATGCCGCACCGCTTCTTCAAAGGGCAAACTCTTTGCGTACTCTTCCACCAGGTGGGCGACGATCTCCGTATCCGTTTCGGTGACGAACTTGTGGCCCGCGCGTTGCAGCCTCTCTTTGAGTTCCAGGTAGTTCTCGATAATCCCGTTGTGCACCACCACGTATTGCCCGGTGCAATCGCGATGCGGGTGAGCGTTTTCCTCGGTGGGGCGTCCGTGAGTGGCCCAGCGGGTATGACCGATGCCGTAACTCCCCTCGATGGGGGATTCCCGCAGCGCCTCTTCGAGATTCTTAAGCTTCCCTGGCGCCCGGCGAATTTCGATTTTGCCGGTGCCGTTCACCACGGCGATGCCCGCCGAATCGTAGCCGCGATATTCCAGCTTGCGTAGGCCTTCAATGATGACCGGAACGACCTTTTTCGGGCCAATGTAGCCGACAATGCCGCACATGCGGATCTCTCCTTGAGTGGGTAGGTCCAGAGTAGCACGCGGCCTTTAGCCGGTGCAGCAAAAGAGGACGTTCTGCGCAGCGAAGCTATCGCTTAGGGGTCTTCACCCGAAGCGCGCGCCAACGCGAACGTATTGAGTTTGCCGTTGGCGTCAAAATAAAAAGTAACCCGCGCTGCTATCGGAGGGTTCTCCCGATTATCCGTGGCGGGGATCAGCGCGACAACCGTGCCTGGTTTCTGGGAGGGGAGGACCACGCAGCCTCGGTGCTCCAAAAATGCTTTTACCTTGTCTTCCGGTGTTCCCGGCGGAAGCTGGATATCCAGCAATTCTTGAACCGCCCGCAGCTGTGAATCGCGCGTGCGAACACTCTTGCGGCAGCCCGAGACCCCGAGAAGCATCAACGCAGCAAAAACAGCGCAACAGAGGGTACACCGCAGGAGCGGGCTTTGCTTGTGCGAAGGGAATGGGCGCATCCAGAGGATAGTTAATCCACGATCTCGAAGCGAAATTCTTCGATGACGGGATTCGCGAGAACTTCCTTGGAAATGCGCTCCACCTGCGATTGCGCTTCGTCGCGGCTCCAGCCGTCCAGATTCAGGACGAAGAATTTCCCCTGGCGCACGTCGGAAATCTGCGCGTAACCAAGGCTGGAAAGAGCGTGCTGAATGGTTTTACCTTGCGGATCGAGTACAGTGCGTTTCGGCATCACCCAGACATGTGCTTTCATGGCAGACAGTATAGCAATTCCGGCGCGACCCCGCCGCGACGGCCGGGGCAAAAAACCGAAGAATGACGCAGAGGAGGCTGCGTCGTGCAGAGGGGAGAAACACAGGCTGATCTCGTGCTAGTGGTACGGGGCAAAGGCGTAACGGAAGCTGCTTTGCACCACTTCCGCTAGTTCGCTTTCCGTTAAGCCCATGGCGTGCGCGTGCTGATACTCCTGCGCGAGCGACGTATGAAACATGGCCGGGTCGTCCGTCGAGAGGGTGACCGGCACGCCATGGCGCAGCAACGCAGGAAGAGGGTGATCGGCCAATGTCGCCGATTGATTTTCCCTCTGCAGCGCCAGTGCGCCCGTACGCAAATTGCTTGCAGGGCAAACCTCCAGAGGAATTCGCCGCTCGGTCAAAAGATCCATCAGGGCAGGATCGTGGATAGCTGCGATGCCGTGCCCAATGCGCTCTACACCCAAAAGCTCGACGGCTTCGCGAATCTTTTCCGGGCCGCCAATCTCCCCGGCGTGAATCAGGCGGTGAAGTCCGTATTCCGCCGCTTTTTCATAGACCGAGCGGAATTCTGAAGTGGCGAGGATCATTTCGTCCCCGCCGATGCCAAAGGCGACGATGCGCGGCGATGCGCAGCGCTTCGCCGCCTCCACCACCTGCAATGCCGCCGCGGTTCCGAACTGCCGCACCGCATCGAATATCCAATTCAATCGCAGGCTGCGTCTTTCGTAAGGCTGTACGGCCTCAAGAATGGCCGCGAAATTGGCCTCCGGCCGTTGCTGGCGCAAAAACATCACGCCAACTGACAGCGTCACCTCGGCGTAGACCACACTCTGGGCAAGAAGTTGCTCCGCCAAATCGGCGGCCACCAACGCAAAATCCGCGGGCTCGCGCAGAAACGACGTTACCCACTTGAAGGCGTCGAGAAATCCTGCGAAATCCTCATAGGCATAGCGGCGGCGCACTTCCTCTTCCGTCAGTTTCACGCCACGGCGCGCCGCAAGCTCACACGCCACCTGTGGCCGGATCGCTCCTTCCAGATGCAGGTGCAGCTCCGCTTTCGGCAGTGCTGCGATGCTTTCGGGAAAAGGTGTGGCGGGCACGGCAGAATTTAGCGGGGAAGCGGGGGCTTGCCGGCATTGATCCAGGCGGTCATCCAATAAGAGCCCACGTCGGTCGCCGCATCGGAAATCTGGCGGATCAAAGAAGCGGCGGTCAGGTTGTAAAAGCGGTCGTAATATTCGTCCGTATAGGAATTTAATCCCTTCATGGCGTGGCGGTCCGCCAACAGCACCGACTCCACCACACTGTGCGCCTCCAGGCAGGCTTCAAAGGCGTAGTCGGTTGGGTCACTGATGAAAAAAGCGTCGTGCGCGCTAATGGGGAAAAAAGAGCCGTAACGCACCACCAGCACGCTGTTAAAGCGGTCGTTGATCCCGTTTTGCCCAGTCTGCCGGCCGTCGAAATTTTCCGTGGTATTGAACGGGTCGTGCGCTTCAGCCACAAAGTTTGCAAGGAACGCGGCGTCCAGCTTGGCCTGGTCCCAGCGTCCGGCGCGCATGTCCTCCGTCAGTTTTTGGCTGTAGACGCCAATCTGCCAGGGCAGGAGTCCGGTAGCCTGGATCTTGGACTTCCCATATTTGTCGACGGCGGCTTTGTAACCCCGGGGCAGCGATGTGAAAGGGAACTTGCCGTACTTGTCCAATTCAATGAAGTGGTTGTTGCGCTCCCAGGGATGCTGGTCGATCAACCCCAGCGGGTCGTCCACATGATCCATCAGAAATTTGCGGTTGCTTTCGAAAAAAGGCCGCAATTCGTAGGGCAGGGTATCCACAGCGCGGTTGACGACCAGGCGCTGCGCACTTTCACCCCATGCCAGCGACGGCCGCGGAAGCAGCAACACAGCCGCTGCCAGCAGCAGGGTTTTTCCTTTACCCAACACACTTGCCGAGAATCGCCGGCACATCGACCCTTCCTCTGGTTCTTTATTTGGCTGCGGTGGACAACCTCAGAGTACTCTTTCTCCTTCCGTAAAAATAATAGATTACCAGCCCGACAATCAGCCAGGCGAAGAAACGCAGCCAGTTCATGATGGGCAAACCGGCCATCAGCAGCAGGCAGGTGAGAATAGTAACTACGGGAGCTAGCGGCCCTCCCGGCGCGCGGAAAGCCCGTGGCCGGTCTGGCTCGCGGTAGCGCAATATGAGCACGCCCGCGCCGACCAGCGCAAACGCGAAAAGCGTTCCGATGTTGGATAGATCCGCCAGCGTTCCGATGTCCAACAGCCCTGCGGGAATGCCCACCACGAAGCCCGCCAGCCAGGTGGAGAAATCCGGCGTGTGAAAGCGCACGTGCACGCGGCCGAAAATACGGGGCAGCAAGCCGTCGCGTGACATCGCAAACCACACGCGCGCCTGGCCCAACTGAAAGACAAGAAGGGAAGAGATCATGCCCATCAGCGCGCCAAAGAGCACCATCAGCCGTGCGATGCCGAAATTGAGCCGCTTCATGGTGTTGACCACGGGTGCGGCGTCATCCATCAGCGTTTGCCAGGGTACCAGGCCCGTCAATACCACCACCACGGCGATGTAGAGTACCGTGCAAACCACCAATGTGGCGATGATGCCGCGCGGCAGGTCACGCTGCGGATTTTTGCATTCTTCGGCGGCGGTGGAGACGGAGTCGAATCCGATATAGGTAAAGAAAACGATGGATCCGCCGGTGAGAATTCCCGGCCAGCCGTTGGGCGCAAAGGGATGCCAGTTGCGCGGCTGAATAAAGCGTGCGGCCACACCGATGAAGACGAGAATGGCCACCATCTTCAGCAGCACCATTATGTTGTTGGTTTCCGCGGACTCCTTGATGCCCCGCACCAGAATTACGGTGAGGATCATCACGATGAGAAAGGCCGGCCAGTTGAACCCGAAATGCCAGCCGGGGTCGTAGATCGGATTGCCCGCCAAATCTTGCAAGCCGCTGGGCAAATAGGCGGGGGAAATCCATCTGGGGTCGGGATGCCAGCCGAACCAGTCGAGCAGGTTGACGACGTGCTGCGAAAAGCCGACGCTGACGGCCATGTTGCTGACGGCGTATTCGAGGATGAGGTCCCAACCGATAATCCAGGCGATTAGCTCGCCCATGGTGGCGTAAGTGTAAGTGTATGCGCTACCCGCGATGGGGATCATGGCGGCGAGTTCGGCGTAGCAGACGGAAGCAAATCCGCAGACGATGGCCACCAGAATGAACGACAAAGCGATGGCGGGGCCCGCGCCAGGCCGGCCAAAAGAAGTGGAATGGGTAATCAGATATTGCAGCAGCGGCGCGTTCAGAACGGAAGAGACCTGGAGTTTCTGTCCCGCAATGGCGGTGCCTACCACAGTGAAAATGCCCGAGCCAATGACCGCGCCAATGCCCAGCGAGGTGAGGCTGATCCAGCCTAGAGATTTTCTTAATCGGATTTCCGCGTTTTCGGAGTCAGACAGAAGCTGATCGATGCTTTTACAACGAAACAGTGGTGAGGCCACCCATGCTCTCCGCTCGCATCCAGGCATCCCATCGCCGCCGGGGGCCGCCCTTGCACCGAATTTCAGGCCGGATACGTGATGTGGGAATGATGACCGCCCAATGTATCGCGAGAGCGTACCCCCGCGCAACTTGCTGATGGACGTGGACGGCAAGCGTCGTGGCGGTCAGTTTTGTGTCGCTGGCCTGCGAAGGCGAATCGACCATTCGTCCGCCGAGTTGCCGAGCAGAAACGCGAGGAAACAGAGTGCGAGGACGGAATGATCGAGAGATGCGCCGAAGAACTTCCAGAACGCCGCACCAGGGCCGGGGTAGTTGGACGAAAACATCAGCGTCAACATGTACAGCAGCCCGCAAGCGCTGGCCGGGCGAACGCAAATTCCCAGCGTCAGCGCGATGCCGATAGCCAGTTCGCCGTATGCGGCTAGGAACGCAATTGCCAGCGCATGCGGCAAAACAAAATCGCGCAGTAGGGGAACCATGAACGGATAGGCGCCGTCCTGGAGGAAGCGGTTGATCCAGAATTCGAATCCGCCGTGCAAGGTGAACTGCGTTCCGAAAACCTTGTACTGGGCGAAGATCAGGAACAAAAGGCCGACGCTGATGCGCAGAAAAGCCAGGGCGCGGGCATTGGCGCGCTGAGAGTTAGTGTGAGTTGGCATAGGGCTGCGTTAACGCAGGCACAGCCTATCATCACAAGGTAAGCGGCGGAAGAGAAGGGAAGAGAGGACCAGACCCACCCTTGCAAAACCAAGGGTGGTGCACCCACCGTTCGCCTGTAATTGGGCTTCTAGATTTGTTGCAGTTGCGCGTAGCGCTCGATGAATTTCTTTGTGCCGCGGCCGGGGAAGGTCACGCTGACGCGGCGATCGTCGTCATCGCCTTCCACGCCGACCACGGTTCCCACGCCGTACTCCGGGTGCCGCACTTTTGTTCCCAGCATCGGATCCGCCTGACCGCCTTTCTTCAGCAGTGACCGTCTGAACGAAGGGGTGGTCGAGCGCTCGGTCTTCCGCTGCGGTGCGCGAGGCGCGGGCGCCTGTATGCCCCGCACGCGGCGAGTGAACTCCTCGGCCGAGTAGGAATATTCCGGGTCCGGCTCGTAGCGACGCGTTTGCCCGATTTCAGCCATCGAGCCGTGGGCCGTGTCCACCAGCTCGCCAGGAATCTCGCTCAAAAATCGCGACGGGAGCGAAGCGCGCAACTGCTGCTCGTTTCCAAACACCCGGCGATACACCGCGCGCGTCAAAGTTAAGGACTGGCGCGCCCGGGTCATTCCGACGTACACCAAGCGGCGCTCCTCCTCGATTCCCTTGTCCTCATTGATCGAGCGGCTGTGCGGGCAAATGCCCTCTTCCATGCCCGTCAGGAAAACGTGGTCAAACTCCAGTCCCTTGGTGCTGTGCAGAGTAATCAGCGTTACGCCAGGCTTGCCTTCAAAGGAATCGGCGTCGCTCACCAGGGCTGCGGCGTCAAGGAAATCCGTGAACGACTCCCCCGCGTCCATCGCTTCGGCAACCGCGCGCGTTAATTCCTCCAGGTTCTCGATGCGCGCCACGTCGTCGGGCGTGTTGCGGTCTTTCAGCATGTCCAGGTAGCCGGTCTCTTCCAGCACGTGGCGCAGATAGTCGGCGGGTTCTTTTGTGGTGTAGCCCTCTTGCAGGCGCGCAATCAGCTCGCGGAACGCGCGCAGTGGGGCCACCGCGCGGCTGTTTGCGGGATTGGTCATTAGGGATTCCATGGCGTCCCAGAAGGAAAGCGACTCTTTTTGTGCTAGGTCGCGCAACGCATCCACGGTGCTTTTCCCAATCCCTCGAGCGGGCAAATTCAACACGCGCAAAAGGGAAATGTCGTCTTCCGGATGAAGGGCCAGGTGCACATAAGCCAAGGCATCTTTCACTTCCGCACGGTTGTAAAAGCTAAAGCCGCCCACCAGCTTGTAGCGCAGCCCGCGGCGGCGGAAAGCCTCTTCAAACGAGCGCGATTGAAAATTAGTGCGGTATTCCACGGCGCAGGTCTGGTCCGGACTGTCGCTCAACAATTTATCGAGTTCGCCGGCCACGAATTCCGCTTCTGCCTGCGCGTCGCGTGCCTCGAAATAGCGCAAGTTGCCGCCCGCGGCCTTTTGCGCGCGCAATTTCTTACCCAGGCGGTCCGGATTGTTGGTGACCACGGCGCCAGCGGCGTCGAGAATATTTTGCGTGGAGCGATAGTTCCGTTCGAGGCGAATCACCTTGGCGGAAGGGAAGTCCCGCGAAAAGCTGAGCAGAATCGAAACGTCCGCGCCGCGCCAGCGATAAATCGACTGGTCCTCATCGCCCACCACGCACACATTCTTCCTCTCGTTGGTCAGCAAGCGCAGCAGGTCGTACTGGACGCGGTTGGTGTCCTGATATTCGTCCACGTGCAGATAGGCGAAGCGGTTGCGCCACTTTTCGCGCACCTGCGGCACATCGCGCAGCAGGCGGGCTGAGCGCAACAGCAAATCGTCGAAGTCGACGGCTTTGCTGTTCTTGAGCACCAACTCATACCCGGCGTAAATGTCTGCGACCTTTCGCGTGTCGGGTCCAAAAGCTTCCGCGCGCAGCTGTTCTGGTGATTGCGCCTGGTTTTTCGCATAGCTGATACGGCTCAACACGTTCCGCGGGGTAAGAGCATCGTCATCAATCTGCAGCTTGGCCATCACCAGCTTTACGGCCGCCAGCTGGTCATCGTCATCGTAAATGGCGAAATCCCTCGGCAGCCCCGCACTCGCGGCCTCTCGTCGCAGCAAACGCGCGCAAAGGGAATGGAAGGTGGAAATCCACGGGTGCTCGGGAGGCACACCGGCGCGCAACAGCAAATCCGCCACACGAGTCTGCATCTCTTCCGCGGCTTTGTTCGTGAAGGTGACTGCCAGAATGGCATCAGCCGGAGTGCCCTTGGCGATCAGGTTGGCCATACGGAAGGTGATGGCTCGGGTCTTGCCCGTGCCAGCGCCAGCGAGAATCAGTACCGGCCCTTCCGTGGTTTCAGCAGCCAGACGCTGTTCGGGATTCAATTGTTCCAGGAAATTTTGCATGGAGCCTGCGGCTTCGGAAATTTTTTCGCCCAACCATGTTAGCCGACGGCGAAGCGGCGGGCAAATCAGGTAATTCCGGCCTAATCCGTGTGCTTGAAATCGATGTCGAAATAGGAGATCGCGTCGTGCGTGCTCATGCGCTGCAGGTCCGGCACATAGAGGCGCGCCGTCTGCAGCAAATCAACTTCGCCGCGCAAATCGAAATACACCAATCCTTCCATGCTGCTGTGCGCACCGACGACAGTGGAAGGCATGGCGGCGTTCTGGCAGGCCTCCTTGAACTCCATCCAATTTTTGTCGCGTTCCGGCTTTGCCCCCCCGGTGGGGAACGGCAGCGGCAGAGGACTGCGCCGCGCTGTGGGGTCCTTGGTTTGTTTCAGCAGCACGGCGTCGGCTACGTCTTCCGCCGTCAGCGTTTGCAGTTCCTGGCGATTGTCCTCGTCGAGTTGCACCAGCAAGCGAACACGCGAAAGGTTCAGTTTCACACCCTCGTCATTGTCGTTGCGGATGGTCAGATGCAGGGCGACGATTCCTCGATTGAACGGGCTTTTCTTCGGAAATGTGTTCTTGTACTGGCTGGCTTGCGTCCACGGGTCCACGCCGATGGTGATGCCTTCGTGGGCATCCACAATCGAAGTGCGCAGGCGCTCCGCCTGCTGACCATGCGCCATCGGCCTCGACGCGATTCCCAATCCGGCCACCATGGCCACCGCAAGGAGTTTTCGCATAGTAGGTATAATAGACTGTTTGTATCCTGAGGCCTTCGATTCTTGGGGGAGAAGCAGGGTTGCTCCGCTTCTCGAATCCTGGGCGCGTGTAAATTCCGGAACAAACCGGAGTCACATCGAGTGTATTTCTTTTATAGCGTTTTGATGGGCCTGGCGGCCCTGCTGACGTCGCCTTATTGGCTGATTCTAGGACTTCGCCGTGGCAAATACCTTTCGAATCTCAGCGAACGCCTGGGCCTCTCGCTTTCCGATCTGGAAAAATTGCCGCAAAGGCGTGCGGGCGCTATCTGGATTCATGCTGTTTCCGTCGGAGAAGCACTTTCCGGAGTGACGCTGGCTCGGCACTTGAAGGATGCGTACCCGCAGCGGCCGCTTGTCGTCTCGACCACCACGCTTACCGGCTATGCTCTGGCCAAGGAGCGCATGCCGTTTGCCGATGCGGTGATTTTCTTTCCGCTCGACTGGGCCTTCTGCGTTCGTCGTGTGCTCGATGCCGTCAAGCCCGCGGTTTTGGTTATTCTGGAAACGGAAATCTGGCCGAATTTTCTGCGCGAGACAGGACGCCGCAAGATTCCCGTGCTTTTCGTCAGTGGCCGCATCTCGGATCGTTCTTTCTCCCGCTGGCAAAGCTATCTGGGCGCTTTCGGTTTTTACTTGCGGCCGTTGTTGAAATCCGCGCTGCAAGGCGCCTCTGCGTTTCTGATGCAAACCGAACAGGATGCGGAGCGCATCCGCGCGCTTGGCGCTCCACCGGATCGCGTGAGTGTGAGCGGCAATCTCAAGTACGACTTGGAACTCCCGGCACCCACACCTCTCGCGCAGTGGCTCGAAGAGGAATGCCGGCGGGGCGAGCGTCATCCGCTGATTGTTGCGGGCAGCGTGGTGGCTACGGAAGAGCCGCTGGCGCTGATTGCGTTCGGCGTGGTGCAGGGAGATTTTCCAAAGGCATTGCTGGTGCTTGCTCCACGCAAACCGGAACGTTTTGCGCCTGCCGCCGAATTCATCGAGGAATCGCATCGCAAATTTGTCAGGCGTTCCGAATTGGCGCTGCCGGGTCCCGGCATTCCGGCAAATACAAACGGCAGCAAGGACGGCATTCCTGATGACGCGACCGTGATGCTCCTCGATTCGATTGGCGAACTGGCTTCCCTCTATCGCCTGGCCGACGGGGTCTTTGTCGGCGGGTCGCTCGTGAATTCCGGCGGGCATAACATCCTCGAACCAGCCGCCTTTGGCAAAGTGCCTGTGTTCGGCCCTTCGATGGAGAATTTCGCGGCGATGGCTGCGCGTTTCGTCGAGTCCCAGGCCGCCATCCAGGTGGAAAGTCCCGAAGATGCCGGCGTAGAAATGATCCACTTGCTGAAGGATCCGGAAAAGACGCGGCGGATGGGCGAAAGTGCCCGGCAGTTGGTAGAAACCAGCCGAGGGGCGCTCGATCGTGCCCTTGCAGAAATTGCAAAGCACTTGGGCGGCGCCGCGCGATGAATCTGCCGCCGTGGTTGCGTCTGCTGCTGTGGCCGGTATCGGTGCTTTATGGAGACCTCGTGCGATTGAGGGCATGGCTTTACGCGCGGGGCACGTTGAAGCCGAGGCGCTTGAACAAGCCGGTCATCAGCGTGGGCAATCTCACCGTCGGCGGCACGGGTAAAACGCCGATGGTCATCTGGCTCGCGGAGCGTCTCCTCGACGAAGGCAAACGCGTCGGCATTCTGACTCGAGGCTACAAAGGCAGCGGCGGCACCAGCGACGAAATTGAGCTAATAAAATTCCGCTTGCAGGAACGCGTTCTGTTTGGCGTTGGAGCGGATCGCTACGCGCAAGGCTTGCAACTGGAAAAGTCCGGCACAGATGTGTTTCTGCTCGACGATGGCTTTCAACACCTGCAACTCGCCCGCGACGTCAACATCCTGCTTTTGGATGCCACGAAAGCCCTCGGCGGTGAGTTTCTCCTCCCCGCAGGACGCCTTCGTGAGCCGGTCTCCGCGATGCAGCGCGCCGACCTGCTGGTGATTACACGCGCCGAAACTTCTGCGGCCGCGCAGGCTGCAATTGCGCAGCTTCAGAAGTATCCTGTGTTTTCGGCGGCAACGCGCCTCGTCGGCTTTCGCCGCCTGGGCGCCGGAATCCAGACTTTGGCTCTCGAAGAAGTTGGCCCGGGACCGTTCTACGCCTTTTGCGGGATCGGCAATCCACGTGCGTTTTTCCTGGACCTGCAAAACTGGGGCCTTTCCTTGATACAAACCGCCGAATTTCCTGATCATCACCGTTACGATGCGCGCGACGCACTTGAACTTGAAACCGCCGCCCGCGCCGGTGGCGCCAAGGTGCTCGTGACCACGGAAAAGGACGCGCAAAATCTGGCGGGAGTCCAATTCAACGAACTTCCTGTTTTTATCGCGGTGATCGAATTCGAAATCCCGCAGCAGGAAGCTCTCCTTGCCGCCATCCATGCGGCTCTTGAGACCAGGAGCGCCGCGGCATGAACATCATGATTCGCGCGACGAACTGGGTCGGCGACGCCATTATGGCGCTGCCCGCTTTGCGCGCGGTCCGCCAGAAATATCCCGAAGCGCACATCAGCATTGTCGCGCGGCCATACGTGGCGGAGATTTATCGCGACCAGACGGTAGCCGACGAATTGATTCCATACGCTCCGGTGGGCGCACACCGCGGCTGGAGCGGGCGTGAAAAGCTTGTAGCTGACCTTCGAGCCAAGAAATTCGATGTTGCCCTGCTGCTGCAAAATGCCTTCGACGCCGCCTGGCTCGCGTGGCGCGCCCGGATTCCCCAGCGCATCGGCTACGCCCGCGACGCCCGTTCGTTTCTCCTCACCAAAGCGATTCCAGTTCCCAAACCCGGCGAAATTCCTGCGCACGAAAAGTTTTATTACCTGGAACTCCTCCGCCGCGCCGGCTGGCTCGGCCCCCTCCGCGACGACGCTCATATCGCTCTAGAAGTGCCCGATGCCGCCCGCCATGGTGCCCGGCAAGTTTTTCGCGAAGCCGGGGCGCGACCCGGCGCGCTGCGAATTGCAGTCGGTGCCGGTGCCTCGTACGGCTCCGCGAAATGCTGGCCTCCGGATCGTTTTGCCAAAGCCTTGAACGCGTTTCTTTCGAACCGCGACGCCGACGTAATCTTGTTCGGCACTCCCGGCGAAACTCCCGTTACCGATGCCATCGCGGCGACACTCTCGAAACCGCCCATCAATCTCACCGGAAAAACCTCCATCAGCGAACTGCCGGCGCTACTTTCACAATGCCATCTCTTTCTCGGCAACGATTCCGGAGCCATGCATGTTGCCGCGGCGGTCGGTCTGCCGGTCGTTGCCATTTTTGGCCCCACGGATCCCGAAGGTACCTCTCCGGTCACACCGCGCGCCACGATCGTCCAGCAAAAGCCTTATTGCAGCCCATGTTTCTTGAGGCACTGCCCCACCGACCACCGCTGCATGACTGCCGTGACGCCAACGATGGTCGAAACCGCCTTGCTTGCCCGCGTTTCGGAGGTGGCCTCTGCCTGATCCCTCTGACCGCAGGCCCGCGGTATTTCTCGATCGCGATGGCAACATCGCCGAAGAAGTGGGTCACTTGAATCATCTTGACCGTTTTCGTATGTTTCCTTTTGTGCCGGAAGCCATCCGCCGCCTGAACGAAGCTGGTGTACGGGTGGTGGTGGTCACCAACCAGTCCGGCGCGGCGCGCGGCTATTTTCCGGAATTGCTGGTGCAGGAAGTTCATGAGCGGTTGAGAAGGGAACTTGCGGAACGCGGGGCGCGCCTGGATGCCTTGTACTGCTGCCCGCACGGCAGCGCCGCTCGCTGCGCCTGCCGCAAGCCAAAGCCGGGTATGCTACATCGTGCCGCGGAGGAGCTCGGCTTAGACATTCAGCGTTCCTTCGTGGTTGGTGATCGGTATGCGGATATGGAACTCGCGTTTAACGGCGGCGCGCGTGCCATCCTGGTAAAAACCGGCTATGGCCTCGGGGAACTTGCGTGGCATGCGCAAGAGTGGCCGCGGCAACCCGATTGTGTGACCGAGAATCTGGAAAGTGCAGTGGACTGGATTTTGCGGGAGAACCAATGAAGCGCGCCAAAAAGCAATCGCCGGGCAGCCCGGCGGTCGACCTGATGGCCCTGGCCGAATATGTCGAACGATTTTCGGCAAAAACCGTTGTGCTGCTGGGCGATTTCGTCGCCGACGCATTTCAGATCGGCGATATCACGCGGGTGTCGCGCGAAGCTCCGGTCCTAATCCTGAAGCACCGTGAAACGCAGATTGTTCCCGGCGGAGGCGCAAACGCCGCCAATAATTTCGCCTCCCTGGGAGCAAAGGTGATTCCGATTACGGCCGTGGGCGAAGACGAAGTCGGCGATCGCCTGCGCGATTTTTTTCGCGCGCAAAGGGTAGACCTCTCCGGGATTTTCCGCGTGAAAGGGTGGACCACGCCGACAAAAACGCGCTTCCTGGCAGGTTGGGCGCATAAGGTGGGCCAGCAGGTGCTGCGCGTGGATTACGAGCCCGCACAGGCGCTGCCCACGGAGGTTCACAAAAAGATTTACGCCAAGGTGGCGCACTCGCTGAAAAAAGCCGATGCCTTGGCCGTTTCCGACTACGGTTTTGGCGTGGCTTCTCCAGAGGAAGTGGCGAAGCTCCTTTCCCGTGGCAAACGCCGCGCTATCGCTACACTGGACTCTCGCTATCAACTCGACCGGTACGCCCACGCCGGACTGCATTCCGCAACACCCAATGAAGGGGAAATGGAATCGTTGCACCACGCCACCATCGGAAAAAATATCGCAGAGCTCGAACGCTGCGGCCGCGCCACTCTTACCGATATGAAGCTGGAATCGTTGGTCATTACGCGTGGGCGCGACGGCATGGCGCTGTTTCAACCGGGCCAGCAGACCGCGCACATTTCCGTTTACGGCAGCGACCAAGCCGTGGACGTCACCGGCGCCGGCGACACCGTTCTCGCTGCCTTCACACTCGGACTCGCCAGTGGCGCTTCGCCGCTCGAGGCTGCGCACATCGCCAATATCGCGGGAGGCCTTGTGGTCATGAAACGTGGCACAGCTACGGTTTCCCGCGCGGAACTTCTTGAAGCCATCGCGGACTCAGCTTCGGGGGACAACTCCTGAACCATGCGCCCGGCCGTCCCTAAAATCGTGTCGCGAGAAAAGCTTCGGGAAGAACTGGCAGCGGCAAAGCGGCGCGGCCAACGGATCGTTCTGGCTAACGGCTGCTTCGATACCCTTCACGTGGGCCACGTTCGCTATCTCGAAGGCGCGAGAAGCGAAGGCGACATTCTCGTCGTTGGGGTCAACGCCGATTCCAGCGTGCGCCCGCTCAAAGGGCCGGGACGCCCGATCCTCGACGAACATGCCCGCGCCTTACTGGTTGCGGCCCTGCGTGTTGTGGACTATGTTTTGATTTTCCCCGAGCCGAACGTGGAAAAACTCCTGGAAGAGCTGTGGCCCGACGTGCACGCCAAGGGCACGGACTACACCGCCGAGTCCGTGCCCGAGCGCGCTGTCGCGGCGCGCCTCGGCATCCGGGTGGCCATTGTCGGAGATCCGAAAGACCATTCCACGCGCGCGCTGCTTGACGCGATCCGCAAGGCACCGCATGCCTGAGCCGCGTTTCCTGGTTGTGCGTTTAGGCTCTCTCGGCGACATCGTGCACACGTTCCCGGCTGTGGCTGCGTTGCGCGGTGCATTTCCGGAAGCGAAAATTGTCTGGCTCACTCATCCCCGGTGGGTGGACCTGGTGGCCAGCAGCAACCTTGCCGATGAAATGTGGCCCATCGATTCCCGCGACCTTTCCAGCGTGCGCGCCATCATTGCAAGGATTCGCGCGCAATCGTGGGATGCCGCAATTGACTATCAGGGACTCTGGAAATCGGCCGTGCTTCCGTTTTTCGGCGGCGTAAGCAAACGCATCGGGTTCTCCTCGGAAACTATCCGCGAATTCGGCGTGCCTTTGCTTTACACCGATCGCGTGCGCGTGAAGAGCGTTCACATCGCCGACCAGAACGGTGAGCTTTCGCTTCGCGCCGGGGCAAGCGCCACGGTTGCGCCGGTGAAATTACTAATTGGCGAGGAGCACCGGCAACGTGTTTGTCGCGATCTCCAAGCTGCGGGCATTGACCGCTACATCGTGCTGAGTCCGGGCGGCGGATGGCGTTCCAAATGCTGGCCCGCGGAGCGCTTTGGGGAACTCTGCCGCAAAGTTTGCGAAACCCTCAACATGCGCTGCGTGATCAATTACGGCCCGGGAGAAGAACAGTTGGCGGCCGCGGTGAAAGCCGCGAGCGGCAGCGCCGAACCTGTCGCCTACGACGGAGAACTCGGCCAATTGATGGCCCTGCTGCAAGGTGCGCAGTGTATTGTGGGAGGCGACACCGGACCGCTTCATCTGGCCATCGCCCTCGGCACGAAAGCGGTTGCCATCTTCGGCCCCACGAATCCCGCGCGCAACGGGCCTTATCCGCCACAACACTTTGTCCTGCGCGACCCGGAAGCGGTTACCACGCACGATCGTGATTCCGGCACCGCCCCCTCGCTGCTGAAGATTTCCGTGGACCAGGTCTTCCACGCGCTTCAGCAGCGCCTCGGAGAGCCCGCGTGACCCTGCTGGATTTTTTCGCGCGGTGGCGCGTACGGATCGGATATGCGCTTGCCGCGGTGGTTTTGTGGCTCTCGCGGCCGGCGCCGCGGCCGATTTTCTTCGGCGCCTGCGTCGGCGTGGTGGGTCTTGCGATTCGCGCCTACGCCGCCGGCTATTTGCAAAAGCAGGCCGTCCTGACGACCACGGGTCCGTACGCGCGCACGCGCAACCCCCTCTACTTTGGCAGCAGCATCCTCGGCCTCGGGGCGGCTATCGCCATGAATTCCTGGTGGTCGGCGGCGTTGTTGCTTCTCTATTTTGCGCTGGTCTATACGTTTGTCATGCGCCGCGAGGAAATAGAATTGCACGGCCATCACGGAGCCGAATTCAACGCCTACGCCCAATCGGTGCCGCTCTTTTTCCCCAGGTTAACGCCGGCCAAAAAGCCGGACTCGGCGGAAGGTTCGTTTTCCTGGGCGCAATACTGGAAAAATCACGAGTACCAGGCTGCGTTGGGATTTCTATTGTGCCTCGCCGCGCTACTGGTGATCTGGCGCATGCACGTTGCTTGAAGCGGCGACTTTATCCGCGCATGCCAAAAAGCAGTTCCTAGGGCCGAATCGCCTTGCGCCACGTCCAGCACATCCACGTGCATCGCGAAAAACCTGCGGCCTGTGTGCCTGCACGAAGGCGCTGAGTTCGTCGCCCGCGTGCAGCTCCGGCAACGCGGGATCATTCTCCTTCGGCGCGAAGCCCAGTCGCATGCCGCCCGTCAGGGGCACTAGCCCCGTTGCTGACTCCACTCCCGAAAGACGAGTTCGATTCCATATCGCCAAGGCAAGTGGGGGGGCGCTGCGCAATTGGACGTACCAGCGAAGGGGAATTTTCAGTTCAACCTGGCCGGCGGCAAGGCGCCTCAAAATGTGTTGCGGTGGCAACGGCCGGGAGGCAAGCTAGGAACTGGGAAGGGGGGAGAGAAATTTGCCGACCGAGCAAAATGCTGCCAGCCCTAGGCGACGGTAAGCACTACGGCCGGGAGTCTCATGTCACTCTTCTCAGCCTTACGAGTGTCTCGATGTGGTAGGTTTGCGGGAACAGATCAAACAGGTGCACATCGGAAATTTCATAGCGGTTCCCGGGCTCGACAGTGGTTCGCGGGCGGCGTTCGGACCCGGTGAGAACCGCCAAATCCCTGGCCAGCGTGGAAGGGTCGCAGGAGAGATACGCGACCTCGGTGGCGCCCAATGTTGCAAGGCGAGCGGCGGTTTCCGCACCCAGGCCGGCTCGCGGCGGGTCCAGCACGACAAAGTCTGGGCGCTCCGTGAATTTCTTCAGAAATTCTTCCGTGTGCGAATTTTCGGAAACCACTTCCACGCCAGCGTCTTTTACATTGGCGCGCAGGTCTTCGGTCGCGGCCAGATTCGCGTCCACGCTCATAACGCGCGAAAACGCCTTTGCCAGCGGCAAAGTAAAGAATCCGACGCCCGCATACAAATCCAGAGCAAGACTCCCCTGCTTGCCGCGCACGACGGCCTGGAGCAATTCCTCAATCAAAAACCGGTTCACCTGGAAAAAAGACAAATGGCTGACGCGGTAGGCGAAGCTGCCGGCTCTGTGTTGCAAATAGCCCGGCCCGGACAATTCGAACCGGTTCTTGCTCTGATCCAGTAGCAGCAGGCTTTCCAGACTGGGCAGGGCGCCGCGAAAATCGGCGATCAAGTCCTTGACGGGTTTCGCAAAGCGTTCAAAGGCCGCGTTCAACGCAATCTTTGCGTCGGCGTAATCGGCGAACGCCTCGATCTCGAGCAAGCCGGTCGGCAAGGTATTGTTTCGCGCCATCTCCTGCAATTTAGTAAAAGCCCCGTGCAGCGCGGGCGAAAGCACCGGACACTGGTCGATGGCCACGATGCGCGCGCTCTCCGGCAGAAAATAGCCCAGAGCCCGCGGCATGGCCTCTCGATAAGCCCATTGGGCGCGGTTGCGGTAGCCATAGGGTTGCGCGGTGTGTTCGGCAATCGCGCCGTTCCAGGAAACGCCGCCCAGCCGGGAAAGCGTCTCGCGCAGAATTTCTTTCTTCTGCCGAACCTGTTCTGCAACATCGATGTGCTGGTAGTGGCAGCCGCCACAGACCTGGAAGTGCGGGCATGCAGGCGCCACACGCGCGGCCGCCGCTTGCTCCACCTTTAGCAGGTTCGTGTGGATCAGCTTCTTTTTGCGGGTGTGCACCGCCGCGCGAACCCGCTCGCCCGGGAGCACGTAAGGCACAAACACGGTGTTGCCGTCGGCGTGCGCCAATCCCTCACCGCCGTAAATCAGCTTTTCGATCGACAATAGTAACTCATCAGCCATAGTATGCAATAGCTACACTTATCTAGCCGCCTCCGTGCCCTCTGTGTTAAAACTCTTTTTCCCTCTCTTAAAGCTTACGACCACAGCGAATGGCTTCTTCTATCCGAAATAAAACAAACTGAGTCGCGGGACGCGGTATTTCTCGAGCAGCTCCTTCTGTACATACTGCCGCTCCACCACTGCCAGTTGCTCCGCCTTCATCTTGCGCCGGTACGCGGCCAGTTGCGAATCCACCTCGCGGCGAATTTTCAGCAACAACTCCTCGCTGGCCTGGCTCACAAGTACCGCATGAACCTTTTCATCGAGAATCGTCAGGCGCCGCTCCAGATCCTCCAAATCCAGACGGCCCGGCAAATCCAGCCGCGTCATTGCCGCTGAGAGCGACACCGCGACTTCGCCAAAAAGTGCGCCGACCGAGGGCTGCGCCACAGCGCAGCCCTCGGCGGCCTTTTGCAGCAGCGCGATATTTCGTTCCAGATATGCCCGCAACTCTTCGCGTGAGAAAGGCTCTTTGGCCGGTGGCTTGCCGTTCGCCGGTTGTGCCCCGGCGGCAGCCTCCTGGCTTTCTTCTGCCGCTTCCAGCACCGCATCCGTGCAGTACGCGAGGCTTTTCAGCGGTTTTCCCGCTCCCCGCCGCGACCTCTGATAGCTTTCAAACGCGCGATCAATTCCTTTCAGTGCCGCTTCTAAAGGCACACCAGCCTTCTGCCACGTCTCCATGATCGCCCAATCCAGAGGCGAAACCAGCAGATGTGCGCCGCGCTTATTCCAGAAATGCTCTTCTATTTCCGTGAAGTAGTTAAAGTAGTTCCAATTTTCCATGTGTAGCGCAGAGCGTTTTTGGCTCGCCCTGCGGTCTTTCTCGGGTCCTTAGCGACGGCCTTCTGAGGCTGTCCGATGGCTCTACCGCTTCCCCTTCTTAAAATTCCCAACTGCAGCGCCCGCTCCTTCTCTCGCCGCCTCTCCTTGCTGATTCCTTTCCCAAATGAGCCGCAAACCCAGCAGTGTCAAAAACTCATCCACGTGCTGGATATGCTTTGTACCCTTGGCCACCAGCCGCGCATGGCCTCCTGTAGCCACTACCGTCGCATCGGTCTTCAACTCCGCCTTCATGCGCGTGAGCATACCGTCGACCATGTCCACCGCACCGTAGTAAAGCCCGGCTTGCATGTGCGTCACAGTATTGGTGCCGACGACTTTGCCCGGGTCTTTAATTTCCACACGCGGAAGTCGCGCAGCCCGGCTGAACAACGCTTCCGATGCAATCCCGATTCCCGGAGCAATCACGCCGCCCAGGTATTCACACTTCGCCGAAATCACGTCGAAGGTAATTGCGGTCCCGAAGTCGATGACGATGCACGGCCCGCCATAAAGATGAAACGCGGCCACTCCGTTCACGATGCGGTCCGCGCCCACCTCCATGGGGTTATCCACCAGAACCGCCATGCCGGTTTTCACGCCCGGTTCCACAAACAGCGCCCTCTTTCCCAAATAAAGCCGCGACATCTCCGCAAGGGTCCAGTTCACCGGAGGCACCACGGAGCTGATCATCACGCCGGTGATGTCTTTCTGATCGAGGCCGGCGAGCGAAAACAGGTTACGCGTCAGAACGCCATACTCGTCCACGGTTTGCGCGCGCGCGGTGGTCAGCCGCCAATTAGCAATCAGTTCCTCCGCGCGAAACACTCCGAGCATCGTATTCGTGTTGCCCACATCGATGGTCAGCAGCATGCCACGTCCCTAACGAACCTCCGTCACGTCGCCGGCGATCACCGTTGCGCTCGCGCCGCCGTCCTTCTTAACAATCAGCAACCCTTCCGGGCTCAGGCCATCCGTTGTGCCCAGATAGCTCTCTGCGCCCGTATCCACTCGCACGCGGCGGCCGATCGCGAAACTCGATACCAGCTCAAAACGCTGCACCACGTAACCCGTGCCTTCGCGCAAGAAGCGATTGTAATCGGTCTCGAATTGGCCGAGCAACTTGACCAGAAATTCCAGCCGCGAGTGCAGGCGCCCGGTCTCCTTGCGCAGGGAAGTAGCGGTTGCCGACAGCTCCGCCGGAAATTTTTCCTGATTGACATTGATGCCAACGCCCACGATCACAAAGCGCACCGCGCTGGGTTCCGCATGCATCTCGGTCAAAATGCCGCCCAGTTTTTTGCCGTTGAGCAGCAGATCGTTCGGCCACTTCAATTCCGCGGACAGTCCGGTTTGCCCCAGCAACGCCGTGTGCGCGGAAAGGCCAGCGAGCATGGTCAACAGCGGCGCTTGTGCGGGTGACAGCTTGGGTCGCAACAACAGCGTCATATAAAGTCCCACGCCGCGCTCGGAATGCCAGTTACGTCCAGCGCGTCCGCGCCCGGCTGTTTGTTCCTCGGCGAGCACCACGGCGCCTTCCGGTTCGCCCGCGTAGCCAAGTTCCATGGCCACGCGGTTGGTCGAGTCCGTCCGGAAGAAGTGGTATACGCGCTTCCCGAACAGGCTGCCCTTCAGCCGTTTGCGCACCAGGTCCGGCGTCAGGATGTCGGAAACCTTTTCCAGGAAATAGCCGGTGTGCGGCTGGCCCTTTACGCGCACTCCCAGTTCGCGCAGCCGTTCCACCCAGCGCCACACCGTGGAACGCGATACGCCGATTTCGCGCGCAATGCGTTCTCCGCTGATGACAATCGTGGCATTTTCCGAAAGAAGTGTGAGCAACGCCACCAATCGCCGGTCAGTAGTTCCGGGAAGGGAAGTAGGTTGTGGCATCAGGCCCTGGTCTTGTGCTTCACGCGCACTAGCTTACTTGCCCCGCAGCTTGCACTCAAGCGTTCTTCCCGGAGTCGCCGGCGGCGACTTCCACGAAGCAGTCGGTTCGCAGATCCCTGGCAAGTTCCGTCAGGCGCCGTGCTTCCCATTGGCTCATATTTACCAGCAGAACAGCCTCCGCGGCCGCGTCCAGCGCCTCGCGAAGTTCCCGCTCGCTGCACACTTCGATTTGCACCAGCACGGTCGTACCGTCGGTTTCTGTCGGCTTGCTTCCAACGGCTTCATACGCGGTCATGGTGCGGGGCGTCATCCGCAGGGCGGCAAGGCTGTGGGCTTCGTCCAGCGCGGCCTTGATGCCGCCGGCGGAAGCGATATGTTTTCTGGTAACTAGGATTTTTCGCGGCGATGCCATGGTCATGCGGGGAACCCTCAAACGAAAACGGAAGAGAAGCAGTCTGCGGGATCGCTTTGCGCCCTGGGCTGAACAATCTTGCGGACTCGGGGTGCAGCAGTGCTGCGCACCTACAAAGAAAGCTAGCTCGCGGTGACGGTACCGCCTTCCAGCTTTCTCTTTCTGTCGCTCAGCTTCTCTAGTTCAACCTTCTGGCCAGCCAGTGCTTCTTGCATCTCGCGAATAACCTTTTGCGGCGCGCGACTGCGAAAAGTTTCGTTGTCCAACTGCTTCTGCTTGGAAGCAACGGCCTTGTCCAGCCCCGCAATCTCCTTATTCAACCGGGCCAATTCCGTTGCAACGTCAATAGTTTCTTCGACCTCGGGAATTCGAAGATCGAACTCCGCGCTGGACCGCATACCTCCTCCGCCATCGGGCAGTTTTCCCGCGAGCGTCCGCAGCTCGGTCAAAAGCCCCAGCCGCTGGATTCCATCGCGGTTTGCTTCGATTACCGCGCGTGTCTTCGCATCTGCGCTCGCGAATTCCGCTGACACTCTTTTCTTGGGGTCGAGTTTCATCTCCGAGCGCACTGTCCGCAAACCCTGGATGACTTCCTGGATCAGGGAAAATTCGGCCAGCGCGACCGCATCTTTCAACGCAGCGACAGGCTCCGGGAACGCATCCAAGGCAATGGATTTCGCTCCGGCTTTTTGCGGCAATTGATGCCACAGCTCCTCGGTCAAAAAAGGCATGAACGGGTGAAGCAAACGCAGCGCCGCGTCGAAGCCGGCAAAGAGATTCTTCCAGGCAACATCGGCGCGGACTCGGTCAGTGTTCTGCAGATCCGGTTTCACCCACTCGATGTACCAGTCGCAGAAATCTCCCCAGAAGAACTGATAGACGGCCTGTGCGGCTTCGTGGAACCGATAGTTAGCCAGCGCGTCGTTGACGACCTCCACGGTTGCCGTGATGCGTGCAAACAACCAGCGGTCCGCCAGAGGAACGCTTCCCTGATAGGCATAGGGTGCCCTCGCGCGTACGGCTGGTCCGGCAAGCGCCTCGATCGCAGCCCCGCTTTCTTCGTACTTATCGAGATTCACGAACAGAAACCGCGCGGCATTCCAGATTTTGTTTGCAAACGAACGCGCACCGAGCAGCCGGTCGTCTGACAACACAATGTCGGTTCCTGGTGCCGCCATCGACGCCAGGCAAAAGCGCATGGCATCGGTGCCGTATTGTTCGTTAAGAGCGACGGGGTCCAGGCCGGTTCCTTTCGACTTGGACATCTTCTCTCCACCCGTTGTGCGCACGAGTGAATGCAGGTAGACCGCCCGGAAGGGAACTTGTCCAGTAAAATGAATCCCCAACATGGCCATGCGCGCAACCCAGAAAAAAAGGATGTCGTAGCCGGTAATCAGCAGGCTCGTCGGGTAATAGCGCTCAAAGTCGGGCGTCTTTTCCGGCCAACCCAGCGTCGAAAACGGCCACAGTCCAGAGCTGAACCACGTGTCGAGTACGTCGGGATCCTGCTGCAAATCGCCGGAAGGGCATTTCGTGCACTTGGTGGGCGCCTCGCGTGCGACAATCACTTCCTTGCAACCCGAGCAGTGCCACGCCGGAATCCGGTGGCCCCACCAGAGTTGCCGCGAAAGCGTCCAGTCCCTGATGTTGCGCATCCAGTTGAAATATTCCTGGCGGCGGTTTTCCGGAACGATCAGAATCTCGCCATGCTCCACCGCCGCAATTGCAGGTTCCGCAAGCGGCTTCATCCGGCAGAACCACTGTGTCGAAGCACGCGGTTCCACAACCGTTTTGCTGCGTTCACACAAACCGATCGCGCTGACGTGATCGGTGATTTTCTCGAGCAGCCCCTGCGTCTTCAGGTCCTCAACAATTTTCTTTCGCGCAGCGAAGCGCTCGAAGCCCTTGTACGCACCGGCGCTTGCGTTCATGTGGCCGTCGTCGGTCATCACATTGATTTCTGCTAATCCGTGCCGTTTGCCGACTTCAAAGTCGTTGGGATCGTGTGCCGGGGTAATCTTCACCGCGCCTGTGCCGAACTCGCGGTCCACCATCTCGTCGCCGATGACGGGAATTTCCCGGTTCATCAGGGGAAGCAAAGCTTTCTTGCCAATCAGGTGCTTGTAGCGTTCATCTTCCGGATGAACCGCAACCGCGGTGTCACCGAGCATGGTTTCCGGCCGCGTGGTCGCCACAGTCAGGAGTTCTTTCGTCCCAACCACCGGATAGCGGATAAGCCACAAGTGCCCAGGCCGCTCTTCGTGAATCACCTCCAGATCGCTCAATACCGTCAGGCAAACGGGACACCAATTGAGCAGCCGGTTTTCCCGGTAGATGTAGCCCTGTTCGTAAAGACGCACGAACACTTCGCGCACTACGCGCGAAAGCTCGGGCGAAAGCGTGAAGCGCTCGCGCGACCAATCACAGGACTCGCCGATCTGCTTCATCTGTTGCTGAATCGTGCCGCCGCTTTCTTCCTTCCACTGCCACACGCGGCGCACGAATTCCTCACGGCCTAAGTCCCGGTAATTGATTTTTTGTTCGGCAAGTTGCCGTACCACGACGCGCTGGGTGGAAATTCCGGCGTGGTCCGTTCCCGGTAGGTAAAGCGTGTTGTATCCGCGCATACGATGCCAGCGCGTGAGGATGTCGATTTCCGTGTGGTCCAGCATGTGGCCGATGTGCAACGAACCGGTCACGTTGGGCGGCGGAATCACGATAGAGAAGACCGGCCCGGGCTTGGCGGGGTCGGCTTTGAACAGCTCTTGCTTGACCCAGAACTCCGCCCAGCGCGGCTCAATCTGTGTCGGTTCATAGGCTTTAGCGATTTCCCGGGGCATCCCGATGCGTTCTCCTCATCCTGACGCATGGCCGGACACGGAAGGCTCCGGTCCACGCAGGGTAATCTTTGAATATACGGGCAGGCGGCGAGTGGCGTCAATTTTAACGGCGAATCGGAAGTGGCGAGTGCGGAAAAGCTTTACCACAGAGATAGCAGAGGGGCAAAACTACTTTTTGGGGGTCAGCTCGTCTTTGATGAGCGCTTCGATCACCGGCCGCAGGATTTCCTGCGTTACCTTTTGCAAAATGTCTGGGTTCATCTTGGCGACGACGCGGGCCACAAGTTCATCCATGTTGACCTGTGGAGCCGTAGCAGGTTCGGCGGCAGCAATAGCGGGCTCCGAGGGCAGCGAATCTTCCGCAGTCTCGAAAGTGTAAGCAGGTTCCCCCGCTTGGCGCGCCGCGACTTCTTCCGTCACCTGGGGCATAGCATAACTCGACGCATTCTCCGTATACGCAGGAATTTCTTGCGTCTCATTCCCCGTCAATAGCTCCGAAGAGGAATAGGAGGAGCCGGTCACTAGGGAATCCATCTCCTGTGCTTCCGCCACAAATTCCTGTGTGGTTTGCGACGACGGCTCGGCAGCATACGCGTTTACCGTCTCGTTTACTGGCTCCGGCAGAATCGCGGCCGGCTCTTCCGCAAGGAACTTTTCCGCCTCGGCGACGCCCGGAGGCGCAGCAGCTGGAGGCTCCGGTATGGGCGCATCCCATGTGGAAGCGAACATCGAAGCCTTCTTGGCTTCCACTTCCCAAGGCGTTTCCGTGGACGCGGCCAAGTTCGCCGTTGCCGGAGCTGCCGGCTGTTCCTCTACTGCAGAACGCGATTCTTCCGAAGCCGGAGCAGTTGGCGCAGCATTCTGCATGGACGGCTGTTTCTGTGCCCCGATGACTGTATCTTCCACGTTGGAGGCCATTGCTGCGGCCCAGGCGTCACCCGCAAAAGGTGACGCAGCCGGCGCGGGCTTCCCGTCAATCGTGGAAACTCCAACGGACGACGCATTATCCGCGTGCGCAAGCTGCGTGTTCTCGGCAGGAGTCCAGCGGTGCGATTTGGATGCGTCAGCGGGCGAACTCCCGTGAAATGCTTCATCGCGCCAATCCTTTTGTCCCCCGGCAGCCGGCGATTCCCCTTCTTCCCGATCGCCTTCCATACCCCCTGGCCGCCAGCCGCCCTTCTCCTCTTCCTCTTCGGTTTCCGCGCTGCTCCACTTTCGGGCAGCTTCCAGGGCTTCGGTCGGCTTCGAAACGTAGCCCAAATCTTCTTCCGCTTCCGGCGTATCCAACAGGCTCCCAAACGCCACCGGCTCAGAACCCGACGCAATTTTCACGGATGGAGGCGGAGCAGGAGCAGGGAAGTCCTCAAGGACGGCTTCTACTTCCGCTTCCGGAACCGGTGGAGGCACTGCGGCTTTCGACGCCAGGGTCTCCTTGGCCATGGGCACCACGGGCGCGGGACCCTTTTCCGCGGGCTCGTTGCCCAACGAAACACCCGCGCGGCTCAGGGCTGATTTCACCATCGAGATTAGGGGGTCCGGCGGCACAAACGGCTTCTTCAGCACGCCGTCGGCGCCCACGCGTTGCGCTTCCTGTTCGTCCAAGGGATCAAACGCACCAACCAGCAGAATCACCGGGATATGCGAGAGCGCCGAATCATCCTTCACGTAGCGGCAAACTTCATACCCGTTGCGCACGGGCATAAACACATCGGCTAACACTAGGTCGGGACGAATGTCGGAGATCTTGCGGACCGCTGCTTCGCCGTTGCCCACGGCGACCACGTCGATGCCCTGATTCTTCAGGGCCAGCCCGACCATTTTCTGGATATTGCTGTTGTCGTCCGCAACCAGGATCTTGGCCACCGCACTTCCTCCCAAAAACTTTTCCGCCTGAGACACGAAGATACAAGCTTCATTGGAGCACCGAGCGCGTAAAGCGTCAATTCTTGACAAGCGGCGGTGTGTCGGAAGCGCCTATGCTCCGTGGCGAAACAAAAACCTGTCCTTACGGACAAGGGGCGCAGCCCTCGCCGCACCCTTGTTTACAAAGCCGATTTTTTCTTCTTGTTTACCACGGAACGATCTTCTTCAAGCCCTTTTTCTTGCTGCTCGATTCCTTCTGCGAGCCGCTAGTGTTCCCGTTTTTGCCGGAATCATCGGTGGTGGAGGGAGAAGCCCCGCCGCTCTGCGCGCTTGCCGTGGTTTCCCCAAGGTCCGACGATACGCTGTTGTTTGTCGTATCTGTCGTCTGGGTGTTGTCGTTGTTGGTCGACGTTGCCGTATCCTCAGCTGCGTCCCCCTGCTTGGCGGGCGCCGGTTCACCCGGCTTCACGGTTTCAACTACCGCCGGCGAAGTCCCCGCGGAGCTTCCGCCGCCGGTCTGGTTGCCCACCAAGGTAGTGCGGTTTCCACCGCTCAAAGTCTCCGTCTCGGGATTCTCCGTTTCTGGTTCCATCTGCGGACGTCCGTTTGTCGCGGTCACATGCACGTCCGGCCCGCTGTGCAGCATTCCCATGGCGCGGTGCGGCACGGATTCCTTGGGCCGCGGCGCGTTTTGCTCTGCTGTCATCCACGCGAGCGATCTGGGATCGGGCTGCGGAACGGGAAAGCCCATGGCCTTAAGCTTGTCTTTCGCCTGCGGCGCATGCTTGGAGAGCGGATAGTTGCGGATGATGCGTGAGTAATACCATCCCGCGAATTGTTTCTTTTCCGCTTTTTCGAAAATATCGCCCAGCATCCACAGGGCATCATCGGACTTGCTGTAGAGTGGATAACGCTGCACGAGAGGCGCTAGGCGGCCTGCCGCGGCGCGCGGATCGCCCTTTATGTAGTAATAGTAGCCGATGCGGAATTGCCCCTCGGCGAGAACCTCTTGCACTTCGCGCAGGCGCTGCTCAGCCTTGGGGGCTAGCGGATCCTTCGGATATTTTTGCAGAAAAATCTGGAACTCTTCCTCGGCCATCTTGGTGTGGGTGTTGTCGCGGTCGGCCTTGGGCATTTCGTTGTAGTTGGCCATGGCTACTTGCATCTGGGCGTAGGCCGCTTCCGGCAGGAAGGGGAAGAAAACGATGAAGTCCTTGTAGCCCGCGATCGCCTGCGTGATGTTGGCGCTGCCGCTTTCCTTGAAGTAGGAGTCGGCAATCGCCAGTTTGGCCTTAGCGAGATACTCGCTGTCCGGATAGGTGTTGATCAGCGTCTGCAGCCCTAGCCGCCCCACTTCGTGGCGCCCGTGCTTGATGTCGTCCATGGCCTTGTCGTAGAGCTGCTTATCCGGCTCGGCCGTGTTGCTGGCATCGGTGGACTTATTGACCTTCTTCTTTTTATGGAGTATCTGCGCGGAACAGATGCTGGCGTTGACCAGCACAAGCGCACTCAAGAGAACAAGCGGAAGTCGCCGCAATCCCCACCTCACTTTTGGCGTTCTGGGCCCGGGCCGCAAGGCATTTGGTCGGAAAGGTGACCCCCACTCGGCTCGAACGCAACTAGTATAACCTGAACGAAAGGACAGGCAACCGGCGAAACTTTCCCTGGCAGGCTAGTCTGCGAGCCGCCCACGGAAACTGGGATGCTGCTATCCCCGCTGGCGGTTTTCCGCGACCAAAGTGGCCAATGCTGCACGGCCCTTCGCAAATTTTAACGATTTGTAACATCCAGCTGCCGCCCACTAACTACAATGATTGCAACCCTTTCTCTTTAGGAGCGCGCAGCCCTCGTCCATGGAAAAAAAGAAATTCCTTTTCATCTCCCTCTCCAGCCTCATCGGCGACATCGCCTGGCAGGTGGTCAAGGAAGGTCACGAAGTCCGCTATTACGTCGAAAACGAAAAGGAGCGCGACATCGCCGACGGGTTTGTCCCGAAGTCCACGGATGACGAAAAAGACTGCAAGTGGGCTGACATCGTCGTCTTTGACGATACCCTGGGCCAAGGGGCCAAGGCGCAGGCCCTACGTGCAGCAGGCAAACCCGTCATCGGCGGCACTCCCTATACCGATAATCTCGAGGATGACCGCTCCTTCGGCCAGGAAGAGCTGAAGAAAGCGGGCGTCACGATTATTCCTTACCAGGATTTCGACTCTTTCGATCCCGCGATTGAGTTTGTGAAGAAAAATCCCGACCGCTACGTCATCAAGCCCAGCGGGGAAGCGCAGAACGTCAAGCGCCGCCTCTTCGTCGGCGAAGAGGAAAGTGGCGAAGACGTAATTGGCATGCTCGAGGCTTACAAAAAGGCCTTCTCCGAGGAAATCAAAATTTTCCAGTTGCAGCGACGCGTGAACGGCGTGGAGGTTGCCGTCGGCGCCTTCTTCAACGGAAAAAAATTCATTACGCCCATCAACATCAACTTCGAACACAAGAAGCTTTTCCCCGGCGAAGTCGGTCCGCCGACGGGCGAAATGGGCACGGCGATGTTCTGGAGCGAGCCCAACGCGCTCTTCAACCGCACTTTGCTGAAGATGGAGCCGAAACTCGCCGAGGAAGGATACGTCGGCTATATCGACTTAAACTGCATCGTCAACAACAACGGCATCTATCCACTCGAATTTACTTCGCGGTTTGGCTATCCCACCATCAGCATTCAGCAGGAAGGCATTCTCACGCCCATCAGCGATTTTTTCTGGGAACTCGCCAATGGGCTTGAGCCCAAGTGGCGAACACGCAGCGGCTTTCAGCTCGGCATCCGCATCGTCGTGCCGCCGTTTCCCTTTGACGATGAGGCCACCTTCGAATCGTTTTCCAAAAACGCCGCCATTGTTTTCAAGCGGCCTGTGAATGAAGGCATCCATATTGAGGACGTGAAAATCGTCAATCAACAGTGGCTGGTGGCCGGCACTTCGGGCGTCGTCCTGATCGTTGTCGGCATCGGCCAGACTATGAAGCAAGCGCAGGCGCAGGCATATTCGCGCATCAAAAACATCCTCATTCCCAACATGTATTACCGCACGGACATCGGCGACCGATGGGGCGAGGACTCGGACAAATTGCACAACTGGGGCTATTTGCGATAGCGCCTGTGGCACAGGCACTCTTGCCTGTGCAGCATCCAATTCGAGCAAGCCGCCGAACGTCTCTTCACTGTCCGCCTCATCTTTGTTTCCTCTGCCCTTCAGGAACTCGCAAAACTTTCCCCTACTCCCTAACCGCAACCCCAGTTATCATCCCAATGTGCCAATTTCTGCCGAGGAGTCGTGCATGAAACGTATTCTTGCCTCATGCCTGCTATTTGCCTGCGTATCGGCGGTTGTTCCGCTTTCCGCCGGTCCCCAAAACAAGGAGGAAATTCCGAAGCTTTCGCTCAAGGTCGGCGATACCGCTCCCGATTTCTCGCTGCTCAGCGACGAGTGGAAGACCGTAAAGCTCAGCGAATTCCGCGGCAAGAAAAATGTTCTGCTCGCGGTTTACATCCTGGCTTTCACCAGTGGTTGAACGAAACAACTCCAGGCGGTCCAGTCTGGAATCGATTCGGGCAAGATTGATTTAAGCGACACTGCGGTTTTTGGCGTGAGTATGGACAGTCCCGCCGCCAACAAGGCATTTGCCAAGCAGATCAACATCAAATTCCCTCTGCTCAGCGATATGAACCACAAAATGCTCACCTCCTACGGCATTCTGAAAAACTACGAAGAGGGCGGCGATACCTATCAATGGGCCCTGCGCGCCAACATCGTAATCGATAAGGAAGGCATCATCCGCCACATTGAAGGCGGTGATAGCGCCGTGGATCCCAACACTGCCGCTGCCATGTGCCTGAGCCTGCATAAAAAGGAAGCCACCAAGTAGCACGGGCTTCAGCCTGAGTCTTAGCAGTGCAGCGCCACGAGCGCAGATGCAATCAAAGTCCGCGGGCCTTTTTTCTTTCTGATTACCGTTTCCTTCGTCTTAGTTCGCAAGCGTCAATTCCACATTGCTGGTGGCTGCTATCCGCGTTCCGCCCAGCGGCACCTGGTCAATCACCGTGCCGCGCTGCCACTGTGGGGCTGCAAGGCTGTTCGTCTTGCGATGCAATCCTACAAGATCCAGTCGCCGCTCTGCCTCGCCTTCATTCAACCCGATCAGGTAGGGCATCACGTAGCTCGCTTCGCGAGGGCCTGCCGAGACCAACACGTCCACCTTGGGCGTTGCCGCCATTTTTCCGACTTTGGGGTTCTGCAGCAGCACCTGGTCTGCCGGTTCATCGGGCAAAGCCACGGAGGAGACTTCGCCTAATTGCAACCCTTCGCGCAGCAATTCAATCCGCGAGGCGCGCAGCGTGTGCCCTTCGAGCGAAGGAATTTCCAATTGCTTCTGCCCCAGGCTCAAAACCACGTGCGCCTGCTGTGAAACCTTCATCAGCATTCCTGGGGGTGGCGTTTGCCGCACCACCTGGTTAATGGGCAGATCGCTGTACACGCGGTCTGCCACGCGCAGCAGCAGGCCCTTCGAGCGCAGCGTCTGGCTGGCCTCGGCGACATTTTTCCCAACCAGGTTGGGCATGGGGACTTCCCGGCCGTGAATGGCTACGCGCATGGCGGTAATGGCGCTCAGAAACGCCGCCGAGGCAAGGATGAACATCAAAAACGCCATCCGGCTTACCCATTCCAATCGTTCACGGATCGTCATGGTTTAATCCACGCTGGGCTGCCCTGGGCGCCGCTAGCACTCACTGCTTTTTCAATTCCGGCGCCGGATATTCCGGCAGCTTTTCCTTGCTGGTATCCGCGCGCTTCACCTCCAGCTCATCGAACAGCAGGGAAGGCGCAATGATGGTTTGCGGCACGCCAATCACGCGGTTGCTCACGAGCGGGTCGTTGCCCAGGGCAATCAAATCGTTGCGCAGCGCGCGCACATCCAGTTCGTTGAACATTGCCCCGCGCACCAGTTCTTCATGTCCATCGGAGGCGTAAATCCGGTACAACAGCCGCGGCGCGTTTCCCGGACCCAGTGTATCCACGCGATAGCCGTACGGTTTGCTCTGTTCGGAGACCATTTCCTTCAGTCTTTTCGTTAGCTCCGCTGCGGGTTCGGCCTCCGAGCTCTTGAAAATCAACGTTCCCACGGAGGGAAAAGCCGCCGTGCCCGGCGACGCCCGCCCGTGGCCGTTGGAAGTGGAGAAATCACGGATCGGCTGCCGTCCCATCAGATAATTCTCAAGCATTCCGTCATTAACCACGGTTACTGCCTGCGCGGCCGTGCCTTCACTGTCGACGTCATAGTTGCCGGCGATCTTCTTTCCGGCAAACTCCTTGAGGGTCGGATCGTCCACCACGCTCACGAATTTGGGCAGGACCCGAATCTTATAGCTGGTCGCAAAAGCTCCGGTAGTACGGTTCGGCCGGCCGAGTTGCGGCTTTCGCCCGAGAATATTTCCGCCGACGAGCCCCGCCATGATGTCATCCGCGGCGTCGGGAGAGAAAATCACCGGCCCGCGATAGGATTCTTCAACGATCGGCGCGTTCCGTAGTGCCTTCAACGTATCCAGCATCAGCGTGGTTTGCTTCAGCAACTCCGCGCGCCCCGGCAGGTCTTCCGGGCGCACTTCGGTCCAGTAGGGGTTCCGCTGCAGCCGCATGCCGTCAGGAGCCTGCGTGCTGCCGCTAAGCGTTACCGTGGCATTGGTGCGGCCAGTGCGCGATATGGTGCCTTCCGAATTCACAAAGTATTCATTCACGGCACTGAACCGCGCGCTCGCGGCCACGCTTTGCACTTCCGGATATTTCCGGAACATGCTGGTGACTTCCTGCAGCGTCGCCTTCCAGGCATTCTCATCTACCGTCAGCGAAACCACAGGTTCAACCTTGGTCAGCACCAGGGCTTTGGCGAAATCGTCCACGGGATTCGGGTCGGCGCTGAACTGTTTCAGCGCTGAGAGTTTCTCCGCATAGGCATCCGCGGCGGCCTTGTACTCCTGGTCGGTCATCAGCCAGATCTGCCGGCGCAGCGCGATGGGGTCGTTGTCGATGGGCAGAATGGCCGCGCCGCCTGTACCCCGGCCGTAAAAGCTGTCCTGTTTGTAATCGCCAATGCGCACAACCACGCGCAGCACGCGCACATGCTGTCGCTGGTTGGTCAGCAGCGCCCCAAACGACGCATCAGCATCGAGGTTGTCTACGTCGTCCACGCGATACTCGATGTAGTACGGCGCCTTGACCTGGTCCATCTTGAGGTGGTCTTTCGAACGGTCGAGCTCCGTCAGCAACGCTTCGAGCACCACGTCGCCCTTGGCGATTTCGTGCGCCTTGGCAGTGGCCTCATCAGCGCCGGCGGCCTCGGGCCCGGCCGCGAAGCCGGTCCGCACATTTACGCTAGCGGCCAGCAGCAGCGCCGCGAACGAACACGCGATCTTCATCGAAAACCCGCTCACGGCTTCACCCCCGTTGGCACAGTCGTTTCACTCGCCCTGGCATCGCTTGCGCCCGGCGCCTTCAGAATCGGCGGACGCTCATGACCATGCCCGCGTTTTTGCACTTCCATCTCGCTGAAAAGCATCGCCGGCGCCACCGCGGACACCGGCACGCTGCCGCTTTCCGCTCCGCACACGCCGTTAAACACGTGCTGCGTATCGCCGGTGGTGATAATTCGCGTCAGCGCCGCCAATGGCGTTCCCACAATGTCCACGCCGCGCACCAATTCATCCGGCCGCCCATCCGGATAGACCTTATAGACGATCACCGGCAGCACCTGGAATGCTTGGGGCAGCGACCGCGTCGTCAACGTGAACCCTCCTTGGATATCGTCGAAATACAATCCATACGGTTTCCCCTGCTTCTTCACTTCGTCAATCAGCATTTGCCGGAGTTGTGCTTCCGGCACGGTTTGTTTCGACGACACAATCAGGTTGCCTTGCCTTCCGGTGGGCATCAGGCCCGGCTGGTTGCGTCCGTGGCCGTTGGACTGGTCGAACCCCTTGATCGGCATACGCGACATCAGAAAGTTCTCGAGTATGCCGTCCTGAATCACCACCACCTTTTGCGCCGGCGTTCCTTCGCTGTCGAAATCGTACGTACCCGCAAGTTTCAATCCGTTGACTTGGCCGAGCGTCGGGTCGTCCACCACCGTCAAGAACTTCGGCAGCACTTCCTGGCCAACTTTCTTGGTGAACGTCTGTCCCTCTTCCTCGTCGCGCTGCCGGTGTCCCTCCAGTCGGTGGCCGAGTACCTCGTGAAAAAAAACCGCCGCGGCGCGCCCGCTCAGCAGGGCAGGCCCGTCATAGGGCTCCGCTACCGGCGCTTTCCGCAGATCTTTCAAGTCTGCGGTCATCTTCTCTACTTTCGCCAGCAGTTCGGCTTCCTTGGGCAGGCCGCCAGCCGTCGGGGCCTGGAACGTTTCCACGCGCAGCAAATCCATTCCGTCGTCCGCGCGCGTCTGTGCCTCCATCACCAGGCGCGCCGTGGCGCTGGGACTTTCAATCTGCGCACCGTCGCTCGAGACCATCCGCGAGTTCGACGACCCGGCTTGCAGTACGACCGTGGCGAAGTACACGTCCCCATATTTCCGGAAAGTGCCGGACAAGCGCCGGATCTCGTCTTCCCAGGCCTTCTTGTCAAAGGCGGGCTCCGTCAGCTTTTCGACGGTGTGTACGCTAGGCTGTTCTTTCGAAAAATCGGGCGATTTGTCTTCTTCTTCGGCGCGCACCGCGGTGTTCGTCTTTACGTTCAGATAAGCGGGAGCTGCGCGCTTGTATTCGCGGTCGGTCAATTCCCAAAGCAAGCGCGCAGTGGCGTCCGGGTCATCCTGCAGCGGCAGAATTCCGGAACTCATGCCGGTCGAGCGGCTCTGCCCGTGGGTATTGTCGAGGTCTGGGGAGCCGACGCGCATGGTCACATCCACGCTGCGGCGTTTCACCGCCGTATCGGTCAGCAGCGCGCCATAAGCGCCGACGATGAAGATCTGGTCCTGATCGTAAGCGGTATAGCTGATGAAGTACGGCGGAGGGTCGCTCTTTGCCAGGTCGGTCTTTGCGCGATCGAGTTCGCTTTTCATCGCCTGGAGCACCATATCCGCAGACGCCTTCGGCGCCGGCTTGTCGTTCGCCGCGGGGCGGGCGGCCAGCGGGTAAGCCGCCAGTTGTGCCGCCAACAGCCATGCCACGGCCTGCATTCCTCGTCTTTGCACACCCATGGCAATTCCTCTATTTCCGAGGTCCCCAGGCTGGCTCTTCATGTTCAGGTAAGCTCCCAATCCGGCGTGTTTCGGTTCGCGTCGTGTCACGAAGTATGACTCACCGGGGCAGGGCAAGCAAATCAACTTGTTCCGAAGCGTTCCCCGGTTTGCAGCCGCGCTCCTCTTACAAATTCCGCTGCGGAAATCTGCTTCCGCCCTTCTTGTTTGACGGAGGTAATCTCCAACTGGCTGCCTCCTCCGCAGCACACGCGCAGTCCCTCTTTGGGCGCCACCAATGTTCCCGGCACGCCGTCCGCTTTCCCATTAGATAGCGGCTTTCCCAGCAGATGGCAGGTCTGCCGGCGAAATTCCGTGTACGCCCCTGGCCACGGTGTGAAGCCGCGCATCCGGTTGTAGATTTCCGACGCTTTGAGGGACCAATCGATGCGCCCGTCCTCGCGTTTCAGCATCGGTGCCGCCGTCGCTTCCGCGTGGTTTTGTGGACGCCCCGGCAAGTCTCCTTTGGCCAGTCGCCGCAACGTCTCTGCCAGCAAGGGAGCGCCCGCCTCAGCCAAGCGTACCGCCAGTTCCGGCGAAGTTTCCTCCGGCCCGATGGCTATCTCCTCCTGTAGCAGCATTTCTCCTGTGTCCATGCCGGCATCAATCCGCATCGTCGTGTTGCCCGTCATGGTTTCGCCGTGCGCAATCGCCCAGTGAATCGGTGCCGCACCCCGATACTTGGGTAGCAGCGAAGCGTGCAGATTGATCCAGCCCAACAGCGGAATCGGCAACAGGCGCTTTGGGATGATTTGTCCGTACGCGATGATCACAATCACATCTGGCGCAAGTTTCCGCAGATGCTCTTCCACTTCGGGCGCGCGGATTTTTTCCGGCTGCATTACGGGAATCCCGGCCCTTGTCGCCACTTCCTTCACGGGGGAAAAAGATACTTCCTGGCCGCGGCCGCGCGGACGGTCCGGCTGGGTGTACACACCCAGAACTTCAAGGTCGGGCTGTGAGAGGAGGTGCTTCAGAGAGGGAACAGCAAACTGCGGGGTACCGCAAAAGACCAGACGCATGCGGCTCACGGGCAGGCCACCCCGGGACAAGCCGCAGCTACCACTCGCCCTCTTTCCGGAGCTTCTTGATCTTGCGCTTGATCAGGTCGCGCTTCAGCATGCTCAGGTGCTGCAAAAACAGAATGCCATTGAGGTGGTCGATTTCGTGGCAGAAGGCGCGTGCCAGCAGATTTTCGCCGCGAATCTCGAACGTTTCGCCCTTGGCACTCTGCGCGCGAACGGTCACAAATTGCGGCCGCACCACGTATCCCCGAAAACCGGGAATCGAAAGGCAGCCTTCCTCTTCGCGCACTTCGCCTTCCGCGTGAATAATCTCGGGATTCACAAGCACGATTTTCGCTTCGGGATTCTTTCCCGCGGTTACGTCCACCACGGCCAGCCGGATGCTCTTGCCGATCTGCGGCGCTGCGAGTCCCACGCCTTGCGCTGCATACATCGAAGCGAACATGTCCTCGGCGAGTTGCTCGAGGTCGGCGTCAAACTTCTTGATCGCCGCCCCGGGCTTTTCCAACACCGGATCGCCATACTTCACGATGGGATAGATTTTGCGCGGGGGCGCCGCCACCACCGTGGCTTCTGCGGTTTGTTCCGCGCGCTCAGAACTCGTCGATTTGTCGGCCATAGTTTTCGAAATTCCGCCGCATCTCGGCAAGCGAATCTCCTCCAAATTTTTGCAGAAAAGCATCGGCTAAGACAAGTGCCACCATGGCTTCCCCGGCCACGCCTCCCGCGGGCACCACGCACCAGTCGGACCGCTCGTACGCCGCCTGCACCGGCTCCTTGGTGACCATATCCGCGGTACCCAGCGCCTTGCGCAAGGTCGAAATGGGCTTCAGGAAGCCGCGAACGACTACGTCCTCCCCGTTGGTCATGCCGCCTTCGAGTCCGCCCGCGCGGTTGCTGGACCTGCGGAATCTTCGCGCGCCCTTGTCGTAGGAAATCTCATCCTGCACTTCGCTCCCATAGGACCCCGCCGCCAGAACTCCCGAGCCGATCTCGACGGCCTTCACCGCTTGCACGCTCATCAGCGCTTGCGCGAGCTTACCGTCCAGCTTTTCGTCCCACTGCGCGTGCGAGCCCAGGCCCACTGGCACGTTGTGCGTCACAATCTCAAACACACCGCCGACCGTGTCGCCCGCCTTCAGTGCCGCATCCACTTCCGCCTTCATCTTTTCCTGCACCGCCGCATCTACGCAGCGCAGCGGCGATTCCAGATCCTGGCAGACGGCGCGAATCTCGCTCCATTTTGCCGGGCGCTCCAGCTTCACATGGCCTACCTGAATTGTATGGCTGGCGATCTCAGTCGCAAATTCCTTCAAAAGCTGCCGGGCAAACGCTCCAGCAGCCACGCGCGCGGCGGTCTCGCGCGCGGAGGCCCGTTCCAGAACATACCGCGCGTCATGAAAATTGAATTTCTGCGAACCCGCCAGGTCCGCATGACCCGGCCGCGGCGCCACGAGCTTCCGCGATTGCGCTTCCGGCGCTTCCGTTGCGCAGACCGGCAGAATCTTCTCCCAGTTCGTCCAATCGCGGTTCTCAATCCGCAGCGCGATTGGCGCACCAATCGTCTGCCCGTGTCGTACACCAGCAAAAATCTCCGCCGTGTCCTTCTCGATCTTTTGCCGCCCGCCGCGCCCATATCCCAGCTGGCGCCGGTGCAATTCGTGGTTGATAAATTCACAATCCACGCGAAATCCCGCCGGCAATCCCGACAAAAACGTCAGCAGCGCCTGCCCGTGCGACTCCCCCGCCGAGTAGAATCGAAGCATAAACATCCAGTGTATCGACGAACGCGCTTCTGAGTCCACTTGCGATCAAAACCTCCGGGGTGGCGACGCCACCCGCGTGGCCGGACGTCAGATCGGGCACGCCTCATTGAACCTTGAACTTCTGAGCTCTGGGCACCTCTGACCTACGAACTACAAACGACCGACTACGAACTTCTCTTGACGCCCCCACTCTCCCCGGTTAC
>DATFSI010000100.1:0-10353 GCA_035262705.1 Candidatus Acidiferrum sp. | reverse complement strand
GGTTTTTGGCATCCAGAACAAACCACTGAGCGCCGGTCTTGAGGGCTTCAGCTTCTTCTCCTTTGGCTACGTACGTCCTCATCGCAATCAGTCACACCTTTCCCTGTAAAGACAAAATCCAAGTTTAGGGGGTGAGGGGAGCTTTGTCAACGAAACAGTTCGCGGGGCGAAGAGGAAGAGTCGGCTAAAGCGTTGCGGTTGAAAGTGTTGGGGCATGGATTATGCACAAGAAGGTTGGTATGCTCCGCAAAAGTTGCAGATTTCCAAATATACTTAGCCGAAGAACTGGCAGAGATCTTGTAACGAGCACAAAATCCCGACACGGAAACCCCTAGCGGTGAAATACTCGGGGTAAACCGGCGTGTGGGGCACCCACCTGATTCGGGGTGCAGGAGAGAACATGGCGGAGCAGGCGAGGCCAGCGTTGTCCGAAACGGTGAAGCTGGCGTGGCGGCTGGCAGCGGAGGAGGCCGTGCACGCGGGGCAGCCGCAGATCGAGCCGATCCATCTGCTACTGGGCATTTGCGGCGTGGGACGTGTGGCGAAGGAAGAGGCGTGGGATCGCTACGCGGTTTCGACAAGCCGGCTGATGATTGTGAACCAGGAGTGGAAGGAGCTTACCGAAGCGACATGCCTAGCGGGGGTGGATGTGGTGCACCTTCGGCGCGAGGTGCGGGCGCGGCTGCCGCAAATTTCGCTGGCGCTGCCGGCGACGCACGTAGCGAAGCGGTCGGACACGGCGCGGGCTGCGTTTGACCGCGCAGAACAGCGCGCCATGCAGAGCGGGCGCGACCTGGTGAGTCTGCTCGATTTGCTGGGGGCGCTGTTGCCCGATCTGGTTGACAAAGACTTGACCATTCCAGGGCATTTCGGCGCGGCGCTGCACAAACTGGAAGGATTGATGGCGCCGCCTCCGGTTTCCGGAGTGACGCTGCTGCTGGATGCGACTCGTTCCCACGCGCAAAAACCGCTGGAACATCTGAAGACCACGCCGCGCGAGGCGCTGTTCTACGATCTGCCGCTGCAGATGGCGTCGCAACCGAATTTCCAGGCGATGCTGGATTGGGTGGTAGGTTCGCTGCTGAAGTTTTTCCCGAACGCGGACCACGGCACGCTGCTGCTGAAGAATCGCGGGTCGAACTGCCTGCTGCTGCAATCGCACGTGCCGGCAGGGGAGCCTTCGGCGAGCATGGAATTGTCGGAGCACGTGCTGAAGCAGAATTCGGCGGTGATCTGGAATCCGGCGGCGGGAGCTTCGAGCGACATCGGAGCGCGCAGCCTGATCGGCATGCAAACGACGTGCGCGATGTATGCACCGCTTTCCTGGCAGAACGAGCAACTCGGAGTGCTGTGCGTGGACACGCGCAAGCCGGCGGTGGTCTTCTGTCCGGACGATTTGCGGCTGTTTATCGCCATCGCGCACCACGTGGCGCTGGCGATTTTTGTGGCACGGCAGACGCGCGAACTGCAGCAACAAAATCAATTGCTGCAACGGCTGCTGACGCATTTTTCGCCCAAGGTGCGGCAGCGGCTGCTCGAAAGGGCGGGGCGTGGGCGGTTGACGCTGGGGGGCGAACGCTCCGAAGTTAGCATCCTGTTTTCGGATATCCGCGGGTTTACGCGCATGAGCGCGGGCATGGAACCGGACGACGTGGTGGACATGCTGAATCACTACTTCGCAGCTCTGGTGGAAGCCATCTTCCGCTGCGAAGGGACGATCGACAAATTCATCGGCGACGCGATCCTGGCGGTGTTTGGGAGCCCGGACGCAGACCCGGAGCAGCACAGCCATGCTTTGCACGCGGCGCTGGCGATGCAGGAAGCAGTGCAGAAGGTGAACGCGACACGGAAGGCGAGTGGCCTGCCGACGTGCGAAATCGGGATTGGAGTGCACTCGGGAGAAGTGCTGCACGGATTCGTGGGCACGCAGGAGCGGCTGGAGTTCACGGTGGTGGGAGACGCGGTGAACCGCGCGTCGAGGTTCTGCTCGGCGGCGGGGGCGAACGAGATTATTTTGAGTTCGGAGTTTTTGAAGCACGTGTGGCGCGAAGTGGACGTGGAGGCGCGCGAGGTACCGACGAAGCATGAGGGAACGTGGGCGGCGTTCCGGGTGTTAAGGGCGAAGACCGCGCGTTGAGAACGCAACGCGAAAATAGAAGATTGAATTTGGAAAATGGGAAAAGCAGGAGCGGCCCGCCTCAGAAGGCGGCCTAAAGTCACCCCTAGGCGGAGGCTTTGCGGGCAAGGAGAAGGAGGCCGTGTTGTTTGGCTTCGTCGGCGAGGGATTTGAGTTCCGATTTGCGGGCAGAGCCGGATAGGGCTTCGGCGCGGGCGAGCTTCGCTTCCAGTGCCAATTCGAGGAAACCGCCGTTGCGCATTTCGGCTTCGACCTTTTTGAGATCGGCGATGGCAGAATCGGAGGGCTTGGGTGTGTTCTGGACCATGGCCTGCTGAATTGCAAGAGCGGCGATGGCCGAACGATCCTGCAACTCGTGCTCATGTTCTTTGGCTTTTTGCATTTGCTGTAAGGCGTCCTGGCGGCGGCCGAGTCCCAGGTAGGCCTGGGCGAGGACACAGCGGGCGGCGATCTCGAGGGCAATGTCTTTCTGGGCGGGCGAGGAGTCGAGGAGTGCCTGCGCCAACTTTTCCGCAGCGGAAAAGTCTTTTTGTTCCAAGCTGAGATTGACGAGCGATAAGCGAGTCGCTGCGGCGTTGCCCTCGGCGCCGAGCACCTGCTGGGCCTTCAAAGCCTGCTGGTAATTGCTATTCGCACCGGAAAAATCGCCGGAGGTTAGCAAAATATCGCCGAGATCTTTTTGGGACATGGCGGCATCGGCCTTCGCGCCGGTTTCCGTGGCGAGCTGAAGGGCTTGCTCGCAATTGTTCCGGGCAATGGTCACTTCGCCGGCTGCGATCTGTGCCTCGCAGAGATTAATAAGAGCTGTGGAGAGGCGCGCTTTATCGCCGACGGTTTTTGCGGCGTCGACAAGTTCGCCGAGCTGCGAGATGACGGCGGGCAACTGGCCCTGGGCGCGGAAGACGAGGGCCAAGCCAAGTTTGGCTTCCAGAAGATCGTCGTTGATGCCGCTGCGCTCGGTGGAAATGGCAATGCTTTGCTCGTAGGACTGGCGGGCAGCGGCCAAATCATTCTTGGAATAGTGGACATTACCGAGATTGAGCAAGGCGCCGGCCTGGTCGCGTTTGTCACCGATGCGCGTGGCGATAGCGAGAGCCTGCTCGTAGAGGGGTTGCGCCTTGTCGTAGTCACCACTGTCGAAGTATTTGTTGGCAACGGCGTTTTTGGCGCGTGCGGTGCCGAGGTCGTCGCCCTGCTTTTCGTTCAAATCCACAGCATCGTCGCAGATCTTGGGAGCCTGATCGACCTTCCCGCTATCCAGCAGGGCGAGGCATTGAGCAATTTCGGCACGCGCCTGGAGCATTGCGCCGCCAAGGGAGGCGGCGATGGCCACAGCGGAATTGGCGGCTTTGAGGCGTTCGGGATTGTTGCCGAGTTTTTGCTGCGCGTCGGCCAACAAAAGGTCGCGCTGCGCCTGAACGAAATCGGGGACTTTGTTGCTGGACAAATTTTGCAAGGTGGAAACAGCGTCCTGGTAGTGCTTGCCGCTGATTTGGCTGGAGGCGAGCAGAAGAGCGAACTGGTAGTTGTTGTCGCTGAGATTCCAAAGAGATCCGTAGAGTTTGGCGGCTTGATCCCACTCTCCCGAGTACTCATGGAAGCGGGCCTGGATGAGGCCGCGGGCTTCATCGGTCAAATCCATGGCTTGCCCCGCAGCGGTTTTGGCTTCTTCGCGGGCCTTGGTTTCAAAGCCGAGCTGCCACCAGGCTTGCGCCAGAGCGCTGCGAATTTCGGCGTTGTTAGGGTCGGCCTGCACGGCGGCGAGGAAGGAATCGCGAGCCTTGGTGTATTCGAAGTTTTCAACAGCGGTCTTGCCGGCGGCGTAGGCTTGGGAAGCCTGCGGGTTAGCGGGAAGTGCGCGGTCGGTACCGCGCTTGTCGGCGGCGGAAAGAGAGACGCCGAGTTTTTCGCGGACCTCCTCGCCGGCGCCGGAGACGACGTCGGTAAGTTCGTATTCCGTGGGATTGCGGGTGACACTGCCAAGGCTTTTGCCGGACTTGGTGTCAATGAGTCGAATGTTCCAGAGGATTTTGTGGGTGCCGGCGACGCCGACAACCATGTAGGTTCCGTAAACGGCGTACCGGCAGCCGTGCTGATGGAGCTTGGACAGAAAATCGGGCGAAGGCTCCTCGGTCATTTGACTGGGAGATTGCGGCTTCCAGAAACCGCCCATGTCGCGGGGAGTGACATAGCGAATGGGCTTTACGTCGAGAGTGGTGCCGAGATTGGTGCGGAACTGATCACCCCATGTGTCGAACTGGGGGTCGCCGGAAATATTTTTGAAGCCGAGCACGGTGACCGAACGCGGCTCACTCCAGGGAAAAATGTCGGGGTAGAGAATGCCGATGGCGACGCCGATGGCGGCGACGAGTAACGCTGCGGCGGAAGCCGCGAGGAGGCGCTTGAGTTTATTGCGGGGCTGGGGAAGGACGGGCGTGATTTCGCCGACCAGTGCTTTTTCCAAATCCGCGACGGAGGCGAAGCGATCCGCGGGAGAGATCTGCATGCATTTCTGGATGGCGAGAGACCAGAGGTCGTCGAGATCGGGTTGCAGCGATTTGGGTGAGGGCGGGGGTTGTTCGAGGCGGGCGAAAGCGAGTTCGCGCCAGTTTTTGCCGGAGAAGGGCAAGCGGCCGGTGACCATTTCGAACATGACCACGCCGAGGGAATAGATATCGGTGGCGGGAGTGATCTGCTTGCCGGTGACCTGCTCCGGGGCCATGTAAGAAGGAGTGCCGAGGATTTCGCCGGTTTGCGTGAGGGCCAATTCGCCGCTTTCGATGGAGTGGGCAAGGCCAAAATCGCTGACGACGACCCGCACGGAGCCGGAGCTCGAGGCGGGCGGAACGAGCATGACGTTGTTGCTTTTAAAATCGCGATGGACGACGCCGGCTTCGTGAGCGGCGGCGAGTCCGGCAATCATCTGGCGGACAAGCGGAAGGGCTTCGGTGGAGGTGAGCTTTCCTTTTTGTTTCAGGAGTTGATCGAGAGTCTGCCCGGCGAGGAGTTCCATGCTGACGACAAGAACGTCAGAGGAGGGATCAGCGCCGGATTCGTGGCGGAACAGATCATAGGTGCGGCAGACGTTGGGGTGCGTGATGCGCTTGGCAACGACAATTTCCTGGCGAAAACGCTCGAGGGATTGCACGTCGGCAAGCAAAACGGAGCGAACGGTTTTGAGGGCGACTTTTTGTTTGAGCTCGATATCGAGAGCTTCGTAGACTTCGCCCATGCCGCCGCGGGCGATGAAGCGAAGGATGCGGAAACGTTTGGCGATGGTGTCACCGGGAGAAAATGCGGATTGCGGAGTGGGAGGCTGCGGAGGACGCGGCGGGGCAGGCGACAGATCGTCTTCGCTAATGCGGGCACGCGCGGTGGATGGCGAGTCGAGAGTCTCCTGGCTAAGGTCGTCCTCGGGCGGCTTGAGGGGAGAATCGTCCGTCGGCATGGGCGTGGTCAGTGAGGGGGATTATGCCACAAGGGGCAGGGTCGGAGGGCGGGAGAGGCGGCGGGAAAGGACAAAAGTCGGCAGAGAGGGTCCGGGAGAGCGCAAAGAAGGCGCGGAAGTATGCAAGTATTTTCCCATGAGTGAGTTGCAGGGAAAGAATCCTTCGAATCAATTCAAAAACCACTTGACCTGAGGGATGAATTTTGAAACACTCTGCGGCAATCTCGTCCCCGTTAAAAAGCTCGATTAGGGCTTGTGATAATAGTGCAACAATAGGAGATCACGTCGAACGAAATAGTCGGTGTACTGACCACACCATACGCATCAACCGTGAATTGGGCCGTGCCGGAAGAGTCGATTTGGACGCAGGTCTCGCTGTTTCCTCCACAACCCAAGCCATCCCCGGAAGGCCTTACGTATCCCCTCACGTAAGTAGTGGCCTGCGCGGTTCCAGCTGCGAACACAAAGGCGCACACCACGGCCAAAATCGCAAACCACGCTCTTTTCAACCCCATAAAAACACCTCGTAGGCGGAATACTTCTTACGTGCCGGACCCGAGCAGCTCGGGCAACACTTTCGGAATCCTGGGGTGCGGAGGACTCCTAGATGGTACGAATACCGGTGGAATTTTCAACGCCAACTTTGACCATACCCCTCAGAATCTGATTTCGACAAGGTGTACAAATGTGGATGACGTCAGCACGCTGATTCCGGGCAATGGCACGGGTTCCGGAAATTCCGTAAGTTTTATTTTGGCTCCCGGCGTAGCAATTCGCGTTTAGTTTTGCGGATGGAAAGCTTCCGACTGAGATTGACATCACGTCGGCTTCGGTGATGACGCCGGAGCCGGGGTCGATGGCCCTGCTGGCGGCGGGACTTGTGGGATTGGGAGCGCTGCGGAGGAAACGGGCAGCGTAAGAAAAACAGAGACAAGCAAGTTTTGGCGCGGGGTGGACAGATTCGCCCCGCGTTTTGTTTTTTGGAAGATAGTAACGAGTGAATTAGAAAATGGCGGAATAGCGCAGAGACCCTGGAGTAGCGCAGAGGGCGCAGACACTGTTTGTAGGGGCGCAACACGGCTGCGCCTCAAGTTCGCTTGATCGATTCGCTGTGGGCCTGGTGTGCAGGAGCGATCCTGCTGGAATGGGGTCCAGCGCGCTGGACCCCTACACGTTGACCTTTGGAACATTTCCCCGTTGCGGAGGGCAAAATCCTTCATTAACATACGGGCAGTTTTTGAAGCCGCGGAGCAGGTCCCCAAAAACCAACCAAGGAGCGCCGCGGTGCAAGGAGCCCAACCCATGTTGCGTGTACGAATCTCGCAGATTGTCCTGGCGTTAGTGTGCGCAGCGGTGTTCACACTGCCCGCACTCGCGCAAACGGCGGCAGCGCCGGCAGCAGGAGCGCCGGCCGCACCCGCGGGAGCGAAGAAGCGTATCGCGGTTTTGAATTTCGATTACGGCACGGTACGCACGTATGTGGCGCAGCTTTTCGGAACGGACCAGGATGTAGGCAAAGGCATTTCAGACTTGCTGGTGGAAAAGCTGGTGAACGGCGGGCAATACTCGGTGATCGAGCGCAACGCGCTGGACAAGATCCTGAAGGAACAGAATTTTTCGAATAGCGACAGGGCGGATCCCACATCGGCGGCAAAGATCGGGGCCATCCTCGGGGTCGACGGCATTATCATCGGGTCCATCACGCAGTTTGGGCGCGATGACCAGCACACGAACGTGGGCGGAGGCGGCTACGGGCTGGGCAAGTTCGGCTTGGGCGGCGTAGGCACGAGCAAATCAAAGGCTGTGGTAGCGATCAGCGCGCGCATTATTAATACTTCGACGGCGGAAATCATGGCCGCAGTGACTGGAAAGGGCGAATCCACGCGGAGCGACACAAAGCTGCTCGGTGGAGGCGGCGGTTGGTCCGGGGGGGGAGGCGGCGGCCTGGACATGGGCAGCAGCAACTTCGCGAACACCATTCTGGGCGAGGCCGTGCGCGGCGCGGTGGACAGCACGGCGGAGCAATTGAACGCGGCGTCGGGGAAAGTAACGGCGCTGAAGCTAAACATCAACGGCGTGGTGGCGGACGTTTCCGGAAACACGCTGATCATCAATGTGGGCAAAAAGGTGGGCGTGCACGTAGGAGATACGCTGGAAGTGAGCCGGCAGGTGCGCGTAGTGAAAGACCCGACGACCGGGAAAGTGATCAAGGCGGTTACGGACAAGATGGGAATGGCGACGGTGACCGAGGTGGACGACGATTCGGCGACAGCGACATTCAACGGGGCCGGGGCACCTAAGGTGGGAGATGTGGTGAAGAATAGCCCGTAGATTAGAAAATGGATAATTGAAAAATGGAAACTGGGATGGGTCTGGACAGATGTCCAGACCCATTCTGTTTTTGACATCTGGAATGCGCGGATAGGGCGTGTTTATAGGGGAGATTCGCGACGGGGTTTGGTGTATTCTCGGGAAATTGGGTACCTGCCTGGAGGGATTTTATGAGCGGCGAATTCACGGTTGGGCAACACGTTGGAGATTACGAAGTGCTGTCCATCCTCGGCCTGGGCGGCATGGGGAAAGTCTACAAGGTGCGAAACGTGATTTCGGACCGCGTGGAGGCGATGAAGGTGCTGCTGCCGGACTTGACCACGCACCAGAGCCTGGCCGACCGCTTTCTGCGGGAGATCCGCCTGCTGGCGTCGCTGAATCACCCCAACATTGCGGCGCTGCGGACGGCGATGACGTTTGAAAACCAGTTGGTGATGGTGATGGAGTTCGTGGAGGGCGAGACACTGGCGAACCGCATTTCGCGCGCGCCGATCTCGACTGCGGACGCCGTGAACTATTCGGACCAGGTGCTGTCGGCGCTGAGCTACGCGCACGCCCACAACATCATTCACCGGGACATCAAGCCGGCGAATATGATGCTGACGCCGCAGGGCGTGGTGAAGCTGATGGATTTCGGGATCGCGAGGTCGGGCACGGACGCTTCGTTGACGTCGACGGGGACGACGCTGGGGTCGTTGAACTACATGCCGCCGGAACAGGTACGCGGAGAATCGGCGGACCCGCGCTCGGACATTTATTCGTTCGGAGTTTCGCTCTACGAATTGCTGACGGGAAAACTGCCGTTCCAGGGAGATTCGCAGTACTCGTTGATGACCGCGCATTTGAACCAGGAGCCCGCGGAACCGATTACGCTGCGCGAGGACCTGCCGCCGGCATTGAACCAGATTATTTTAATTGCTATGGCGAAGGACCCGGCGCAAAGATTTCAGAGCGCGGATGCGTTTCGAAACGCGTTAAAGAGCGTGCCGGTGACGGCTTTGCCGGGAGCGGGAACCACGTTTGCGTCGAGTGGGAGGCCGATCGGCACGGAAGAGACGTGGACGGGAACGATGGCACCGGGAGCGCGAACAGCCGCGCCACCCGCAACAACGCAGGCCGCAGTGCGGGTGCCTGCTCCTTCACCGGCGATGCCGCGATCGCCGTCGGCGGTGCCGATTGTGCCGATGGCGCCGCCAACCCCGGCGCCGACGGTGCCGATGCCCGCGGCTGCAGCGGCAGCTTCACAGCCAACCGCGTATCAGGCGCCGCCGGCGCGCGGGTCGAGCCGCGGGCTATGGTTGGCGATGGGAGTGCTGCTGTGCGCGGGTGTGGTCATCGCGGCGGGGATTTATATTCCGCGACATATAGGGACGCATGCAGCGGACCCGGCGCAATCGAATCAGGGCGGGCCATCGGCGACGGATGCAAACGGAAAGGCGAATAAGGGCGAACAGCCGGTGACGGTGACAACGCCAGGGGGTTCGGTGAACGTGGACGAGAAAGGAAACGTTTCGGTGCAGGCTCCGGGAGTTTCCGTGAATGCCACACCGGACGGGAAAGTGGACCTGAATGCACCGGGAGCGGGCGTGCACGTGGCAAAATCGAAGGGGCAGGGTGGAGGAACCGCGGCTCCAGCGCCGCCAGGGCCGTCGCCGGAGGAAATCAAGAAGGTGGAGGACATGGGCGACCAGCTCAATGTGAGGGCGGCGACCGCTTCGCGGAGCCTGGAGACTTTGCGGCAAGAACAGCAGGCGCAGGGATTCGGCTTGCGCGGGGATATTTCCGCGGCAGCGGACCGCATGCAAATGTACATCGCAAAGGGAGATGCGGCGTTGAAGGCCAAGGATCTGACGAGCGCAGAGAAGTATTACGATCTGGCTGAGGCGGAAATCGCGAAGGTGGAGAAGTTTTTGGGACGGTGAGAAGAGCAGTGGCGAGCGGCCGTTCGCCTGCGCCCAGGGCAAGCGGGTGGCGAGAAAAGAAAAAGAAAGAATTCTGTGACCTCTCTGTGAAGGCCACAGAATTCACAGAGAAGAAAAGAGAAGACCCACCCTTAAAGACCAAGGGTCGGGCACCCTCCGAGGTTCAGGGAATAACCTCAAGTTCCGTTGAGCTTTTGGCGTCAGAGTGCCTGTGCCACACGAATTGCGCCTTTTCGGCCGGGAAAAACATCTGACATCTAAGATGAGATTGCGGTTTGCGGGCACGAAGACCGGCCGGGCCGGCCTACGTTAGTTATTGCACGCGGGGAATGAAGATGGCGACAGATGAAAAAGTGGGAACGCATCAGAAGGCACTTTCGATCAACCTGGACAATTCAAAATTCGGGTCATTCGCGGAAATCGGCGCGGGGCAAGAAGTGGCGCGATGGTTTCTGATTGTGGGCGGAGCTTCGGGGACGGTCGCGAAGACGATTTCGGCCTACGACAAGGAAGTG
>DATFSI010000099.1:0-24919 GCA_035262705.1 Candidatus Acidiferrum sp. | reverse complement strand
CTGCCTCGAAGAATCCCTGATCCTTTGGTACCTGCTGCGTAAGCAGGGAATTGCTTCACGTTTGCGCATCGGTGTTCGCAAAGTGAACGAGAAATTCGAGGCCCATGCCTGGGTCGAGCAGGAAGGCGTGGCCTTAAATCAGCCCGGTCAGCTCCATCGCCATTACGTGGCCTTTGAGCAGGAAATCTCCGAGCCTCCCGCGGAGCCGTCATGAGCGGCTATTGCGGAATGCTGCGGACGGATGGCGTCGCGGTACAAGAGGATTTCTTGCTGCGCATCACTGGGAACCTGGCCTTTCGCGGACCTGACGGCAGCCGCATCCAAGCAAAGGAGCCACTCGGCTTCAGTTTCTCCTTTCTCGAACTCGGCCCCTCCCGCCAGGCGCGCCGCCAGCCGGCCCCTGCGGAATCCTCGGACGAGGAGCTTGTTTTGCTCACCTGGACGGCGGTCTGCCGAAGCTTCTTGGTGATTTTTCTTTCGGTTTTGTGGGATGCAGAGGAGAAGTCCTTTGTTGCAGGGGTGACTTCGGGGGTGCAGAGCTGTTGTTTTATGCGCGAACTCCGGGAGCGTTTTGCTTGACCAATACCTTGCAAGCCTTGCAATGCATGCTCGGAATTTCGCACGAACTGGACCACCTGTTTCTGCTGGATTTTCTCGTCTAGGGTATGTCTCGTGACCCGGAGCGCAGCGTCTGGCGCAACATTCGCCGCTTGCCCGGACACTTCTTGCGTGAGTGGAACGGCTCTTTTGAGCTCGCCCGATTTCAGCAATTACCGGGTGAAGATCCGCTGCTGTTCAAAGATCCCAACGAGTATCTCGCTGATGGCCCACCCCGAACCCGACTTCGCTGCGCTCGACGCGCGGCTGGACTGTCGCACGACATCCTGCAAAAAGGGAGGCCCGGCCCGCAACCTGCGCGAGCCGGGCATCTGTGTCTGCATGGAAACTTAAATGTCGGTGCGTTCGGAGAGAAAGTGTTCGTGGTTTTCTTCGCGTTGTGGGAGTTCGACTGAGACACTCATCTCGCTCTTGTTGCGAAGAATGCCGAGTTGAATGGCCTTGTCTTCCTTTTTCGTCAAGAGTTTCTCGCGCAATTCGCTCGCGCTACGAATGTGCTCGCCGTCCACGCTGGTGATCACGTCGCCGACTTTCAGCCCAGCCTTAGCCGCGGGTGAGCCGGCGAAAACTTCGCGGACCAGCACACCCTCGCCCCCTGGAGCCCCAAAGAAGCGCCCGAAATCGCCTTCCAGGCTTTCCGCATCGATGCCCAGCAGCGGACGGCCCGGAGACACCATGGTGAAGCTGCGCAGGCGATCCAGACCGGAAAGATCGGGCATCACCTTTAGCTCAGGCATGGAAAAGGAAAACGCCTTCGGCATTTGCGGCAAGACTTTGAGCTTGCTGGTGTCCGACCTGCCGAGCGTGACTTTGATGCTCTGGGAACGACCGTCGTGCCAAACCGTAAGACTCGCCGTGCGGCCGGAGGGAATCTCGCGAATCATGCGGCGGAATTGTTCGGCGCCTTCCACCCGCTGCCCGTTCACTTCCAGCACTACATCGTTTTCCTTCAAGCCGGCCTTTGCCGCCGGGCTGTCCGGAACGATTCCGCCCAACACAGCGCCGCGTTCCTCCGGGAGTTTCAGCGACTTGGCCTTTTCCGAGGAAACTTCGGAAACGCCCACGCCCAGCCAGCCGCCGGCCCCGAAGAAAACCTGGAAGTCATCGCCGTCGGAGTTTCCCGAATCGGTGAAGACTTGGACCTTTGGATCCTGCACCTCTTCGTCGTCCGCCAGCTCGATCACCTGGTCGTGAAGTGCTTCCAATTGCGAAAGGTCGTAGGTGGGTTTTTGATTGGAATGCTTTGTTTCGGAAGATTCTCGTTTTTGTTGGCAAGTTCCCGGCAGAGCGGTGAGACCAATGCTCAGCACGCCCAGCCCCAGGAAGCTCCACAAATGCCGTCGGTTCATGGGGTGTATTTCTCCTTTGTCTGGTTAGACGCAGGAGAAACTAAATGGTCGACCGCAATGCAACGACGCGGATCGCGCCGTTCACCGTACCCAGCTTGATGGCTGACCCGCCTTTACCCAGGCGTCCCCGCAATACGCGCGGCTGAATGGCCCCTTCCATCACAAAGGGAAGTTCCGTGGAGAAGCTTCCGTTCATGCAGCGAGCTTCCAGGTCGGCTTGCGAATCTGCCGGAATTGCGAGCAGCACGGAGCCGTTGGTCGTTTCCGCCTGCGCCTGCGCGCCGTGCGCATCCGCGGGATGCTTGAGCTCCACATACACGTTGCCATTGGTGGTGTGCGCGTGCAGATTGCCGCTGCTCTCATAAACTTCGATGTTTCCGTTGACGGTATGCAGATCGCCGACGGAGTCGAGATCCTTGACGCGCAGCGTGCCGTTGACGGTGTTGATGTGCTTCAGCAGCGCGTGCCGCGGCACGTGCACCGTGTATTCCACGGCCACTTCGACGCCTTCTTCCTGGGGATACCGCGTGGAAATGGAGAGGCTGTCCGGGCTGGAGTTCACGTCGATCGAGACCATGTCCAGCTTCGACTCTTTGTCGGTGGTCGTTTTCACCGCGCGCACTTCCACTTCATCCTTGTCCCAGCCCTCGATGCGCACGGTTCCGTTAATGTTGTTCAATTCCAACGTACCGTCGGACTTCAGGTGATAGGTTTGCGCGAACTCGCGCGTCACGCCGAAGCTCGCGGGTACGAACAAGAAAGACGCGGCAAAAAGAGTCAGACCAATCGAACGGACTGCGGAGCGAAACTTCATACAGCCTCCTTCGCGGACATCTCGAAGACTACCCACAGGACAATCCGAAATCCGATGCGTCCGGCTCCACTCGACACATTACCGGAGTTGAAAATTAAAAGCCAACGTTGTTGTTACATCCGCCTTCTTCCCGCAAAAATCCTGGGGGTTGACCCGCCACTGACGCACCGCACTGGTAACCGCTTCCACCAGGGCGGGTTCCCCCTCCAAAACTTTCTGCACTTCCAGGGTGCCATCAGATTTTGCGCGCACTTCCAGGCGCACCACCCCTTGGATTCCCGCGCGCTTGGCCATGTCTGGATAGTCCGGCGGGGGCGAATTGATCAGATGCTTCTTGAATTCTTCGGGGTCTTCTCGAACGCCGCCCATCAGGCTGTACAAGCGGTCCTTCCACGCGCCCCACCAGTCGTTGTTGCCCTCGCACGTCGTCCCGGATTTGCCCGGCGGCGCGGCGGAGCTAATCGTAACAACTTCATCGAACCCTGCCTGGTGCAGTTTTTCCGCCAGGCGCTGCCGCTGTTCATCCTGCAAGGATTTGCGGAGCGCCGTCTGCTCGTCCACGTATTGCAGGCGAATTTTGCCGGCGCGGCTGCGCAGCTTCAGCAGTGCCCCGCCGCCGTTGAGCGTGCCGGAGGCATGCATCGAGCCGGGATCACGCGTATCCACATTCAATCCAAGAGCTGGGTCGGCTTCAATACGGTCCGTGCCGCCGTTTTCCACGCTGGCGTCGATGGTCGCCGCCAGATTCCGCGGCAGGAAAACCACGATGTCGCCGGTGCCGGACGCCAATTGCGAAGGCCCCGCGAGTTGCACGGTGTGTGAGGAGCCGCCCGCATCGGGAGTAATCCACGCGGTAATCGTGCCGTTGCCGGTTGCCGCGCGCACCACGTTCGAGACCCGTGTCAGACAGATGCCGCCGCCGCTGGTTTCCACTTCCATTGGCCCGGAAACATACATCACGCGCACGCCGCCGCCGCCTGTTTCCGCGTGCACGGAACCGTGCACTTCGCCAAAATCGATCTGGCCGCCGCCGGTGCGCACGCCTGCTAGCGTCCCGGCCTCTCCGACGGTAATGTTGCCGCCGTCGGTTTCAAGCTGCGCGGTGCCGCCGATGCGTGACGCGCGTATGTGTCCTCCGCCGCTGTGCAGCTTGGCATTACCCTCGATGTTGCGTGCCTGGATAAAGCCGCCCGCGGTGTACGCGTCGAGGTCTCCATCCACATCCAGAAGCGTGATGTGGCCGCCCTGGGTCTCAATCTTGGCCAATGGCATTGCCGCCGTAGCGGCTGGAGAATACTGGTTCATTGCGCCGATCCGCCCGGTCCGGACATTTCCTCCGGCCGTAACCAGCAGGGCGCGCCCGCCGATATCGCCGGTTTCGATATCACCGCCGCCGGTGTGCACTTCCACGGAAAAATTCGCCGGCACATAAACGGTGTATTGCGCCCAGAACTGCGCATTCCGCGTTGCTCCGCTGCGCTGGCGCGGAAGCTCGCCCCTCAGGATTACAGTTCTGCCGTTGTTCCGCAGGTTTAGCATGTAGCGGCTGAACATGATTTGCGACACGGGCGCCGCCGCATCGGTCTCCAGGTGCACGGTATACCGCACGCTAGCATTTGCGTCCGCGGGCTGCGGCACAATGCGCACCGAGCCTAGGTCTGCAATCAAATTGAAGCTGCGCGCCTCTCCGGCCTTGATTTCGCCGGAGCGGTCCGTGGATGCGTGCGGAGGGACATTCTCTGCTTTGCAGATGGGGCATACCGCGGGGACCCACAACAGGAAGGTAACGGTGCACAGCAGCCAGGCGAGGTGCCGTGCCGCGAACCCACTCAACTCTTTCACAAAACGCTGTACATTCATGGAGCTAATCTTGATACCCGGAATCGTCCTACTGGTCATTCCGCGCGTTCAACTGCCGTAAAGCCGCGGCGCTGCGCAGCCTCACGTAACGGCTAGGATCGTTGTGTTGCAGAGCTTCGAGCTCGCGAATGACGCCGACCCAGGAGGCATCGGACGCGTGTGCATGTCCCTCAGGCATATTGGGCACAACTACCGGCAGGCCTGCTATTTCGTTCGGCTTGTCCAGCGAACTGACCAGCAAATTTACCGCTTCCACGCGCACGCCGGGATTCGTATCGTGCTTCAGCGTGTTCAGCAGCAACTCGCGCACTTGCTCTTCCGCAACGGAATCCCGCAGCGCTTCCAGGGCCTTCAGGCGTACCGCCGGATTCTGGTCCTTGCGTGCCGCCGAAAGAAGCGCGCCGCGTACTTCCAAATCTTGCGCCCGCTCCTTCAAGGCATCCAGGCAATCCAGCCGCATGCCGGGATCGAAGCGGTCGCCGCTCTTCACCACGTAGGTAAGCACGCGGCGTACGTCGGAATCGTCCAGGCTGCCGGTCAGCTCCATGGGCTGCTCGGCGTTCAGCTCCACGCGAACGTTCTGTTCGCCCGACCCCGCGCTGGGTGTGAAATTGATTCCGGCCACGCTAATTCTGGAAAGTTGGTCGTCGGAAATGTGCGGAGCCGGGCGGACATTCACGACCTGCTCGAGCGGGTTGGGGTTGCGCGCCGTGACCCACTGAGAGGTCTGCATGCCCACAAGCAATCCCGCAAATACCAGGGCCGCGCCGCTCCAGACCGGGCGCAGAGCCATCCAGCGCCGGAACGTGCTGAACACCGGAGTCTTCTCAAGCACGGGAGGCCGCACCATGTCGTCGAGGTTTTCCGCGAGCTCGCTGCGGCACTGGGAAAGCAGCACGCCCGAACCATCCAGGCGATCCGCTTCTTGCGGCAGAGTGTTCATCGCGGTCAGGAAATTCTTTTCGTCGGTAAGTTGTGTGCGGCACGATTCACAAACGGAAAGATGCTCCTCGATCAGGGAAGCCTCGGCCGCGTCTACTTCATCGCAGGCGTAGAACACCAGCAGAGGCGCTACCTGTTCACAAGTCTTTTTCATGTCCGCGGGGTTCATCGGAGTTCTCCCAACTGGCTGCGGAGTTTCCGGGTAGCGCGGAACAGCGAGTTTTTCACGGTCTCTTCACTCGTGCCTAGGGCGTCGCCTATGGCACGCAGCTTTAGGCCTTGGTAGTGCTTCATTTCGAAAACGATTCGCTCACGCGGCGAGAGGCGCTCCATGGCGCAGGTGAGGCGCTTCTGAATCTCTTGCCCGATCAGATGGCGCTCAGGGTCGGCCGACGGGCGTTGCTCTTTTTGCCGCTCAAAGAAATCCGCGATGCCTTCTTCGTAGTGGGTGGGGTGCAATTCCGGCGCCTGGTCTTCGGGGCGCGCCTGGCGGCGGCGCAGGTGGTCCAGGCAGACGTTCGTGACGATGCGGTAGAGCCAGGTGTAGAAACTGCACTCGAAGCGGAAGCGGTGAAGATTGCGGTAGACCTTGAGGAAGGCTTCCTGGTAGACGTCCCTGGCGTCTTCGGTGCGCTTCATCAAATTTACCGCCAGGCGTAGCACGTCCCGGTCGTAACGGCGTACCAGTTCCTCAAAAGCCAGCCGGCTTCCGGCTTGCGCTTCCTGCACCAATGCGCGTTCTTCCAGGTGCGTCAAAGAGGTCCCCGAGGCCAGGGCCGTATTTGGCGTAGACTGGCCGCTATCGTCAGCTAAGGCAAAGGCTAAACGGGGTAGAGGCATCGCTCATCTCTCAGCCGGCTCTTGTCTAACCGATTGATTCAAGAGACGTTAGTGGACAGGTGGCGAAGCCGGCTTAAGGGCTGCACCACCGCTACACCGTTGGACGCCCAGGGCCAGGATTTGTGAGCGGCTTCCTGGTCGAGGAGCCATCGGCACCGAGATTCTACTCTCCTTGGATGCCTTGGAGAACCCTGAGGTAAGCCGTCAGACAGCCTCTCCGGGGGCCAACCTCCAGGCAACCAGCGGCCACCCCAGCAGGAGCGCCAGGGCCGCTACGGTCCAATAGCCCTGGCTCCTGTAGAAGGCATCAGGCTGCGAAAGCAGTTCCAACGCCCCGCTGAAGAAGGCGGTACCCGCAATCACCAGGAAGCAGCCCAACAGGTTAAAGCGCACCACATTCCGGATGCCGAGAACCACTACGCCCAGGACAAGCACCGAACCCAAAAACTGTTTCAGGAAATCCCCGCCGCTACCCCAATCGGAAACCTGCGATGCCGCCAGCGCCAGAAACAACACCAGCCGCAGCCAGCGCACCCGGAGTTCCGCTCCTAGAAACGCAGCCGCCAGGGCAAAAGTTCCGGTCAGGAAAAGGGCGCGAAGAATGCCTGCGCCAATAATCGTGGCCGCGGGAAAGATGGCGTCAAAGCTGTTGCCAAAACTGGCCGACAACCCCCGATGCATCGTTGGCCACCATTGGTCAGCAAACAGCAACAGCCGCTTCACCGCCAGGAGGATCCCGGAGCCGCCCAGGGCAATCCAAAAGGCATCACGATAGTAATCGCCGGGCATACCCAGCCAGGTTGGGAGGCGCTCCGGCCCGAACGCTTTCACTCCGAAGGCCCATCCCAGGCCGAACATCAGCATCAAGCCGCCCAGAATGAGCGCCCCCAGCAGAAAGATGCCCACGGCAACAATCGCGAAGTAGAGTCGCAACGCGTAAGCTGTTGGGTACTCCATCAGCAGACCGGGGATGCCCTTGCCCAGAAGAAAGTAGAAAAGAAATACCACAAAGCCGGTGGATCCCCAGGCCATCAGGCGACGCCAGGGCACGGTTCCCGCGGGTTGCGAGGGCAAGCTGCGAAAATAAAATATCAGCAGGCTCACCACTAGTCCGAGGTACACGGCAAATTTTCCGATCGTGAACAAAGTTTTCTGTAAGGATTGTTCCTGCTGCTTGCGCGTGAACTCCTCGGGTATTTTGATGTACGTACGGAAATTGGCGGGCTCATCGCCGAGTATCTGCACGTCCATCCGCGTGTGGGCGTGGTCGCTCGCCTCTTTCCCGCCCGCGTTTTCAGGATCCAGCGGAGTATCCTGCTGCCAGGTCAGCGCGTGATCCGTACGCTTCGGCCGCTTTTCGGAATTAGCCTCTACGAGTTTCCAGCCGCTCAGATCGATATGCTTTTGTTCTCGCAGATATTTTTCCGCGATCGCCTGCGCTTCTTCCTTCGAAAGGTTCGCTCCCTTGGCGGCTTCCGCGAGCGTGTGATGGAAACTGTGCAGCGCGCCGTCCGGCTTCAGCACCACCAGGAACTCCTCGGGCTGCGAATCGCGGAAATAGCGTACCGCCCAAAGAGCGCCGGGAACGCGTTTCTCGTAGATCTCATTGATTTGCGCAGCGGAAAGCCGGCGGCGCAGGTATTCGTTGACGATTGGTCTGGTTACGTCCTGAATTTCGGTGGCCCGAGTGAAGGTATTGGGGTCCAGATGATGCTGGCGCATTACGGCGTCGGCGTGAGTGATCGCAGAACGCCCATTCATCCGGAGGCGCAGATAATCGCCGATGCTTTCGCGTTTGGCGGCAAAGGCTGTTGCTCCGCCGACCAGCGCGCAAAGCGCAAGGAATCCCAGCGTACCGGGAGTGAGCGCATCATAGAAACGGGACACCGGCGTGGTTTCTGCCACGGCGGCCTGCCGCTCCAGGGAGATTTCCCCCGCGGGCTCCGCTTCGTTCAACAGATCGTTCACGTTTTCGAAACTCCCCCGCACGAGATACGAGATGCCCGACCACACCAGAGGCGCAACCGCGGCAAGCCCCACCACCACTCCGGAAATTTTGAAATACAGGTTGTCGGAACGAATCAGCAGCATGCCGACCAGCGATGCATCCACGGTGTAATGCCAGATCAGCGTGGCCACGATGCCCCAGCGAAGCATCACCAACCCGGCGGCAATGCCGATGAGCCCCACTTCCAGTCCGCGAATGTAGCCGGGTTCCTGTGGGTACGCGCTGTGCAGGAAGCTCCAGAAAAAGGCCGGCAAAATTACGGCCAGCACCCGCGATCCGGTCATTTTTTCCAGAAAAGGAATCGCGAACATCCGGAAAAGGAACTCCTCGCTGGTTGCCGCGGTTATGCCGATGGCCACGCCTGCAATCCACGGGAACGACGTGTTGACCACGTCCGAGTAGTTCAAATCCTGCGGCGCCCATGCGCCAAGCTTGCTGGCCACAATATAGAAGGCCACCAGGAAGCCCATGTGCGCGGCAGCTAACGAGAGGCCTACCACGGAGGAGCAGAAGAATTCTTTGGAGCGAATGCCCCGCAACCGCAGTGCCTGAAATAAGCGCAACCTGGACCGCTGTGCCGAGCGATAGAGCGGCTCTCCACCGGGAAGAACCAGCGTAACCATAAGGCCGGTGGCCAGCGCTCCGAGGGCGATTTTCGCTAGGCTCAGAGTGATAAAGCTAGAGTAATCCTGATGCGTGTCATAGTGGGCGCGAAGCGAATTCCAATCATTCGCCTCCATCAGGAAAAACAGGAGAGCCACAAGCCCGCCAAGTTTTAAAGCGGCACTCCACGAAGTCTTCCCCTGGCGGGTCAGCGAAATTCCCAGCCACAGCGCCGCGCCAATCAGGAAACCATAGGGAATCAGCGCGATTTGGTTGTAGAAAATATTGGTCGAACGCAGGTACGCGTATGCGCGGGTCCACGCTTCCGGCACTTGCAGAAACTCCTGTGCGCTGCCGATGTGATCGCCTTGCCAGCCCACTTCCAGGCGGTACGGCGCGTCCTTGGCCTTGAAATTCTTGCGCTCCCAGGTGAAAGACCAGTCCAGGCGGTTCGGGCGCACCTGTGAGTTGGCCTGTTCGGTCAGGAAATTCCAGTCGTCCAGGTTGTCACTTAGGCTGTTCTGCAAGAATTGAGTCGCCCCCGCGAGCGCCTCTTCGCGCGTCAACGATTTCGCGCCGCGCGCTTCTTCAATCTTGCGGCTATATGCCACTACCTTTCCCGCGGGACTTACCCGAACCTTATATTCTTGTTCTTGCTGCGGCTTGAAAAACCGCACCTCCCAAAACCAGATGTTTAGCTCGGAAGCCATCAGGCGATTTGCTTCCTGCAATCCCAGCCCGCGCTCCAGATAGGTCTTCGCGTCGTCGTCAACCTGGAAGGTGATGGTGGACTGATAGCCGTCGACGTTTTCGCCCAGACCCTGGACAAACGTGCGTGCCCGCTCCTGGGCTTCCTTGCGCGAAACCTTGAAATCCACCGACGCTTCGGGAAAGGCACGAAAAAAGTAGCGCTGCGCAAATACCAGGCCCAGGGCGCCGCAAATGATCCACAACAGCAGCGCGCGTTTGTCCGATCCTGTTAAACGAGTCTCCGTCAAGGAAGCCTCCTCGAGTACGACACACCGCGACTGCCCACTCTAACGATACCCACGCCAGCCGCGCAAGTTTCACGAAAAGCGAACCTTAAGCGAGGATGGTATAAAGAAGACTGCATGCCCATCAGCTTGCAAACCGAAGTGCGCATGGTCAAAGGAGTGGGGCCGCAGCGCGCCGAACTCCTTGCCAAGTGCGGCATCTACACCCTAGAAGACCTGCTGAATTACCTACCCTTCCGCTATGAAGACCGAATCCATTTTTCCCGCATTAAAGACGTGCAGCCTGGAGGCACCTACACGCTGCGCGCGCGCGTGATGAGCGGCCAGGCCGTGCGCGGCATGTACGGCCGCGACGCCATCTACCATTTGTTGGTACAGGACGACACCGCCTCGTTGCCCTGCAAGTTTTTTCACGGTGGCTACCTGCAAGACAGGCTCAAGCCCGGGATGGAACTCATCCTGCACGGCAAAGTCGAAATCGACAAGCTGCGACCGGCGCGCCGCGAAATGGTGAACCCGCAGATCGAGGTGCTCGGCGGCGGCGAAGTGGATTCCACGGAGATGGGCCGCATTGTGCCCATCTATGAAGCCATCGGCACGTTCAGCTCGCGCATGATTCGCCGCTCGATTTATGCCACGCTGCAGAATCTTGATTCGAATGTCCCGGATGTGCTCCCCCCGGAGTTGCGCGAGCGGCTGAAATTGCCAGCGCGCCGCGAGGCTCTGATTCAAACACATTTCCCGGCAGCCGGGGAATCGCTAGAGGCCTTGAATCTGTTTCGCTCTCCCGCGCAGCAGCGCCTGATTTTCGAGGAATTCTTTCTCTACCAGCTCAGTATGGCGCTGAGGCGCAAGGCGGTGCGCGAGGAAAACGCTGTCGCATTCCGGGTGCGTGAAGATAAGGTGCGCGACGCGCTGAAACGCATACTGCCCTTCAAGCCGACGGGCGCGCAAAAGCGCGTACTGGCAGAAATCGTGGCGGACCTGGAAAGGCCCACGCCGATGAATCGCCTGCTGCAGGGCGACGTCGGCAGCGGAAAGACCATCGTGGCCATGCAGGCCGCGGTGATTGCCATTGAAAACGGTTGCCAATCCGCGCTGATGGCGCCCACGGAAATTCTTGCCGTACAGCATTTCCTCTCCGCGCGGCGGATTCTTGCGCCCGGTAACTACAGCGTGGAGTTGCTTATCAGCGGTTCAAAACCCAAGGAAAAAGCGGCGACGTTGGAACGTATCCGCAGCGGCGAAGCGCGCATGGTCATCGGCACGCACGCCTTGATTGAAGATCAGGTCGCATTCGCAAGACTGGGCTTTGTGGCCATTGACGAGCAGCACCGCTTCGGTGTCTTGCAGCGCAAGCGCCTGATGGACAAGGCCGGGACGACCGGCTTCGCGCCGCATGTGCTTGTGCTGACGGCCACGCCGATTCCGCGCACCCTCTCCCTCACGTTGTATGGCGACCTCGATGTTTCCGTACTCGACGAACTCCCGCCCGGCCGGACGCCCATCGAAACGCGGATGATCTCGGAAAAACACCTTCCCGGTGTGTGGGAATCCTTGCGTCGTGAAGTCGCGGCCGGGCATCAAGCCTATATCGTGTATCCGGTCATAGAGGAATCGAAGCTTGAGCTCAAGGCTGCGATGGAGGAATACGAACACTTGTCGCGCGAAATTTTTCCGAAGCTCAGCGTTGGTCTGTTGCACGGCCGCATGTCCAGCGAAGAGAAAGACGACGTTATGCAGCGCTTCCGCAAGAATGAGCTGCAAATTCTCGTGGCCACCACGGTGATCGAGGTCGGCGTGGACGTGCCCAATGCCACGGTGATGGTCATCGAACATGCCGAGCGCTTCGGCCTGGCGCAGTTGCACCAACTGCGCGGGCGCATCGGGCGCGGCGCGCAGAAGTCGCACTGTATTCTGGTGGCCCGGCCTCGGCTCACCGACGAAGGGCGCGCGCGTCTGGAAACGATGGTGCGCACCACGAACGGCTTCGAAATCGCGGAAACCGATTTACTGATTCGCGGGCCGGGCGAGTTCTTTGGCACTCGGCAAGCCGGTGAGGTCGGCTTCCACGTGGCCAATCCTTTGCGCGATCGCGAACTGCTGGAGTGCGCGCGTAAAGAAGCGTTCTGCCTGGTGGAGGAGCCCGCCGCACGCGAATCTCTGCAAAAAATGCTCCGGCAGCTTCCACCGCAGTGGCAGCGGCGCTACCACTTGGCGCGAATCGGCTAAGGCTTGCTCATGCGCATCATCGCGGGAAAATTTCGCAGCTGTCAGTTGAAAACGCTGAAAGGGCTCTCGTTGCGCCCCACCAGCGACCGCTTGCGCGAAACGCTTTTTAATGTGCTTGCCGATCTGGTCCCCGGCTCGCGCTTCATGGACTTGTTTGCCGGCACCGGTGCTGTGGGCATTGAAGCGCTCAGCCGAGGTGCGCGTGAAGCGATTTTCGTCGAAAAGCATCCCCCCGCGGTTGCGCTCATCCGGAAAAATCTCGAATCACTCGAAATCCGCGACCACATCAGGGTGCTCGCCCAGGATGGCGTGCGGGCCCTCGAACGCCTCGCTTCCGAGCAAACCACGCCTGCGTCGCGCATTGACCTGCTTTTTTTCGATCCGCCTTACGCCGATGAGGCCCAATACGTAAATATTCTTTCGTTTCTCGGCAAAACGACCCTGCTAGCCGATAGCGCCGTGGTCATTGCCGAGCATCTCCGCCCCCTTGACCTCCCCGAATCCTTTGGTAAGCTCGAACGTGTGCGTGTGCTCCGGCAGGGAAACGCGGCGCTCAGCTTTTACAGGTATCGTCCCCCCAGTCCCCCGGAGAAGCCCCGCTCCGAGTAAACCCCGGCTCCAGCGGCTTCATCTATCTAGAGAGCCTTTTGCCGCAGAATAAGGAAAACGCGCTTACGGAGGGCGCGGTAGAATCAAAGACTAGGTATTATGGCCAGAAAGTTCCAGGTTAAGCCCTATGATTTACTTGGTCAGGCGGAACTCTATCCACCGCGGGTCGTCCTGCCCGGTTATGCCGGGCCAAAGCTCGACATCGCCTGGGACAGCTTTCATCAGAATTTTCTCAGCAACGTCCCGGTTTTTTTCCAGCGCACCCGGCTCGGCACGGCTATTCCTCTCACCTACGTCTTGCGTGATTGCCGTGTCGAAAGTCGCTTTCCGCGCCGTGGCCTGGCGATGGCCGCCGCGTTGCAAATCTCCTTGCTGTTGATCCCCTGGCCCAGCCTGCCGGTGCCGAACCGCAACCACGCCTTCGACAACACGCAGTTGACCTGGTCCGGGCCGATTGATGATCTCCCGCTGCTGAATATGCCGCGTGCGAAGAAGACTGCCCCGCGCGCCAAGGACCCTGAAAGCGCCGACGCCTTTCATCCGCGCCAGCGCATCTTCACCGATCCCGCGCATCCCAATCATCCCCGGCAGACCCTGGTAAATCCCGCGGCCACTGCGGATGCCCCCAAGATTTTGCCGGAAATGCCCAACATCGTGCATCTTGCCTCCGCGCCTCCGCCTCCACGCCCGCACCTGGAAATCAGCGAGCGTACCCTGGCGCAGCTTCGCCCGCGCAGCAAAAAGCCCGTCGCCACCACGGACGCCATTTCGCCTGACCTACCAAATATGGAGCAGACTCCGGCGGAAATCAGCCTGGTTGCTTCGCAAAATGGCCCGGCAAAGCCGAAGCTCGAAATCAACGCGGGTTCCGCGCCGCGGCTTGGCGCGCGTAAACAGGAAGGGGAAATCGCGGCCGCTCCCGAGGTTGTTCCGTCCGCCGCGAATGCGCCGGCGGGTTCCAAAGGAACATTAATTGCGCTCTCCGCTTCGCCCGCGCCCCCGGCACCCGTGGTTTCCGTCCCGGAAGGAAACCTGGCCGCGCCCGTGGCCATTTCTCCTGAGGGCAAGAAATCAGCCTCGCCCGGGGGAGGCGTCGAAGCCGCCAGCAACAGCGCCGGTGGAAATAACGCGGTCGGCATCACTATCAGCGGAGGAATGCCCAAGCCCAATGCCAGCGTCTCCGGTTTGGGATCCGCGGGCAGATTCAACGTGGCCAAGCCGCAAGCCTATATGAAGCGTCCCGACTCGAATGCCGTGGTCGAAGACGATCCCGCGCGCACCGGGCCTCCTAATTTTGCAGTGTTGCCTCCAGGCGCGCCGCCCGAACAGATTTTTTCGCGGCGCCGTGTCTACGCAATGAACGTCAACATGCCCAACTTCAACAGCGCCACCGGCAGTTGGATTATCCATTTCTCGGAGATGCATCTTTCGGGCCCCGCCGGCCACACGGGACCCTTGGCCCCTCCCGTACCCATGCATAAGGTGGACCCCAAGTATCCTTCCACACTGATGGACGAACGCGTCGAAGGCGAAGTGATTCTTTACGGAGTGATTCGCGAAAACGGCTCAGTGGATAGTATTCAGCTGGTTCGTGGCGTGGATGAGCGCCTCGACAAAAACGCGATGAGCGCATTCAGCGAATGGAAATTCGAGCCAGCAACGCGCGAAGGGCAGCCCGTGGACCTGGAAGCCATCGTGCACATCCCGTTCCACGCGCCCTCGCGTCAATAAGCTAAAAATTGACTTCCTGAAGTTTCACCAGCGTGTACAACGTGTGGTTCACCGGCGTAGGCACGCCTAATGCCGCTCCCAGCCGCGCGATATAGCCGTTCAAGGAATCGATTTCGGTGTGTTTTCTGCGCTCCATGTCCTGCGCCGTGGAAGAGCGCGTGCCGCTCATCTGCTTGCCGATCAAAAACGCGCCGGCCAGTGCCGCCTTGGGGTCTTCCAGGCCTGGCGGATGAATTCCTTTTTTTTGTGCTACTGCCAGCACTTCGTATACGACCGCTTCCACCACGCACTTGGCGTCTGCGCTGTCGATGATTTCGCCGTAGGTCACACGGCCCAGCCCGGATACGGCGTTCAGGGCGCAATTCCATACCAGCTTGGTCCACAGTTCGCCTTCGATGTTGTCAGAAATGCGGCAAGGAAGTTTCGCGCGTTCAAAGAACGCGGCCGTTTTGTCCACCATAGCGGAATGAGGCCCAATTACGAGATCCCCGCGGCCGAGATGCTTCACCGTCCCTGGGGCCGGAGCGGATGCCGCCACATAAACCACCGTCGATAGCGCTTCGATTCCCGAGGCTTCGCGAATCTCTTCGGCATTGTTGACGCCGTTTTGCAGGCTCAGGACCACGGTCGATGGAGAAATGTGTTTCGCGAGTTCTTTGGAAGCGGACACGTTGTCCGTCGTTTTCACGCAGAAGAAAACGTAGTCGGCACCCGCGACCACGGAAATGTCGGTAGACGCCGCCGGATGCACGGTATCCTGAAACTGCATGGTATCCAGCCGCAGGCCGGACGTCTGGACCGCCTCAACGAACGCCCGGCGTCCGATCATAGTAACTGGAACACCGGAACGTGCCAGCAGCCCGCCGAAATAGCCGCCAACGGCGCCAGCGCCCACCACCGCAACCTTCGGCCAACTCGTCTCTGTGCTCATTCGGAGATCCCCTGCTCTTCATCTTGAGAACGGTCAATTGCGCCGGACAAGGTCAAAATTGGAAGGGTCAAAAGTGATTTCGCAGTTCGCGAAATGCAGGAAGAATCACGAGTTTCCCGGTGCCGGCAACCACCGGCTCATGCTCGAGTTTCCAGGTGTTGACGTGCGGGATGTATACGGCGTTGAGCCCCGCCTCCATCGCCGGATTGATATCGCTGCGCGGGCTGTTCCCGATCATCCAGCCATGCGTCTTCACGATTTTGTGGCGATTCACCAGCACGTGATACGTCTTGGTGTCCTTCTCGCTGACGATTTCGATCGCTTCAAAAAATCCTTGTAAGCCGGAGCGCTCCACCTTGGCGGCCTGCTCCGCGGGCTCTCCCTTGGTGAAAAGGATCAGCCGGTGCCGTTCGGTCAGATAGGCGAGGGTTTCCGGAACGCCATCGAGAATTTTCGGTGGTGTGCGTTCGAGCTCCACCACCCGCATATGGACCTGCGCCAGGATTTCGCGCTTGGCCATCTGGTCGGCGAGTTTCAGATAAGTTTCTTCCAGCGAACGGCCGAAGCTGCGTACGCCATAGCCGTATTGGCGGATGTTCTTGCGCTCGGTTTCATTCAGGATGTGCCGGATGTAGGCGCGACTATAGCCGCAAGGCTCCACCAGAGTAATGAAGTCTTCGATAAGCTTCTCGAAGAAAACATTGTTTTCCCAAAGTGTGTCGTCCGCGTCGATCAGCAGTGTGTGGCGTCTCATAAACCTGTAGGGGTGAGCTTGCTTCGCGATTCCCCAATAAAGACGAATTTCTAGTGTAGCAGCGCCAGCGCGTCTTGCGCGATGACGCGCGCCGCATCGGGACGCGCCAGCCTCTGTGTGGCCTCTTTCATAGCCGCGAGTTTTCCGGGTTGCTCCACAAGATTGGCAATTTTCCACGCCGCCGCGGGAAGATTGTTACAGCGAATCGCGGTCCCCGCCTCCAGCAGGTGGTCCGCATTGCGCTCCTCCTGACCGGGAATAGGTTCCACCAGCACCATGGGCAGGCCGCGCGCCAACGCTTCAGATGTCGTCAGGCCGCCGGCTTTGCCAATCAGCAAATCCGCTGCGCCCATGTATTGATCCATCTCCGTTGTGAATCCCACGGGAACTAGGCGCGCTTGCCCCGAAGGCGTTTTGCCGGCGTTCCTCGCCAGGTGCTCCAGCTTTCTTTTCAGCGGCTCGGATTTTCCGGCGATGGCCACGATCTGCCACGGGCGCTCGAGGCTCACCAGGTCGGCGACCAGTTGTTCCACTGGACCTACCCCATAACCGCCCGCGGACAGCAACACCACGAACTCGCCTCGCGCGAGGCCGAGCTTCTGCCGCGCCTCGTCCCTGCCGATCGTCCTTTCAAACAGCGGATCAATCGGGATTCCTGCAACGCACAATTTTTCCTGCGGCACCCCGATCCGCGCCAGATATTCCGCCGATTCCTGTATGGCGACGTAGTAGCGGTCCACGGTGCGGCACAGCCACGACGCATGCACATCATAGTCGGTCACAGTAATCACGTGCCGCGCGTTCAATTTCTTTTTGGCGATGAGCCACGCCAGAATTTCCGCCGGCAGGAAATGCGTGGCCACGCACAGGTCTGGCTGCACTTTTTTGAGCATGCGGATCATGGGCTGCGTGTTCAGGCGGTCCATCGCCAGCCGTCCACGCAAATGGCTCCAAGGCTTGTCGGTCTGCTGGTAGAGCAAACCCATTAGGTCCGGTGCGCGGTTCACCATGCGGATATAGGCTTTATCGTAGATGCGTTGAAACAGCTTGCTGACGTAGTGCAGGGAATCGATGTGCGCCACTTCGCAGTTTCCCTGCGCCTGAAACGCTTCTTCAAGCGCCTGGCCGGCCCGCACGTGGCCCGCGCCGGACGAAGCGGAAAGAATCAACACCCGCGGCTTGCGGTTCGGCGGAAGAGAAGGGTTCATCGAGGGCGCCACTAGGCGGACTTGCGCTGTCCGGCGGCCAGCCGGTCCAGGATGCCGCGGGCGATGGTTTGCAGCTCTCCGAAGCGGGTCAAATACTCTTGAAAATCATGGTTCAGGCTTTGCGCTTCCTGCGGGCCAAGCTGATTGCGCAAAATCATGTCGCGCAGCTTCACCGGATGCGGCAACAACGCATCCTCTTGCAGCTCTTCCAAAGCAACTTTCGGGTTGTAGTGATACATGATGCTCCCCCCGGACACGGCTCATCCGTGCCACATGCAGTTCCAGGTGATTCTATTCTACGCGCAAAACGGGCGGCACACGTCAACTAGGGCGGAAGGGGGACGCTACGCGGCGGAGGCTCGCACGGGGATAAATTCGTATTTTTCAATCTTCGCGGCGATTCCGGTTCTGCCGTTTTCGTCGGATTCCACGCGCACCACGCGTCCATGGCAGCGGATATTCACATCGCCGGCCGAAATAATCTGTTGGGGAAGAGTCAAAATGAAATCGATTTCATTTCCGGTTTCAAAATGCCCTTGGCTGTGAAAGTATAGTCCGCGATAGCTGACGTCACGCGTGTTGGCCTTGAGCTCCGTGCCGTTGGCATCCTGAGCTAAAACGCGTACAGGAAGATTCATCGCGAAGCGCCGCGCTTCGCGCCGATCCGAAAGATCGCCCATGCGGGCCCCCCGAGAAATGTCGGACACCGCGAAAGTAGCATCGCAACCCGCAAACTGCAACGCATAAATGGCAGAAATTTAGCACTAGTACGAAAAATGAACGTAGTGGGCGGCCTAGAACTAGGACTTTGCATAACTCGGCCCTCGTGCTCCTTTCAGGTACACTTTGGTCGACCATCTTGCGATGCGTATTGCTCATGATTCGCAAAATCTCTTTTTGGACGGGCCCGTCGGCCGCCTGGAATCCATTCTCTGGACTCCGACACGCTCCGGCACTCCACCGCTGGCGGCGCTGGTTTGCCATCCGCACCCGCTCTTTGGCGGCACCATGCACAACAAAGTGGTCTACAACGCCGCGAAGACCATGGACGCGCTGGGCATTCCCACCTTGCGATTCAACTTTCGTGGTGCGGGATTAAGCGCGGGCGAACATGACAAGGGCCGCGGCGAGCAAGGCGACGTGCAGACCGCTCTGGATTTTCTGGCGGCGCAGTTTCCGGGTGTTCCCCCTTTGCTCGCGGGATTCAGTTTCGGAAGTATTGCCGGCCTGCGCGTGGGCTGCCGTGATACCCGCGTGATTGAGCTCATTGGCTTTGGCCTTCCGGTGAACAGCGCTGACGTCTCTTTTCTGCGCGATTGCGCCAAACCGAAATTATTTGTTCATGGCGCAAAGGATCAATTCGGCGAGCGAAACAAAATGGAGCAGGTTGTCGGCTCGCTGCCGGGGGAAAATCGGTTGGTGATCGTCGAAGACGCTGACCACTTTTTCGCCGGGCACATTGAGGAGTTCAATGCCGCAATCACGGCCTGGCTCCAGCACCGCCATCCCGCACTTCATGTTCTCTGACATGGGTTCGGAACCCTGTGATTACTGGGGTGCGGGTTTTTCTTCCTGTGCAACGCTTACGCCGCGCCGCCCTTCTCAAACAAACGACTGAACTCCTCAATCCCCGCGGGCTTTACACCCACCAGTTTCGCGTTTGCATCCACGTGCGCCGCCCGCGACATCCCCACCAGCGCGGCGGTGATTCCAGGTGAAGAACGCGCAAACTGCAGCGCTCGTTCCCGGTCGTTATCCAATCCCAGCGCTTCGGCAACGAAACCCGGCAGATTCTGCGCCACTTGCCCTTGCAGCAGCGAAGCGCTAGCCACCAGCGTGATGCCCAGGTCCGCGGCGGCTTCCACGATCGTGCGTGTTTGCCCGTTGATGTTCTGGTTGCCCAATGTTAGCGCCTCGGTCATCGCCAGGTTGTAGGGAAGCTGCACGAAACGGAAGTGATGTTGCTCTCCGGCCAAATCCCGCGCGCTCTTTTCCAGTTCGCTCAGATGCAGGGCGTCGCCCGCTTTGGCTTCTTGTCGGAAACCGTTCCACGTGGCCAGGCCGTAAAACTGGATTTTCCCGGCCGCTACGGCTGATTCCAGAAATTCGAACGCCTTGCGGATTCGCTGCAGGAATTCCGCTGGCGGCACCTCGCCGAGCTGAGTTTCCGGATTGTGGAGGTAGTAGACGTCAATGCAGCCTATCCCGAGGTTTTTCAAGCTACGCTGCATCTGGTTTTCCAGGTAACGCGGTGTCATGCAGTGGCTGCCCGCGGCGACGTCCTTCGCCGTGAACACGCCCTTCTGGACGTACTCCTCAAAAAAATACTGGTTCGGGTCTTTGGGCATCGCGCCGTCTGGCGTCAGGTAGCCGCCCTTCGTGCAGACCACAAATTCATTGCGCGCGAAGCCCTTGTTTGCCAACACCTTCAGCGCTGTGCCCACGTTGCGTTCGCTGCGCTGGAAGCGGTAGTTGATCGCCGTGTCCATCAGGTTGATTCCCGCTAGGCCTGCCTCCACCAGCGCCGCCGTGTAGCTGGCGTCGGTGCTGTCGTTCGGTTGGCCAAGATAGGTGCCGATGCCCAGCGACGAAACCACGAGCTCTTGCGCCTGCCGGAAATGTCCTTCGGCGGCGATCTCCTTGAACTTTTCCGCGTAGCGCTGCGTGCCATCTGGCGTTGCACCCTGGCTCATTGGTTCTCCTTGCCCGTCTGATTGTCTCTCGTTTTGTCCAACTCGTTAGCGTCTTCTTTCGACGGAGCTAGCAGGCGCGAGCATGCCCGCAGAATCCGCCGGTATGGCCAGTCCTTTTCCCTGAAGAAAATTTCTCCTTCGCGCGGGTTGCTGTAAAACCAGCGCGCCACCAGCCGCAGATGTTCGCCCAGTTCCGCCGCGGAGTGCCTCAGATTCGCGGCCGCGGGCGGAGCGCTCACCATCGCTTCCAGGTAGTCGCGCACAGTTTCTTCGGCCGAACGCGGCTGGCTGGTATCTCCGAAACGCAACGCGAACGGCTCGGCCAACCTTCCTCCGCTCACCCCGAAGACACCAATGGTTTGCTCCTCTGCCATACGCTGCAGAATCACGGCGTCGAGATCCTGCACACGGCGAGCAATCTCTGGCCCGGCGCGCAGGGCATCATCGAGCTTCTCCAGCTTTTTGTGAATCGCCGCGGCCCGCTCGAAATCCAGGTCCTCACTAGCGCGCTCGCGTTCCTGCTCGTATGTCGAGCGTAACGAATCGCCGCCCGTTTCAAGGAAGCCTACTAGGCGATTCACTTCCACGTCGTATTCCTCTTTCGTGCAGCCCGCGAAGCACGGCGCCAGGCACATTTTCATCTCCGAATAAATGCAGCCGGGGAACGAAGGATCGCGGCGAATCTTGATCTGGCAGCGCCGCACCTTGAAAAAATCCAGCATGCTGTCCGCATAGGCCTGCGCGGCGCGGCGCGAAGGGAAGGGGCCATAGTAGATTCCGCCCGTGGGCACGCCGTGCTCGTTCACGGAAATGTGGCGCGTGACGTAGCAGCGGGGATACGCATTCTTCAGATTGATTTTCAGCAGCGGCGATGGCCGTAGCCGCATCAGTCCGCGGTATTTTTTCGGAAAGATCTTTCGCGCAATTCGGTAATAGGTCAGCGACTGCTCGAACGCTGAAGACGTAACGCGGTAACGCAACTGGCGAGCAAAGTCTCTCAAATTCAGCCGCTTGCTTGCAGGATCAAGGGGCCCGAGCAGCCGCTGTAACCTGCGCCGCAGGTTGGCTGTACGGATCAGGTGCGGCTCGGCGTTTTCGATGCGCGCCTCAATCAGGCAGACCGCGGGCCGGTCCGGCAGCAGAGAAAAAAACTCCTCGTCGTTTTCCGGTTGGAATTCCAGCCCCGCGTCGAGTTCCAGCACAAGGTCAGGATACTACGGGAAGCTCACGGGGTCAGATTAGGACTTGAGGAGCCAGCCCGCTATCACCAGGCGCTGAATCTCACTGGTGCCTTCGTAAATCTCCGTGATGCGCGCATCGCGGTAAGCCCGTTCGACGGGATATTCCTTGCTATAACCGTACCCGCCGTGAATCTGAATCGCCTTGTGCGCCACACGCGTGGACATTTCGCTGGCAAACAGCTTCGCCGTGGCCGCTTCCTGGCTGAAGCGCCCGCCGGAGTCCTGCTTCCACGCCGCTTTGCGCACCAGCAGGCGCGCCGCGTCAATCTCCGTGGCCATGTCGGCCAGCATGAACTGAATGGCCTGAAACTGTGCGATGGGATGCCCAAAGGCTATGCGCTCCTGCGACCACTTCACCGCCGCCTCAAACGCGCCCTGCGCGATGCCCACGGCTTGTGCGGCGATGCCGATGCGGCCGCCGTCCAGCGTCGAAAGCGCCACCTTGTACCCTTCGCCGTCGTTGCCGATTCGGTTGCCCACTGGTACCACGCAATCCGTGAAGACCAGTTCGCTGCACGCTGTCGCGTTGATACCGAGCTTCTTTTCTTCCTTGCCGACCTTGAAGCCGGGCGTCCCCTTTTCCACCACGATCGCGGTGATTCCTTTTTCGCCCTTTGTCGGGTCCGTGTTGGTGTAAACAATCGCCGCGTCCGCCGCGCCGCCATTGGTGATCCACGCCTTGGTGCCGTTGATGACGTACGTGTCGCCCTTCTTTACAGCCTTGGTCTGCAAAGCCGCCGCATTTGAACCCGCTTGCGGTTCCGTCAGCGCGTAGCAGCCGATCTTTTCCCCACGTGTGAAGGGCAAAAGGAATTTCTTCTTCTGCTCTTCCGTGCCATACCGGTGAATCGGATCGCAGAACAGTGAATTCTGCACGCTGAGGATCACGCCGGTCGAAGCGCAGCAGCGTGAAATCTCTTCGATCACAATCGCGTAAGCGATGTGGTCAAACCCCGCCCCGCCTTCGGCCTCTGGAAACGCCACGCCTGTCAGGCCAAGCTCCGCTGCCTTGCCAAACAGTTCCCGTGGATACTCCCCGGTTTCATCGTTGTGCCTGGCCAGCGGTCGCACTTCGGACTCCGCGAATTCTCGCACACTCTTCTGCAGCAGTTTTTGCTCTTCGGTCATTTCCAGATACAAAGGATTCTCCGCCGGGGGGCCAAACGTCGATGCGAATTTTCGATTCTAACACCTCAGACTTCTACGCACTCAATGTTTTGCTCAGCCGCTCGTAGGTGACCTTCAATTCCTCCGGATGCACGCGTGTTTCCCCGGTCACGGTCATGAAGCTGGCATCCCCGATCCAGCGCGGCAGCATATGAAGGTGCAGATGTCCGGCGACGCCGGCTCCCGCCGCGCGCCCCAAGTTCATGCCAAGGTTCATACCGTCCGGCTTGTAGCCTTCGCGAAAGATCTTTTCCACCCGCTGGGCCAGCTCCATCATTTCCGTCAACGCACCCACTTCGCACCGCTGCAATTCCGCTACATGCTTATACGGCACGATCATCACGTGGCCCGAGGTGTAGGGAAACCGGTTCAAGATAACGAAGCACTTCTTCGCGCGATGCACGATCAGTGTCTCGGCGTCCTGGTTCCGTTGCAGGGCGTCGCAGAAGATGCACTCCGGCAGCTTGTTGGTATGGAACTGCGTCATGTACTGGTAACGCCATGGCGTCCACAGGTAGTCCATTCGTCCGTATCCTCACGCGTGATGAGCATAGCGCATTTACGGATAACAGAAAGCAGCGAGCCGTAAACAGAAACCAGGAAAGCCATAAGTCCCCAACCGACTGGTTTCTCGCTCGCTGTTATCTGCACGCTGCTCGCTCCAAAAGAAAACGCCCTGTTAAGCCAGGGCGTTTGCGGGAACTCAATTGTATTGATCTCGAATCACGACGGCGCCGCTTCGCTCTGCGCCGCCGCGGTATTCACGAAGTCCTTCAATTCCTTGCTGGGCTTGAAAAACGGAATCTTCTTCGCCGGAACTTCCACTTTTTCTCCGGTCTTTGGATTCCGGCCGATGCGGCCGCGGCGCTGGCGCGTACGGAAGCTCCCAAAACCGCGGATTTCGATTTTGTCGCCCTTCTGCAGGGCGTCAATGATGCTCTCGAAAATCGTTTCCACGATCGTTTCCGACTCCTTGCGGGGAAGTTCGGTCACGCGCAACACTTCCTCGATCAGGTCGGCCTTGGTCAGCGTCGGTTGCTTTGTCATCGGTCTAAGCCTCTTTAGTCGGAAACGCTCGTGCCGCACAACCCTATGGGGCAAGGCGACTTAGAGGGACATCCCCTGCCCGGTTGTCCCTTTGTCTATCATTAAACAGACCCGCAGGTAAATGAATTTATCTGATGGATCGCCTGGGCGGAAGAAATGCGAACCGTGGCCGCCGTTACCGCGAAGCCAGCTTCTGCTTCATGGCATCGCCGATGGTGGCCGTCGCCGAGGACTTCGACGATTTGTACTGCTCGATCTCTTTGCGCTCCTGCTGCCGCACGGCCGCCCGATAGCTCAAGCCGATGCGCCGCGTCTCCGAACTGATCTTGATGATCTTGAAATCGTATTCCTTGCCGGGTTCGAGCGGGCCTGCGCTCTTTAACGGACCAGTGCTCGGCCGGAAGCTGCCGGGGCCCTCGTCACGCCGGCGGCGATCTTCGATTTCCGTGTTGTGGCAGAGCCCTTCGATGTTTTCACCGAACTCCACAAATGCGCCGAAGGTAGCAATGCGCGAAACCTTGCCGCGCACAATGTCGCCTACCTTGTGCTGCTTGAACCAGTCCGCCCAGATGTCGTTCACCTGCTTCATGCCCAACGACACGCGGCGGTTCTCCGGGTCAATGCGCAACACCTTTGCGGTCACCGGCTCGCCCTTCTTGAACACTTCGTGGGGATTCTTCACGCGCCCGGTCCAGCTGACGTCGCCGACGTGCACCAGCCCGTCGAAGCCCTCTTCGATTTCCACAAACGCGCCGAACTCAGCGATGTTGCGCACCTTGCCGGTCACCACCGTGCCCACGGGATACTTTTCCGCGACCAGCAGCCAGGGATCGGGTTGCGCCTGCTTCATGCCCAGGGAAACGCGCCGGTCACTCGGCTTGATGTCCAACACCACCACGTCGACCTCTTCGCCGGCCTTCACCACTTTGGAAGGATGCGTGGGCTTCTTGGACCAGGACATTTCGGTGACGTGCACCAGGCCTTCGATGCCCTGCTCGAGCTCTACGAAAGCGCCGTAGTCCACCACCCCGACGACCTTGCCATGGTACTTGCCGCCCGCGGGGTACCGCTCGGCCGCGTCAATCCAGGGGTCCTTCATCAGCTGCTTTAGGCCCAGCGAGACGCGCTGCTTGCCCTTGTCGAACTTCAGGATGATGACGTCGAGCTCCTGCTCCGGCTTTACCACGTCGCTCGGATGTCGCACGCGGCCCCAGCTCAGGTCAGTGAGGTGCAGCAGGCCGTCAATGCCGCCCAGGTCCACAAACGCGCCGTACTCG
>DATFSI010000098.1:0-45704 GCA_035262705.1 Candidatus Acidiferrum sp. | reverse complement strand
GGGCCGGTGAAGCAATTCGACATGCAGCAGATGATGCAGGAGATGCAGCAGCGCCGCCAGCAAAAGCCCTGACGCGACCTGAAATTCCAAGGGTGGGGTCTTTGTCTTGCAATCCCTGAGTATTGCCTGCAATTCCCCTGTTCTTCTCTGTGTCCTCTGTGGTGAACCTTTCTTCCCTCTTTCCTCGCGCCACTCGTCGCCCGCCACTTTTTCTGCTGGATTCTCCCCAACCGCCTGCGCCGGCTTTCCGTACCGTTTTCACACCCTTGGCATCCTAATCATTAGGAGTCTTGCTTGCCTGCCAATTCGGACAAATTTCTTCCCGCCCGCATCCTCGAACGCCGCGAAGTCGCCGAAGACCTATTTATTCTGAAAGTTGACCCTGGCGCGCCTTTTTCCTTTCTCGCGGGGCAATATGCCACCTTGGGCATCGAGGTTGATTCCAAGCGCATCGAGCGCGCCTACTCCATCTGTTCTTCTCCCTATGAGCCGACGTTGGAACTCTTCGTCGAGCGTGTCGCCGAAGGTCAACTTACGCCGCTCCTCCACGGCATGAACCCCGGCACGCCTCTGCTGCTTCGCCGTTTCGCCAAGGGGCGCTTCACCCTGGACCTGCGCAGCGGCCGCAAGAATCATCTCCTCCTGGCTACGGTCACTGGCGTCGCGCCCTACGTTAGCTACGTGCGCACCATATATAAGGATTGGAAGCAGGGCGGAAACCCAATGCCGGGAGAGCACCGATTGTTTTGCATCCAGGGCTCCAGCCGGGCCCACGAGTTCGGTTATCGGGAAGAACTGGAAAGAGTCGCCGCGGAAGCGTCCTGGCTGACATATGTCCCCACGGTGAGCCGGGCGTGGGAGAGTCCGGACTGGCGCGGGGAACTCGGGCGCGTGGAAGACCTCATTCGCAAATACACGGAGCAGTGGCATCTCAGGCCCGAAGACACGACGGCATACTTATGCGGCCATCCAGGTATGGTGGAAAACGGCCGTGGCATTCTTCTCCGCGCCGGTTGGCAAAAAACTGCCGTTCAGGACGAAGTGTACTTCCAACCGGGCTCCTAGATGCGGCCCGAGGGCTTGGTCTACTTCGTTTGCGTCGCTCCGCGCTCCGACTACAACACCTTCAGCCCGACGTTTGCCTCGATCCTCGACTCGGTGCGATTTGCGAACTAGCGTCACGCGGGCTGCAAAGTAGCGATTGCCGGACTCTCAGAGAAAAAAAGGCGCGGCTGGTTGAGCCGCGCCTGAAGTTTGTTGGTGCGTTTCTAATTGTTGTCGCCGCCGACAAACGGCAGGGCTTTGGTGCCTTCCTTGCGCACGGCTTCGAGTTCCGATGGATCGATACCCAGGGATTTCAGGATGGTAGGGGCGATTTGCGAGGTGGCGACAGGTGTCTTCACGGTGCGGGACTCGAACCCCGGGTGGGAGACGATCAGCCCGACGTTGGTGTCCCCGAAGCTGAATCCGCCGTGCTCCGCGTTCTTGCCCTTCGATGCGGTGTAGATCGTGCCGTAGACCGGCTGCACGATCACGTCGGGAGTGCGCGTGTCGCTAAGCGGGTCGCGGAACTTCAATGTCATTTCGTTTCCTGCCAACACCTCTTCGATGAACAGGTCATTGGCATGCTTATTCAGGTAGGCCGCAACGTCGGCAGTGGTCTGCGCCGACTGGTCGTTTACCCCCAACCAAATCAGCGCAATGTCATCGTCCTGCACAAATCCGCATGGCCCGGTGCTGCAAGCATTGGCCGCCGCAATGGCCTGCGCGCCAGGATCGCTAGCCGCATCGGGCAGCGCCGCCACCAGGTCAGCAAAGTGCCCAGGCTTGTTCGTCTTCAACGGATTGATGGGAGACTGCCCGTGCTTCGCGCTTACGATGAACAAGGTCTTGTGATAAATCCCCTGGCTCTTAAGCGCCTGGATCATTCTTCCCAGCGCGCCGTCCACATAGTCCAGGCTGAACTGCAGCACCTTCGTCGGAGTCCCGGCGCCGTCCAGGTATCCGCCGGGTTGCCCGTTGATAGTGGGATCTGTATCCGTCGTGCAGCCTCCCGCCTTGTTGTCGATAGAGAGTTTCTGGCCGACGCTGACGGCCTGGAAATTCATTCCGAACACTGCCGGAACGCCCACCTTTTTGGAGCCGTCGTGCGTCAAGCCGTGTATCTCGTGCAGGATTGCCTGCACCTTGAGTTCGTCGTTCTGGGAAGTGCAGACCACGCTCACCGTGTTGTCGAAGCCCGGCGCGTTGGTGATCTCCGGGGTGAACAAATCATCCACTCCCACGCCAGATGGGCCGTTGGTGATGTCGTAGGCCGGGTGCTTATCGGCCCACGCGGTCCTGCCGCCGTTGGCCTTCACGACTTCGAAAATGGTGTTGCTCTGCATGGCGTTGTGGGGAAAAAAGGGCGCGCACTTGCCCAGCGGGTTGATATAGCGGGGAAGGGCCTTGGGATCGATCACATTCTGAGAGACGCCCTGGGCGTTATAAACGTCGATGGTTTCATCGAACACCTGCATGTTCCCGGGCGTTCCCTGGCAGGAGGTATTCGTTGGATCGAAAATCGCGCGGTTGTAGCTGACGTCGTAAAACAGTCCGTGGCTGACGGGCGAGCCGCCGGTGATCTGCGCCAGCAGTCCGGGGAAGGAATCCGAGTTCGCGGGGGTGCGGGCGTTCGAAAAGGTAATACCGTGGCTGCTCAACTCCGCCAGCGCCGAATGGGGATGCGCCGCCACATAGTTGGCCACATCGAGGGCGTGTAAACCATCCACGCTGACCAGCAGAACATGTTTTGTGTGTCCCTCGCCTTCGTCATCATGCGCGCTGATGGGTGCGGGCAGAGTCGTTCCCAACAGGCCAGTCGAAAGCACGACTGCAAGCAACTGCTTCTTCATGAGCGTCTCCTTCAGATTAGTTCCGGGGTATGCGCGGGGATCTTGCGGAGGTGGTTTACCCCGCAAGGAGACTAAGGGGCGATTGTTACAGGAAGGAGACGATTCTGTATTCGCCGCGTAAATGAACGATTTTTCAGACTTGGCAAGGTTGGGTATTACTAGGCGGGAGGTCCAGGGAATTTGCCATCAATGGCGAACCTTCCGGGATTCGTGTATCTCTTCAGCTCGTTTGAGCGCTTCGTCAATATTGGCGCAGATGTTTTCCGCGCCCACATGCCGCTCGAAGCCTGCTTCGTGCATCAGTGCCGCGGGTTGCGACCTTGCTCCACAAACCAGCATTGCGCGCCCGCTGCCTTGCAATTGCGCGGCGAGCTCTTCCAGGGCGGCAATCCCGGTGGCATCAATGGCCGTCATGTTGCGAAGCCGCATGATGACAATCGGCGGCAACGAAGAGAGATTCCCGGTAATCTCGGCGATTTTATCGGTGACACCAAACAGAAAAGGCCCGTGAATGCGGTACACCGCGGCATAATCGGGAATATCCTTGTCCTGCAGAATATGCGGGCGGCCGCCTTTAATGTATTCGTCGGTTACCTTCGACACGGTGGTGGTCTGCGAGATTTTCCGGATGAAACTGAACGCAGCCAGGATCATGCCGACTTCGACGGCGAGCGTGAGGTCCGCTAAGACCGTGAGGGTTAGGGTGAGCAGCCAGACGCTGATGTCGGCCGTGCTGAGCTTCAGAATTTCTGGGATTTCCGCCCAGTCGCCCATGTTGTAAGCGACCATGAAGAGAATGCCGGCAAGCGCGGCGAGCGGGACGTTCTTGACCAGTGGCGCCGCGAATAGAATCACCGCCAGCAGCGTCAATGCGTGAATCATGCCCGCCACCGGGGTTCTTGCGCCTGCGCGCACGTTCGTGGCTGTGCGCGCAATCGCTCCCGTGGCCGGCAGGCCGCCGAACAGTGGCGAAGTGATATTGGCCACGCCCTGGGCAATGAGTTCCACGTTGGGATTGTGTTTGTCGCCGCTCATGCGGTCGGAAACCACCGCGGAAAATAGCGACTCAATCGCCCCCAACATCGCCACGGTTACTGCTGGCGAAAGCAGATGCAGCAGCAAGGCCGGCTGCAGATGCGGCACGGCCAGATGCGGCAGCCCGCTTGGAATTCCCCCGAACCGGGTTCCAATCGTCTCGACCGGCAGATGGAAAACAGCCACGGCCGCCGTTGCTCCGAAGCAAACTAGGATTGCCCCCGGGACGCGCTTCAAGAACCTGGCGCAAAGAATCATCACTGCCAGAGAGGTGAATCCGAGAATTGTGGCCACCCAATTCAGGGTGTGAAAGTTCTCTGCGAGGGCGCCCATGCGGTGAAAGAAGTCGCCCGGAACGTGTTCCATGCGTAGCCCGAACAAATCGCGGATCTGCGTGCTGGCAATCAGGATGGCAATCCCATTGGTGAAGCCAACTACCACGGGGCGGGGGAAATACTTGACCATGCCGCCGAGCCCGGTCGCGCCCATGATGACGAGCAGCACGCCCGCGAGCATGGTGCAGGTAAAGAGGCCGTCCACGCCGTAGCGCGAGATAATTCCCAGGACAACGACCACAAACGCACCCGTGGGCCCGCCAATCTGGGTCTTCGAGCCGCCCAGCGCCGAAATAAGAAAGCCAGTGACGATGGCGCAGTAAATGCCCGCTTGCGGCGGTACGCCGGAGGCGATGGCAAAGGCCATGGCCAGCGGCAGCGCCACCAGCCCCACGGTGACTCCGGCAATCAAATCGTGAACAAATTTCTCTGTGTTGTACTCGCGCAGCAGAATGACCGATTTCGGCAGCCACGCGTCAATCGCAGCATTCATACGATGTCAATTCGCTCCGTCTAGTTCAGCGTTCATAGTTTATCAGCGTAGGAGCAGAGAACTGTGTGATGTGTGCACTCCCGTGTCCCGAAAGCCATGGCAGGTGCTCAAAGGAGAGAGAAGAATTGCCCAAAGAGAAACCGAAGAGTGCTAGGGGCCGTTTAGTCGGCGGCTTCGCTGCGCTTTTCCTCGGACTTCCATCTTAGAACGGGCTTCCTTGCCGCTCCCACTTCGTCCAACCGGCTGACCCGGGTTGTATGCGGCGCCGTCTTCACTAGTTCGGGCTTTTCCGCCGCTTCTTTGGCGATCGACTTCATGGCATCAATGAACAGATCTAGTTCTTCTTTCGACTCCGATTCCGTAGGCTCAATCATGAGCGCCCCGGGCACAATTAATGGAAACGCCGTCGTATAGGGATGAAATCCGTAATCGATCAGCCGCTTGGCGATGTCCATTGTGTTCACGCCGTTGCGCTTCTGGATTGCGTCGCTGAACACGACCTCGTGCATGGATGGCCGCGTGTACGGCAAATCGTAGACGCCCTCCAGCCCCTTGCGGATGTAGTTCGCGTTCACCACCGCGTCTTCCGTAGCCTGACGGATTCCCGGCCCGTACGCCAGGATGTACGCTAGCGCGCGCAGCAGGACGCCAAAATTTCCCACGAACGCGCGCACCCGTCCGATCGTGTCCTTGCGATTGAAATCCAAGGCCAAACGGCCGCCCTCTTTTTCAACCAGCACCGGCACGGGCCGGTAAGGTTCCAGGATTTTCTTCATGGCTACGGGACCTGCCCCGGGTCCGCCACCGCCGTGGGGCGTCGAAAACGTTTTGTGCAGATTAAGGTGCATTACGTCTACGCCGAGTTCGCCCGGCCGCGTGACACCCGCCAGCGCGTTCATATTGGCGCCGTCCATGTAAAGGAGAGCGCCTTTGGCGTGGAGAACCTCCGCAATCTGGGGGATGGCCTGCTCGAAGATGCCCAAGGTACTGGGATTGGTCAACATCAGCGCCGCCACATCTTCCGTCACCTGCTGCCGTAAATGCCCCAGGTCCACCTGTCCTTCGGCGTTGGACTTGATGTTTTCGACTTCGTACCCGGCAATCACAGCGGTTGCGGGATTCGTTCCGTGCGCTGAGTCGGGGATCAGAACTTTCTTCCGTGGGTTACCGTTTTTCGTGTGATGCGCGCGAATCAGAAGAAGGCCCGTCAACTCGCCCTGCGCTCCTGCTGCCGGCTGGAGCGTGATGGCGTCCATGCCGGTGATTTCGAGGAGGCACGTTTCCAGGAGTTGCAGGATTTTCAGGCAGCCCTGCGAAAGGTCCTGCGGCTGGTAGGGATGCTCTGTGGCGATCCCGTCGAGGCGAGCGACAAATTCGTTTACGCGCGGGTTGTACTTCATAGTGCAGGAACCCAGCGGGTACATCCCCAGGTCGATCGCATAATTCCAGTTGGAAAGCCGCGTAAAGTGGCGAATCACTTCAATCTCGCTAACCTCGGGAAAGCCCTCGACGCCTTCGCGGCGGTGTGCGGCGCCCAGCGCCTTTGCCGGGTCGACGGCCGGCACATCGAGGGGTGGCAATTCAAACGCGCGCTTTCCCGGCGACGATTTCTCGAAAATCAATCCCTCATTCTGATTGGTCTGCCGCCCCGCCTTTTTGATCATCTCCGTCATTGTTCCCCGCAACCTGTCTCCGTTCCTCTGTGGCTCTCCGCTTCCTCTGCTTCCGCTATTTCGTCACTTTTTACTTCAATTCGGCAATCGCTCTTTTCACGCCACTCACAAATCTCTCAATCGCTTCGCGCGTGGTCGTCTCCGTTACGCAAACGAGGGCGTTCTTTGACAATTCCGGATACGCCGACCCCAGTACAAACGGCCCGATAATCTTCTCCCGCAAGAGTTCCGCGTTTACCATTTTTACCGACTTGGGAAACTCAACCGCGAACTCATTGAAGAAAGCCCCGGAAAACCTGCGCTTCACGCCGGGAATCTTTTCCAGCTCGTTTAGGGCGAAGTGAGCTTTCGAGAGATTCTGCGCCGCTTGCTCGCGCAATCCTTCTTTTCCGAGCAGCGTTAGATGGACGGTGGCCGCCAGCGCGCACAAGGCCTGGTTGGTACAAATATTCGAAGTCGCTTTCTCCCGCCGGATGTGCTGCTCGCGCGTGGCCAGGGTCAGTACAAATCCGCGCCGCCCGTCGTGGTCCGTCGTCTGGCCGGCTAGGCGCCCGGGCATCTGCCGCACATATTTTTCCTTCGACGCCACCACCCCCGCGTACGGGCCACCGTAACTGGGCGCCAGACCGAAACTTTGCGCCTCCATGGCCACAATATCCGCCTCCGCCGGAGGCATCACGGCGCCGAGCGACACGCCTTCCGCAATCGCCACGACCAGCAGTGCACCGGCCGACCGCGCAATCTCCGCCAGTACCGGGGGCGACTCAATCACCCCAAAAAAGTTTGGCGACTGCACCACGACGGCGCAAACATCTGGCCCTATGGCGGCCTTCAACGCTTTTACATCGAGTGTGCCGGCAGCGGCGTAAGAGATTTCCTCCACGTGAAGCCCGGAATTTTTCGCATAGGTGCGCAATACCTCGCGGTACTCCGGATGCACCGACCGCGCTACCAGCACGCGAGTCCGCCCCGTCAACCGTTCCGCCATCAGCACCGCTTCGGTCGTCGCCGTCGAACCGTCATACATCGACGCGTTGGCCACTTCCTGGCCGGTCAACTGGCACATCAGCGTCTGGAACTCGAAAATCGCCTGCAGCGTTCCCTGGGTGATTTCCGCCTGATACGGCGTGTAGGAGGTAAGAAACTCTCCGCGCTGAATGATCACGTCGGTCACAACCGAGCTTAGGTGGTTGTACACACCGGCGCCCAAGAAGTGCGCATAACCTTCGGAATTCTCAACCGCCCGCGCTTTGAAATACTCGATCACTTCCTGTTCGGAATACGGTCCGGGCAGGTTCAACGGTTTCTTCAGCCGGTAGGCATCGGGAATCGACGAAAACAGCTCTTCAACGGACTTTACGCCGATGGCGGCCAGCATTTCCTGGCGTTCCGCCGGGCTCTTCGGGAGGTAGCGCATCAGGCGGAGGCTTCCTTTTTCTTCTCCTCGATAAACGCCTCATACGCCGCTGCATCCATCAGGGAATTGATTTCCGCGGCATTCGCCAGCTTGATCTTGATGAGCCAGCCGGCGCCGTGCGGGTCGGTGTTGATCGCCTCCGGCCCTTTCACGAGCGCGGCGTTGGCTTCTGTGACCGTACCGCTGGCCGGGGCATAAATCTCGCTCACCGCCTTTACCGATTCCACCGAACCGAAAGTTTTTCCGGCGGTAACGGTCGCGCCGGCGGCCGGCAATTCCACGAACACAACGTCACCGAGTTCCGACTGTGCGTAGTCGGTTATGCCCACGGTGGCCACGTCGCCCTTCACTTCGATCCATTCATGATCCTTCGAATACTTGAACTGCGCCGGATATCCCATCGTCTCGCTCCTATTTTGATCTCAAACCCGTTCGACTTTGAGGCCGCTGCTTCCGTAGGCCGCCCATTAAATGACTTTGCGGGTGCCCCACCCTAGGTTTTTCAGGGTGGCGGCTGTTTTCTTCTCCAACTGAAAACTAACGACTAACGACTACGGACTTCTTCGCTCTCTTATAAAATGGCGTCGCAACCACCACGGCTTTGCACCGCTGGGTTCGAATCTCCACAAAAATCTCAGTTCCCAACGCCGTTTTGTCCGGGGGAACGTACGCCAGGGCAATGTTTTTCCCCAGGGTTGGCGAGGGCGACCCGCTTGTCACCACCCCAATCTCATTCCCCCCGCCATCCAGGCACCGGTATCCATCGCGGGCAATTCCACGGTCCAGCATTTCCAGGCCAACCAGCGCGCGCTTTAATCCAACGGCTTTCAGTTTCAGCAGCGCTTCGCGGCCGATGAATTCGCCCTTTTCAAGATGGCAATAACGGTCCAGTCCCGCTTCCCAGACATTGATCTTGTCGCTGATTTCGTGCTCATAGAGGGCCATCTTCGCCTCCAGGCGCAGGGTGTTGCGCGCGCCCAGGCCGCAGGCTACGATGCCGAATTCCTTGCCGGCATTCATGAGTTCGCTCCATACGCGCTCGCTGGTTGGCACCTCTGACGGCACATAGATCTCGAATCCATCCTCGCCCGTGTACCCCGTGCGCGCAATGAGGGTATGTGGCAGCCCGCACACTGTACCGTGCGTGAACCAGTAATTCTTCACGCCGTCCAGCTTAGCGTCCATCACTTTCTCGAGCGTCTCTGCCGCCCGTGGGCCTTGAATCGCCAGTTGTGTGTACGCGTCGCTTAGATCTTCGATCTGGCAATCTATCCCACGCGTGTTCTCGCGTACCCACGAAATGTCCTTCTCGCGCGTGCCAGCGTTGATTACCAAAAGGTAGTCTTCTTCGCCCAGTCGATGGACGATTACGTCATCCACAAACGTTCCATTGGGATACAGCATCGCGGAATAGTGGGCCTGCCCGATCGCCAGGCGGGAAGTGTCATTCATCGTCAGGTGCTGGACGGCAGCGAGGGCTCCACCGGGAAGCGTCGCTCCGTGAATACGAATGTCGCCCATGTGGCTTACGTCGAACACGCCCACGCCGCCCCGCACCGCGCGGTGCTCACACATCAGGTTGCCACTCGACGGATACTCCACGGGCATGTCCCAGCCGCCAAAATTGACCATTTTGGCGCCCAGGCGCTTGTGCAGCGCGTTGAGCGCCGTTTTGCGAAGGCTGGAATTAGTAGGAGGGTTTCCGGAGTCCATTCCGTTTACTCAGGCAGACCGTGAGTTTAGCACGCACGTCCCGCACCGTCAAAAATCCCCCCCTGGTTCCTTCGAGGGTTCTCTCCTGTCTCGGACCGCATGGACTGGAGGTGCCCCACCCTAAGTTTTTTAGGGCGGGTCTTGCGATCAAAGGGCCGTGACGCTCTTCCCATTTCGTATATTCCGTTTTCTAATTTCGCTTTGGGCATCACCATCCCCGCCATCTCTTGCCGCCCGCACGCCCCTCAGGTACAGTTTCCTCCGGAGGCACCCATGGCCGCCCGCCAGCAAATCCTCTGCGCGCAGTGCGACAAAGCCGAAGATTACTGCACCTGCGAAAAATACTGCTGCATCTGTAAAGGCATGGAAGGCGTGCGCCTGGCCATGGATGGGTTATATTATTGTCCGGATTGCCGGGAGGCTTGCGACGTTCCCCTGGCCAACGACTAGCAGCCGTGCCGAAGAACCCTCTCCACCTGCGTCTCTCTCTCGATCATGACGAACGTCTTGCGGCCGCAGCAGGGGGTGCCATGCGCATCTTTGCCGATGCGGCGGGTTTGCCCGACGACAACATCGAACAACTGCAGGTCGCTGTCATTGATGCCTGCAAGATGTGCTTTGATTTCAATCATGATTGTGTCACGCCGTGCCAGGTGAACTTCCGGCGGCTCGACGACCGTATCGAGGTCGAAGTCACCACCCCTGGGGTTGCCGCGCCAGCCGACAAGCCTCATCCTGCCTGGCCGGGTGTCGACGCCGTCCTTTGCGAGACACGCGACAATTCCGGAGTACTCCGCCTCACGAAATTCCTCGCGCCCGCCTCTTGATTTTTTCTTCCGTGGTCTCTGCGCTTCTCGGTGTCCTCGGCGCTAGGTCTCTGCTTTTACATCTTGAACGCAAACGTATTCTTTTTGATTAAATCCGTCATCTGGTCGTCGCTGACCGACATGCGAATCACCACGCGGTCACCCGAAGGCGTCACGCTGGTTTGATCCAGCAACTGGCCGAGGTCCGGATTCTCCTTCGCCGTCTGATATTTCTTGTACATCAGCCCTGCCGTCATCAACTGGCTGAGCGTGTTGGCGTCTTCGGTTGAGCCGCACACCGCCTGGAACTTTCCGTCCATGCCGCTGCCGGCCGTCGCGGTAATGAGCATCGCCTGCATGCGCCCGACCAGCTTTGCGGCCTCGGGGAACTGCTGCACTTCGGGGGCGAGTTGCGTCATTGCCAGTTTGGTGTAGCCCTGATTGAGCACCGCCCAAACCACGCCGCTGCCGTTGGCTTCGTTGATCAGGTTGTAGAGCTTATCGTTGCGGAGAAGGCTGTCCTCTTCGCCATAACGCACGGCGATCATTTTTTCAAGGAGTTCCCGATGTCCGAACGCGGCCTTGTTGGAATCCACGAAAAAGAAGAACAGATCATTCGGCCCGGCGCCGGACCCGAAGGCAAACAGGGTGTAGCCGTGGGAGTGCGCCGTCGGGAGTTTCTGAGTTTTGAAATAGGCTTCGGTCGAATCTGGGTTGAAGTTCCCCAGCGCCAGGCCAACGATCTCTTCGCCTTCCGGCGCGGTGGTGGAAGCTTGTGCCGCCACGGCCGGATCCTTGCTTAGCGACGCGGCCGAAACCAGCCCCCAGGTGAGCTCATCCACCTGGGAATTGGTGTCGATGCCCGCCGATGCCAGGAATTTCTCAAATTGCCGGAAGCGCTCCGGGAGCATCTGTTGCTCCAGCGCGGGATACCACTTCATCGTCCGGGCCTTCTTCAAATCGGCATAGGCGAACTCGCCCACGTCCTTGGGGAAGAGCCCGATGGTGTCCGCGCCCAGGCCGCCCGCCTTGACGGGTTTCGCCGCAGCCGTCACCAACGCAGCCAGCGCGCACGCCGCGACAAATTTCGTAAAACCGCTTGTCCACTTCCTCATGAGAAAAGGGCTCCTTTCGGTGGGCCGGTCGAGAAATCTCAGTTTACGCCAATGTTATTTGCTCATCCCAGGCGTTTGCGCAGTTCGTCAACCTTGCCGCGCATCTGCGCGATATACGCTGCGTCCTTCAATCCTTCCAGATTGATCTCGACATTGGCAAGCGCGCCTTTGGCTCCCGCTACGCCCATCAAGCGAGCCACCAGCAGGTCTGATTTCATGGATGCCGCCGAGATTGCTTCCAGTTGCACCAGCCGCTCAACGAGGCCAGTGGCCTTTTCCGCCACTTCCAGGGGGACTTCTGAGGCGCCCTTGGTCGCCTTCTGAATGGCTTCGGCGCGCGTGCGCATTTCGTCCGGATTCCCCTGCGGCAATTTGAACGCAGCCATAACGGCGTCGTAGGAATTCGCGTCCCGGTCGATCGCGGCCGTCAATTCATCGGCGATCTTCCGCAGCGCGTCCACGTGCTCCGAGAGCTTGTCGATAAACGGCGCCTGCAGTTTTTTCTTGCGCGAAAGCCCGGCCACCATCTGGCCCAGCGCCGCGGCAAGCGCCGCCGCGAACGCCGCCACGCTTCCTCCGCCGGGAGTCGGCGCCGGCCCGGCAACCGCCTCCACAAATGGCCTCGCCAGTTGCGCCAGCTTGCCGTCCTTCGCTTCCAGCGGAGCGCCGCCCAGCACCGACTCCAGCTTGTTTTCAAACACCTGCGACGGCGAAAAGTTCTCCAGTTGCAGGAAGTAGTCGGCGGCCATTTCGATGGCCTTTTTCGGCACCAATCCCACGATTTCGCTGCCCACGGGCATCGCACCGTAACGTTCGGCCTCGCGCTTTACCGCGGCGTAGACGCGGTGCATCGGCGTCTGTTCGTAATCGGTCAGGTTGATGGACACCTGCGCCAGATTCCGAGCCTTTAGCTCAACGCCCATGGATTTGACATAGCGGAAACCGCCGTTCGAAAAACGGATCGCACGCGCAATTTTGTTGGCGATTCCGACCTCCGGCGTGTTCAAGTTGACGTTATAAGCGATGAGAAACTTCCGCGCCCCCACCACGGTTACCCCCGCCGTCGGGTGGAGTTTCGGTTCGCCAATATCCGGCTGGCGGTCATGGTTCTTCTTCATCTCCTCACGCAAACCTTCAAACTGCCCCTTGCGCACATTCTCCAGATTTACGCGATCAGGACGGGTCGCGGCGGCTTCGTAAAAGAAAATGGGAATGCGGTAGCGACTCCAGATCTCCTTGCCGACACGCTTGGCAAGGGCGACGCAATCCTCGAGCGATACGCCCTCCACGGGAATAAACGGCACGACGTCGGTGGCACCCACGCGGGGATGCGCACCCTTGTGCTGGGTCATGTCGATCAATTCGACGGCCTTGCCGGCACCCAGGATAGCCGCTTCGCCCACGGCATCCGGGTCGCCCGCCAGGGTAATCACACAGCGGTTGTGGTCCGCGTCCATCTCGCGGTCGAGCACATAAACGCCCGGCACACCGCTCATCACCTCGACCAGCGCATCCACCTTCGCCGGATGTCGTCCCTCCGAAAAGTTCGGCACACACTCAATCAGTCTCTTCATCTCTCTCCGTTTCCCTCTCCTCGGTGCCCTCTGTGTTCCTGGGATCTCTGCGGTAAATCTTTCTCTTTCTTCAGTCCTTGATCCAAACAATTTCGCCGCGCTTCATGGTCATCCAGCAGAGGTTCATTCCAAAATAATAGGGAATTTCGCGGTAATCCTCCACTTCGTAGGCGGCAAGATCTGCCTGCTTTCCCGCTTCCAGCGAGCCGATTGCGTTTTCTCTTCCCAGCGCCGCGGCGCCATTGATGGTGGCCGCGGCAATGGCTTCCGCCGGAATCATCCGCAGTTGATCGCAGGCCAACGAGAGCACCATGGGCATGCTCATAGTCGGGCTTGTTCCGGGGTTGTAGTCGGTGGCAAGCGCGACAATCGCGCCGGCCGCGATCAATTTGCGCGCCGGGGCATATTCCTTCAGCCCCAAATGAAAATCGCACCCGGGGAGAAGCGTCGCGACGGTTTTGGATTTTGCCAACGCCCGGATGTCCGCGTTGTTTACGTGTTCCAGGTGGTCGCAGCTGGCGGCGCCCATTTCCACTGCCAGTTGCGTCGCCCCTGTACGCGACAACTGCTCGGCATGCAGGCGAGAGGCGAGCCCATGCTCCTTGGCTTTCGCCAGCAGTTTCCTCGATTGCCCAACCGTGAACGCCCCGCGTTCGCAAAACACGTCACAATATTCGGCCAGGTCGCGCACGACCACTTCCGGCAACAACTTCTCCATCAATAAGTCCAGATACTTTTCCGCGCCGCCCGCCTTGCCGCGAAATTCGGGGGGCACTACGTGCGCGCCAAGGAAGGTGGAGACAATCTCCAGTGGCTGTTCCTGGTTCAACTCCCGGTGCAGGTCCAGGATCTTCAACTCGCTCGCCACGTCCAATCCGTAGCCGCTCTTTGCCTCCAGCGTCGTTGTGCCGTGCGCCGCAAATTCTCCCAGTGCCGACGCCGCGCGCCGCTTCAGCGCTTCCTTCGTAGCGGCCCGCAGCTTTTTCACAGAGTTCAGGATGCCGCCGCCCTTGCGGGCAATTTCCTCGTAACTGGTGCCTTGAATCTTCAATTCGTACTCTTCCGCGCGGCTGGCGGCATGAATCAGGTGGGTGTGCGAATCCACAAATCCCGGCAGCACCACGCGTCCGCCTAGATCGAATTTGTCGGCGAACTTCGCCGCGGCGCGCCGCTCCATTTGCGCCCTGGGACCCACCGCCACGATCTTCCCGTCGCGCACGAGTATCGCGCCGTCTTTTACCAGTCCTAGGTTCGCAAGGGAATTGCCCCGCCGCGGCCCGCCGCGCAGGGTCAGCATCTGCGACGCCCCAGTGATCAGTACGCTCTCGCTCAATCTCTCCGCCGTGTGGCACCGGCACTCCTGCCTGTGCAGCGTTCCGTAAATGCCACCAAATGAACTTGAGGGTGCCCCACCCTTGATTTATGAACGGTGGGTCTTACGATCGAAAGGCACTCAATTCTTCTTCCTTCTCGCCACTTGCCACAGCCTCACAGCATTGGCACTTTTACACCGGTCTTCTTCGCGAACATAATCGCCTCGTCATACCCAGCATCCACATGCCGCGCCACGCCCATCCCCGGATCATTGGTCAGCACTCGTTCAATCCGCTTGGCCATCTCTTTTGTTCCATCGGCACAGGTGACTTGCCCCGCGTGCTGCGAATATCCGATGCCAACCCCTCCACCGTTATGAATGGAAACCCACGATGCCCCGCTCGCCGTATTGATCAGCGCATTCAGCAGCGCCCAGTCTGCGACCGCATCCGAGCCGTCCTTCATGGCCTCCGTTTCGCGATACGGCGAAGCCACCGAGCCGCAGTCCAGATGGTCGCGACCAATGACGATAGGCGCCTTCAGTTCGCCCTTGGCCACCAGATCATTGAGCGCCAGACCAAATTTGTCACGTTCGCCGTACCCGAGCCAGCATATGCGCGACGGCAGTCCCTGGAACTTCACCTTCTTCTGCGCCATGGTAATCCAGCGCTTTAGATGCTCGTTCTCCGGAAACATCTCGAGCACCAGCCGGTCCGTCCGCGCAATGTCCGATACTTCTCCCGACAAGGCCGCCCACCGGAACGGGCCTTTGCCTTCGCAAAAAAGCGGCCGGATGTACGCGGGCACAAATCCCGGGAAGTCGTAGGCATTTTTGATGCCGGCTTCATAAGCGAATGTTCGAATGTTGTTTCCGTAGTCGAAGGTCACCGCCCCCAGTTTCTGCAGGTCAAGCATTCCCTGCACGTGCTCGCCCATGGCCGCAATCGAGCGCTTTCGATACTCCTGCGGATTCCCCTTTCGCAGTTCCTGCGCTCGCTCCAGCGTCATTTTGTTCGGCACATAGCCGCCAATCGGGTCGTGGGCGCTGGTCTGGTCGGTCAATACGTCTGGCACCACGCCGCGTTTGGCCATCTCCGGAATCAGGTCCGCGCAATTGCCGACCAGGCCCACCGAGGTGGCTTCGCCCTTGCGCACAGCGTTTTTCAAAATCCGCAGCGCTTCATCGAGCGTCGTCACCATCACGTCGCAATAGCCTGTTTTGACGCGCCGCTTAATGCGCTCCGGGTCCACATCGATGCCCAGGAAGGCCGCGCCATTCATAGTCGCCGCCAGCGGCTGGGCTCCACCCATGCCACCCATGCCGCCGGTTACTACCAGCTTCCCGCTGAGGTTTCCGCCAAAGTGCTGCTGCGCCGCCGCGGCGAACGTCTCATAGGTCCCTTGCAAAATGCCTTGCGTGCCAATGTAAATCCAGCTGCCCGCGGTCATCTGGCCATACATCATCAGCCCCGCGCGGTCGAGCTCGTGGAACCTCTCCCAGTTGCTCCAATGTCCCACGAGGTTCGAATTGCAGAGCAACACGCGCGGCGCATATTCGTGCGTGCGGAACACTGCCACCGGCTTACCCGACTGCACCAGTAGCGTTTCATTCCTCTCGAGAGCGCGCAGCGACTTCACAATGGCGTGAAAGCACTCCCAATTGCGCGCCGCCTTGCCCGTTCCGCCATATACCACCAGGTCCTCGGGCTTCTCGGCAACCTCCGGATCCAGGTTGTTCAGCAACATGCGCAGCGCCGCTTCTTGCTGCCAGCCCTTACAGGAGATCTGCGTCCCCCGCGGCGCGCGAAACGGGCCCTTGCTTGTCGCCGGATCATTCATCACGGGTGTCAATGCGCTCATGGCCCTGTTCCTCTCCCGTCATCTTATCCCACCCGCCGCCCTCCCGTGAAACGCTGCCCTCGTGCACGGGACTTCAAATCTCGAGATGCACGAGACTCCATCACCAGACCCTGTTCAGGCGTCACATTCGGCCGGGTCGCTTCCCATTGCACGCCAAATTCGCTTCATGTACATTCAACTTTCTCATGAGCTACGGCACCCTCCCTTCCCATTTCCTCGCTGCTGTCGAAGAGCATCCCTCTCCCCGAGCGCAGATGTTTCGCGGCCCTCACGGCTGGGAATCCATTCCCTCCCTAGAGTTCCTTCGCCGGGTCGCTGGCCTCGCCAACGCCTTCGTGGAGCTAGGGGTTAAGACCGGAGACCGTGTCGCCCTGTTCGCGCCCAACTGCCCCGAATGGCACACCGCCGACCTGGCCATTTCCGGCTCAGGAGGCGTCACCGTTCCCCTCTATTTCAATGAATCCCCGGACCGCATAGCCTATATCCTCAACCATAGCGGGGCGCAAATCCTCTTCATTTCCGGCAAAAAGCAGTTACAAAGATTCCTTGCGGGCCGCAAGCTGATTAAGGATGTCCAGCAGGTGATCGTCGGCAACGCCGACGATGACCTGCCGCCGGATTTTCTGCGGTACGAAACCCTTATTGCCGCCACGGGCCCTTCGGAAATCGCCGCCTACCGGCTCTGTGCGGCCAGGGTGCTCTCCAGTCAGCTCGCCACCATCATCTACACCTCCGGCACCACCGGCGAGCCGAAAGGTGTGATGCTCACCCATGCGAATTTCTGCTCCAATATAGTCGACTCTTGTGCGGAACTCGAGCTGCATCCAGAAAGTGACCTGGCGGTCTCGTTTCTTCCGCTCGCTCACGTGTACGGGCGGATGCTCGACTATCTCTACATCTTCAACGGCTGTCCCGTAGCTTATGTCGACGTGGTCGAAAACGTGGCGCAAGCCCTGCTGGAAATTCGCCCCACGGTCCTCGCGGCCGTGCCGCGGTTCTTCGAAAAAATCTACGCGCGCCTAATGGAGCAGGGAAGCAAGAACACCGGCGTCAAGCGCAAGATCTTTGACTTCGCCATGAGGACGGCCCGTGAAGCCGCTTCCTGGCGCTGTGGCGATAAGTCCGCAAGCGTTGCGGTGCGCCTCCAGTGGGCCATTGCCAATAAGCTGGTTTACTCGAAGATTCGTGCCGGCACCGGGGGGAGCCTGCGCGTGATTCTTTCCGGAGGGGCTCCCCTTTCTAAAGATCTCGCGGAATTCTTCTGGGCCATCGGCATTCCCATCTATCAGGGTTACGGCCTGACGGAGACTTCGCCTGTTCTGACCAGCAACTATCCGCACAACCGCGTGGGCAGCTCCGGCCAGCCCATTCGCAATGTAGAGATCCGCATTGCCGGGGACGGGGAAATCCTCGCCAAGGGCCCCTGCGTGATGCAGGGCTATTACAAATCGCCGGAATCCTCGCGCGATGCGTTTACCGAGGATGGCTGGTTCAAAACCGGGGACATCGGGTATCTCGATAAGGACGGCTACCTGTTCATCACCGACCGCAAGAAGGATCTGCTGAAGACGGCGGCCGGGAAGTTTGTCGCTCCGCAACCCATCGAAAATATTCTCAAAACCAGCCCGTACATTCTCAATGCGATGGTCGTCGGCGATCAGCGCAAGTTTGTCGTCGCCCTCATTGTCCCAAACCAGGTCACCGTGGCCTCAAGACTCGCGGCCGAGGGCATGAGCTTTGCTTCGGGTGCCGAACTCGCCGCCAGTCCCCGTACCTATGCCTTTATCGAGGAAGAAGTAGCGCGCCTGACCACGCATCTGGCTACCTACGAAACCATCAAGCGCTTCGCCCTGCTCGCCGACGACTTCACCTTCGACTCCGGGAGCCTCACCTTCACCATGAAGCTCAAGCGCCGCGTGGTGGAGAATCAGTACCGCGAGCTTATCGACAAGCTCTACGCCGACGTCGCCGAACCCCGCCCCGTCATCCAGGATTAATTTGAACTCTTGAGTGCCGCACCTGCTTGCCCTTAGCGTCGCCGAAGGGCATTGCGCGGGTCTTCTCTTCCAACAGTCACCATTCACTACCTACCAGTCGCCAATCCGCATCCTTCCCCTTTCCCGCTTCATCCAATCCATCGGAACCAATCCAAGTAAAGGAGAATTTCCATGACTAAAGCAGCTACCGCTGCCGTTCGCACGTACTCCAGTTCCGTTGGTGTTCCCGACAAGAACCGCCAGGCGCTGATTGCCCTGCTCAATCTCCGCCTTGCCGACAGCTCCGATGTCCATAGCCAGGTGAAGTGGGCGCATTGGAATGTAAAGGGCAAGGACTTCTACCAACTGCACCTTCTCTTCGATTCGGTAGCCACGCATCTTGAAGATCACATTGACACCATCGCCGAACGCATCACCGCTCTGGGCGGAGTCGCTAACGGAACGATCCGCGAAGCCGCCGCCAAATCTAGCCTGCCTGAAGCTAACCTGGCTGCCGCCGATGGGTCGGAAATGATCAAGTTCCTGGTCCACAATGTCGGCCATTTCACCAACGCCCTGCGCACGGCCATCCAGGAAGCCGAGGACCTGGACGATGCCGTCACTGTGGACCTGTTCACCACCATGACCCGCGAAATGGACAAAGACCTCTGGTTCATCGAAGCCCACATTCAGGCCTGATGCGGCAAAGGCACTCCTGCTTATGCAGCCGATCCGAAGCCAGCGACCATAGAAATTTGAGGGTGCCCCGGGTAGCGCGCTTTTTGCGATACCCGGGTTCTTGTGATCGAACGCCTCAAGACTCTCTTGCTCTTATTCTTCTGTATGTCTTCTACTCTCCTCTGTGCCAGTTCTGCCTTCTCTTCTTCTCCGCGACCTGACGCCTTGCAGCTAATGGCTTACCGCTTTTCCTCTGCTACTTTAAACTCCTGAACCTGCTTTCCCCCATTTGCCCCAACTCTTCCACCGTTCTACAATCCTCCTCGGAGACTCCCTCATGCCCGATCAACTCGTCATCGCCGGCCGTGCCTTCAACTCCCGCCTGATTGTTGGAACAGGGAAATACCGCAGCTTTCAGGAAATGGCCCGCGCCCATGCCGCCTGCGGCGCCGACATGGTTACTGTCGCGGTCCGCCGGGTGAATCTGACCGACAAGTCCAAGGAATCCCTCCTCGACTATATCGACCGCGACAAAATCTTCATTCTTCCCAATACCGCCGCATGCTATTCCGCCGACGAAGCTATCCGCACGGCGCGCCTGGCCCGCGAAGTCGGCCTTTCAAACTGGATTAAGCTCGAAGTGATTGGCGACCAGCAAACGCTTTTTCCCGACACCGAACAATTAGTGGAGGCCACCAAGGTTCTGGTGAAGGAAGGATTCGTTGTTCTCCCGTACACCAACGATGACCTCATCGCCGCCCGCAAGCTCATTGACGCCGGCGCCGCTGCCGTCATGCCCCTTGCCGCGCCGATCGGCTCCGGCCTCGGCATCCAGAATCCGGCCAATCTCAGGATTCTTCGTGAACGCATCACCGAAGTCCCCATGATTGTTGACGCGGGCGTGGGCACCGCCTCCGATGCCGCCGTCGCCATGGAACTCGGCGCCGATGGCGTCCTTATGAACACCGCCATCGCCGAAGCCAGCGACGCCGTCCTTATGGCCGAAGCCATGCGCGACGCCGTCATCGCCGGCCACAAAGCCTTCCTCGCTGGCCGCATGCCCAAGCGCCTCTATGCATCCGCTTCCTCCCCGCTCTCCGGCGTCGTCCGCTGAGCAGATAGAGGTTCCCGGGCCTGCAGATGCGTTTGCGACACTTTGCGTGGTACCCACAAGTTCCACCCATCGAAGCACAAGACCATTTACGAATACACACGCCGCGATGTAGCCCACGCTTTTGAGCTTCCTCCAAAGCTTTTCGATTGTTTGGTTCCGTTACCACCCGCTGACTAACACAGTCCACGCTGTATCGATAACCCTTCCCAAATCGAGGCATGGTAACTGCTAGAATCCCTTTTCAGGTGGAATTTCAAAGGAGTCTGAAATGACCGGTCCTGCTCGGAAGAACCTTCGCGTCGTCATCACCGCCCAGGGCGGCCCCGAAGTCCTCAAGCTTGTCGAAGACGACCTTCCAACTCCTGACCACGGCCAGGTGCGGGTCAGAAATTTCGTCTCCGGAGTAGCCTATGCCGATGTTTTGATGCGCCACGGTCTCTACCCAAAAACTCCCCCGATTCCTTTTGCTCCCGGCTATGACATTGTCGGCGAAATCGACGCCGTGGGCCCCGGCGTGCAAGGTTTTTCCGTCGGCCAGCGCGTTGCCGCCCTCACTATGATTGGGGGTTACGCGCAATTTACGATTGTCCCGGAAGTACATCTAGTCCCCGTGCCCGCCGATCTCGATGCAGCTGAAGCCGTCAGTCTCGTCCTAAACTACGTCACCGCATATCAGATGCTCCATCGTTTCGCGCACATCCGCGAAGGCCAGTCCCTTCTCGTTCATGGCGCCGCCGGCGGCGTCGGTACCGCCGCTCTGCAACTCGGCAAAATCCTCAACCTGAAAATGTTCGGCACCGCTTCGCAAGGGAAGCACATGCTCGTTTCATCGCTCGGTGCCGTGCCCATCGACTACCGCTCCGAAAATTTCCTTGAGCGACTCCGGCAGCTCTCACCCGGCGGCGTGGATTGTGTTCTCGATCCGATCGGCGGGAAAAACTGGCTGGCTTCGTACCGCTGCTTGTGCTCCGGCGGTACGCTCGCCTGCTACGGCGCCAGCGCCGCCGTCACGGAAGGGAAGTTGTCCGCCGGGCTCGGCTTCGCCGCGCTCGGCCTGCTGAAGCTCCTCCCCGGCAAGCACGCCCTCTGGTACAACATCAAAAATCTTCGCGACCAGCGCCCCGACTGGTTCCGCGAGGACCTCGGAAAACTCCTCAAACTGCTTGCCGCCCGCCAAATTAAGCCGGTCATCGCCGAAAAGCTTCCCCTCCGCGAGGCCGCCCGCGCTAACCAGCTCCTTGAGCAAGCCCAAATCTCTGGCAAGCTAGTCCTTCTACCTCAACAATAATTTGAAGACTTTCTGAACTGCAGCGTGCCCCACCCTTGGTTGTGAGGGGGCCTCTCTGTTTCTCGGTGTCCCCTGTGCTGAAAATTTTCTATTTTCCGCCTTCATCCCAGTTTCGCAGCAAAATACAGCACCGCCATGCCCACGATGATCCGGTAAATCGCAAAGGGTGCGAACCCACGCTTTCTCACGTATGCCATGAACCATGCCACCGATCCGTACGCCACGATGAAGGACACGACAAACCCGATCCCCAGCACGATCCACCCGTGCGTATCAATTCCCGACACGGAAATCGCCGTCGCGTGCTTCCCGAACACTGACTTCAGCAGGTCATACCCAGTCGCCACCACCATGGTCGGGATCGACAGGAAAAACGAAAACTCGAGCGCCGATGCCCGCGACATGCCCGCCAGTTGTCCTGCCGCGATGGTGGACATCGACCGCGACGTACCAGGAAACACCGCCGACAAAATTTGGCACGCCCCGATCCACGCCGCCTGCCCCAGGCTCATGGCTTCCATGTGCCACGTGTGAATCAACCCGCCCTTCGCTGCTTCGCCCGCGACTTCCGCCTTGCTGTTTCGCACGTCCACAAACCACATGACAATTCCGCCGATCAGCAGCGCGCTGCCGATCACGTACAGGCTTTCCAGGTGTTTGCCGATGATCTTGGTCATCAGGAACGCGGGAATCGCTGTCACCAAAAACGCAAGCAGCACCAGGCTCAGGGGGTGGGTCCAGATGGTTCTCTCGCCGCGCTCACCGTTTGGGAAGGTACTTAAGAATTTCGCAATGCGTGCCCGAAAATAAATGGGCAGGGTCAGGATCGCTCCCAACTGGATCACGATCGTGTACATCTTCCAGTACCCGCTGGCTAAATCGATGTGCATCAGCGCTTCTGTAATGCGCAGGTGCGCCGTCGAACTCACCGGCAGGAATTCCGTCAATCCCTCCACAATCCCCAAAATCACGCTCAACAGATATTCGTTCACCAGGTTCTCCCGCCTTTGTAGTGGCCGGTCTTTAGACCGGCTTGGGTAGTACAGACTTTAGCCTGTGTTCTTCCGCTTTAGCCTTTCTCTACGCCCTCCGGGCTCTTTCGCGGTGTCCTCTGTGTTGAAACTTTCGCCTGCTTTTTCTCACGGTATACGAATTGCGGCTGCTATTTTCGAATTTCGAGCTTCTTCCTCATCTCATATGCATCAATTTTTCCCAAATAATATTTTTTCACCACCGCTTCGGTACGATATCCATGATGTTCCCAGAAGGCAATGCCGCTCTGATTCTCGACCGACGTTTCCAGCAACACCGATTGAATCCCCTGAAACGCAAAATGTTGCTCCATTTCGCGCAGCAGACGTGTCCCCACACCCTGGCGGCGGTATTTCTCCACCACGTCCAACGTAATAATGTGCCCCAGCGGCGGGTGATCCTCGGCCAGAATGAATCCGGCAAGATCCTTGCCGTCTTCCGCCACCAGGCAGTCCGCTCCCGGCAAGCTCAGGTAATACCGTAGCGACCATTTGCTGTAGGCAATGCCCGGCGGAAAACAGTCCTGGTCCAGCTTGTGCAGCCGCGCGAAATCCTTCGCCTCGTATCCACGTGTGGTAATGGCCATGCTGGAAAGGGAGTCTATAAAAAGAAAGGGCCCAGTGCACGCACTGAGCCCCTTGATGCCCATGATGTAGCGCGGCTTACGGCTTAAGGCTGACGGCTCACCTACAACTTCACCGTGACCGTCTTCACTTCCGTGTAATTCGCCAACCCGTACTCGCCGAGTTCGCGGCCCAGCCCGGACTGTTTGAACCCGCCGAACGGCGCCGCGGCGTCGAACACGTCGTAGCAGTTCACCCATACGGTTCCCGCACGCACTCCGTCGGCGATCGCGTGTGCCTTGGTAATGTCCTGCGTCCAAACCGCCGCGGCCAAGCCATACAGCGACTTATTCGCGCGCTCCACCACTTCGTTGATGTCCTTGAACTTCAGAATCGACATCACCGGCCCGAAGATCTCTTCCTGCGCGATCTTCATGTTGTCTTCTACGTCGGCGAACACCGTCGGCTCGATGAAGTAGCCCTTATCGCCCACGCGGTTTCCGCCGGCCAGCAGCTTGGCCTTCTCTTGTTTCCCGGACTCGATGTAGCTCATCACCTTGTTGAACTGGTCCTGGTCCACCTGCGGGCCCTGTTCCGTGGTCTTGTCAAACGGATTGCCTACGGTGCGTTTTTTGGCTCGTGCCACGCTCTTGTCCACAAATTCGTCGTAGCAGTTCTCCTCCACATACAGCCGCGATCCCGCGCAGCAGCACTGGCCCTGGTTGAAGAACAGCGCGAAGTGCGCACCCTCGATCGCCTTGTCCATGTCCGCGTCCGCGAACACGATGTTCGGGCTCTTGCCTCCAAGCTCCAGCGTCACGCGCTTCAGGTTCGAGTCCGCCGCCGCGCGCATGATTAAATGCCCGACCTCTGTCGAACCGGTGAAGGCCACCTTGTCCACGTCCATGTGCCGCGCAATCGCCGCTCCCGCGGTCGGCCCGTAGCCCGGTAGCAGGTTCACTACGCCCTCCGGGAAGCCCGCCTCCAGCATCAGCTCGCCAACGCGCAGCGCCGTCAAGGGCGTCTGCTCCGCCGGCTTCAGCACCACCGTGCAGCCCGCCGCCAGCGCCGGCCCCAGCTTCCACGCCTGCATCAGCAGCGGGAAGTTCCACGGGATAATCTGTCCCACGACACCCACGGGCTCGTGCTTCGTGTAGGTGAAATACCGCCCCTGCACGGGAATCGTCTTGCCCTGAATCTTGTCCGCCCATCCCGCATAGTAGCGGTAGCAGGCAATCGTCAGCGGCAAATCCGCGGCCAGCGCCACGTGGTACGGCTTGCCGTTGTCCAGGGACTCCAGTTGCGCCAATTCCTCAATATTCTTTTCGATCAAGTCCGCCAGCTTGTTCATCAACACGCCGCGCGCCGAAGCTGACATCTTCCGCCAGGCGCCCTTTTCAAACGCCACGCGCGCCGCCGCAACTGCCTTGTCCACGTCGGCCGCGTCCGCCTCTGCCACCTGGGTAATCACTTCCCCCGTCGACGGATTAATGGTCGGGAACGTTTTCCCCGAAGCCGCATCCACCCACTTGTTGTTGATCAATAGCTTGCTCGCAGAAACCTTCACCTTCGGTTCAATTGCCGTCGTCGCCGTCGCCATAACTTCCTCCTTGGTGGGATTTGCCAAGGCTACACCCCTGCGCTGCTTGAATCAATAATCCTGATGCGCCTTATCATTTTCCTTGTAGTCCAATGCCCCTCTTCGTGGGAACATGCCGACCGGGTCCACGTTGCCCTCGGCGTGAATCTGCAAAAAATCCGGCGACCCGGCCGCCGCCATTCAGGTGGCCGCCCAGCACATCGCCGCCCTTCGCCCTCGACTAACCCGCCGAGATGGCGCTGGCATTGAGGCGAACGCTTTTTCGCGTGACTCCTGCCGCGACTGCCAATGCGGCCAATAACAATGTCCCTGCCAGAAAATAGGGTGCACCCGGCAAATGCACTTTCGCGTTCGATGCGATCACCGCTGAAAATACCTGTGTAAATAACAGCGGCCCCGCCATACCCGTTACCGCGCGCAGGGAATTGATCGCCCCCTGCAATTTCCCCTGTGAACTGGCATCCACTCTCTGCGACATCAAAGACTGCATCGCCGGCCCTGCCACACCCCATAACGCAATGAACGGAATCGCCGCCAACACTCCCCATCCTTGCCAAGCCAACCCAAATCCTGCAAAGCCCAAAAAGCCGTAAAACAATCCGCTAACTAGGCTGAAGCGTTCTCCAAATTTCTTTACGTACGGCCCGACAAGCCCGCCAGACACAATCACCGCGCACACTCCGACCAGCGCCAGCGAAATCCCCACGCTCCTCGTGTTCCACCCATAGCGATATTCCGTATATAGCACCCAGACATTTTGCAAAGACTGGTGCGCCAGGTAATACAAAAACACCACCACAGACAGCCCTGCCAATTCCGGATGAGATCTTAGCAGTGTCAAAGATCCCAATGGATTCGCCATATGCCAGGCCGATTTCGCGCGCCTTTCCTGTGGTAGCGACTCCGGCAACACAAAAATTCCATAGAGGAAATTGGCCAGGCTAAGTCCAGCCGCCGCCCAAAACGGCGCCCGCAGGCTGTAGTGCCCCAGCAAACCGCCGAGCGCCGGCCCAATCACGAATCCCATCCCAAACGCAGCCCCCAGCAGTCCGAATCGCTGGGCCCGTCCCTCCGGTGGCGTGACATCGGTTATGTATGCGAACGCTGTCGAAACATTGGAAGCCGTAATTCCGCTGATCAGCCTGCCCGCAAATAGCCACCGCAGCGTCGGCGCCAAGGCCATGAAAATGTAGTCGAGACCCAATCCCAGGCAGGAAATCAGAATCACCGGGCGCCGCCCGAACCGGTCACTCCACGCCCCCAGCACCGGCAGGAACAAGAACTGCATGAGGTTCCAGGCGAACCCAAAATATCCTGTTATGTCCGATGCGCGCGCAATATTCCCGCCTTCAAATTGGATAATCAGGTTGGGCAGCACCGGCGCGATGATGCCGAAGGCCAGAAAATCCAGCGATACAGTAATGATGATGAACGCGAACGCCGCTTTGGAGGCTGCTCGCCCCGTCATCTTCCCGGGCAGGGAAGTGTTTTGTGGGATTTCCGCCAAACCATAGCTCCTTCGGGCAGAGGAATTCTAAAGGGAGTCGTCCCGCCCTGCCACACCAATTAGTTCGCTTCTCGGAAAAATCGGAACCGACTACCGGCGGCTATTCCACCGGTCCCTAATTACCGACCAACTGCTACCACCGTCACACTTCGAGAATCACCGGTAAAATCAGTGGTCGCTTCGATGTCTGCTTGTTGATGTACCTCTTCAAGTCCACGCGAATCTTTTCCTTGATCACCGACCAGTCCGCGCGCTCTTCGACATTTGATGATTCCACCGTCTTCGCCACGACATCGCGGGCCCCGGCCAGCATCTCGTTGCCGTTTTCGCTCATCAGCCCACGGGTGACGATCTCCGGTGACGATTCGACTTTTCCCGTATGTTTGTCGATGGCGATGATCGGAATGACCACGCCCTCTTCGGACAAGTGTTTGCGGTCGCGGACGACAACCTCCTCAATCTCTTCGAGCGAACCGGAATCTACCAGCACGCGGCCCGTGGTCACGGGATCGCGGCGGAACGCTCCGTCTTCCGTAAACTCCACGCACTTGCCGTCCTCGAGCAGCAGGATTTCGCCGCTGACCACTCCCAGTTGGTGCGCCAATGCTGCGTGGCGGAACAAATGACGGTATTCGCCGTGCACGGGAATGAAATATTTCGGCTTCACCAATTGCAGGAGCAGTTTCTGCTCTTCCTGGCTCGCGTGCCCCGAGACGTGAATCGGCCCCGCCGAATTGTCGTAATACACCAGCGCCCGCCGTCGGAACATATGATCCAACATCCGGAAAATCGCTTTTTCGTTTCCCGGAATAATCCTCGCCGATAAAATCACCGTGTCGTTTTCGTCGATGCTAACAAACCTGTGGTTATCCACCGCGATGCGCGACATCGAGGACATGGGTTCAGCCTGGGAGCCGCTGGCAAGCACAATCAGCTTGCGCGGATCAAAGCTGCGAATGTCCTGCGGCCGTACTACCATGCCGTCGGGAATGCGCAGATAGCTGAGATCGTGCGCGATCTCCACGTTGTCCACCATGCTGCGCCCGACGAAGGCCACCTTTCGTCCGACCTTTTCCGCAATGTCAATCACTTGCTGGATGCGGTGAATCGAGGAGGCGAAACACGAGAGCACCACGCGGCGCGGCGCGGACCGCGTCAGTTCTTCGATGCGCGGGGCCACGACGCGTTCGGACGGTGTGAATCCCGGGCGCTCCACGTTCGTAGAGTCGCTGAACAGTGCCAGCACGCCTTCGTTGCCGTAGCGCGCGAAGGCGTGCAAATCGAAGGAATAGTGGTCCACGGGCGTCTGATCAATCTTGAAGTCGCCGGTGTGAATTACTACGCCTAGCGGTGTGCGGATGGCCAGCGCCACACAATCGATCGTGCTGTGGGTCACGGGGATAAACTCGATCTCGTACGGCCCGATTTCCACCAGCCGCCCGGGCGTCACCTCAAACAGCTTCGCCGTTTCCAGCAGCCCGGCTTCCTCCAGCCGCTTCTTCGCCAGCGCTAATGTGAAGCGCGTTCCGTAAATCGGCACGTCCAGGTCGCGCAGAATGTAGGGAAGCGCACCTATGTGGTCCTCGTGCCCGTGCGTCAGCACGATCGCCTGCACGTGCTGCCGGTTCTGCTTCAAATACGCTATGTCCGGAATGACCAGGTCCACGCCCAGGAGTTCCGACTCCGGGAACATCATTCCCGCATCGACGACCAAAATATCGTCGCCGAATCGGAATGCCATCATGTTCATTCCGAATTCGCCGAGCCCCCCCAGCGGGATTACCGTCAACGACCCATTGCTCTTCGTCTTGCTCAAGTTTTTCCTCTTTTCCCAACCTGCCAGACTATCACACCGCGACTAGCCTCGTGTGGCACAGGCACTCTCACCTGTGTAGCGCCGACGGCAATCAAATACGATCCGGATTTGTCGAACCCTCGCCTCCCTCGCTATTTCGCCCTGTCTTTAAATCGCGGCTTCTCCCTTCTCGCTGTGGCTCTTTGTTACCTCTGCGGTGAATGCTTTCTTCTCGTCCCTCGCCGCTTCTTCTCACTAGTCACGAATCACCCGTCACCGTTCTTCCTGCTATATTTTTATGTACCTCGCAGACCCCGCGAACCTGTCTGCGAAGGGAAGGGATGGTCCTCATGGTCAGAAAAGCAAGCGCCGCTCTCGGACTGTTCTGCGCATTATTCCTTGTGGGCAGCGCGCGCGCTCAGGAACTAACCGCCGCGGAAAAAGACAAGGCCATCGCTTACCTCGAATCCACCAAGCAGGGCGTCCTCGACGCCACCAAAGGCCTCTCGCCGGCGCAATGGAGCTTCAAGCCAGCCGCGGACCGCTGGTCCGTCGCCGAATGCATGGAACACATCGCCGCCGCCGAAGACTTCATTCTTGGCATGGTGGAAACGGGCGTCATGAAGGGCCCCGCTACTCCCGGGCGCGACACCTCGTCGATCGACGCGGGCATCATCGCCAATGTTCCAGCGCGGAAAAACAGGATCCAAGCCCCTTCCGAGATCCAGCCGAACAATCGTTTTGGATCGCCGCAAGGTTCCATCGACCACTTCCTCGCCAGCCGCGTGAAGACCGAGGATTATCTCAAGTCCACGACCGGCCTTCGCGATCACACCGCCGACAGCCAGACGGGCCAGAAGTGGGATGCCTACGAATTCATCCTCTTGATCGCCGCGCATAGCGAGCGCCACACCAACCAGATCAAGGAAGTCAAAGCCGACCCGAATTTCCCCAAATCCTGACTTCCAAAAATCCAGGGGCGGCTTACACCGCCCGTGGATGTCTTCCGACAACCCTCGTCTCCGTTCTCTCTGGGTTCTTTCTCTGGGTCCTCTGCGTTAATTCTTCATTCTTCTCTTCGCTCGCCGGTTGTCACTTTCCCTAACTTTTGCCCCCAAAAAACAAATGTGCAAACGACACCAGGATCACCGCACCCACGGTTGCTGCGGCCAGCGAAAACAAGAATGTGTTGTCGTGCACGATTCCCAGCTTTGTGAAAATCCATCCGCCGACCACCGAGCCGATCAATCCGAGAAGCACGTCTCCAATGCATCCGAATCCGCGCCCACGGGCAATTTTCCCCGCCAGCCAGCCCGCAATCAGCCCGATGATCAGCCATCCAATCAATCCGCGGCGCCACTCCACCACAATCACGCGCTCTTCAAGCAACAGCATGGCCATCTGTGTCAGCATCGGTCCTCCCAGTTCGTAAAATGTGCGCTAACTTTGTAGCTCCCAGGTGCCCCTGCGGTGAACTCTTGACCTTTGTCGTTACTCGCCACTTCCTGCAACCGGTTCCTGCTGCGTCATGCAATGCAGCGTTCCTAGACCCAATACTAAATCCCGGCACGGCACGCCAACAACTTCACGCCCCGGAAACACCTTTGCCAGCGTGTTCAGTGCGACGCGGTCATTTACATCTGTAAACACCGGCACGATCACAATCTTGTTCGCGATGTAAAAATTCGCGTAACTCGCTGGCAACCGAAACCCATCAAATTCCACCTTTGCCGGCATCGGCAGCGTCTCCACCTGCAACGCCTTTCCGTCCTGGTCTTTCATCGTTTTCAGCCGCGTCAGATTCTCTTGCAGCATTGCGTAATTTGCATCCCCGCGGTTTTCCTCCACAATCGTCACCACCGTCGTTTCGTTCACAAACCGCGTCAAATCGTCCACGTGCCCGTGCGTGTCATCGCCCGCAATGCCATTCCCCAACCACAACACGTTCGTCACCCCTAAATATTTGCGGAACACTTCCGTGTAATCTTCCTTCGTAAATCCCGGATTCCGTTCCTGCACCTTGCTCTGCAAACACTCTTCCGTCGTCAACAGTGTCCCTTTGCCATTGACGTCAATCGACCCGCCCTCGAGCACCACTCGCTGGCCGTTGTGCTCGGGGAAAAAGATTCGCCGCCGCAAACTCGTATTGGCCTTGCGCACAAGTTGCGCGTCTTTTTTATGGTTGGGGTATTTCGCCCAGCCGTTGAACACAAAATTGTTGTAGGCGACTTTGCCCGCGGCGTTCTTCACGCAAATCGGCCCGGAATCCCGCATCCAACCGCGGTCGGTCGGCGCAACAAAAAACTCCACCGATTCCAATTTCGCCCCGGCCTTCCGCAGAATGCCGCGTACTCGTTTTTCCGCCGCGCGGTCCTGCACCATCAGAAAAATCCTCTCCACCTGCGATAGCAGCCGCACAATTTCCGCAAATGCCCAGGGTATTGGGGTAAACTTGCCCGGCCAGTCCGTCAACTCGTGTGGCCAACCAAGCCACGTCGCCTCATGCGGCTCCCACTCCGCCGGCATTTGAAAGCCCAGCTCCCCCGGCGTCTTCTCTTTCTCAATCCGTGTCGTCAAAACGGCGCCTCGATTCCATACTTGAGGGTGCTTCATCCTGAGTGCTTTTTGCGCGCTCTCCGCCATCCCGCGAGTTTTGTGGGATGAACGGTGGGTCTTACGATCGAAGGTCATCCATCGTTACTTCATTGCTTCTTGCTTCATCCTTTTTCCAACCATCGCTCCGTCAATCCACCAAATGCGTCAATCCTGCGGTCCCGGAAAAACGGCCAATTCCTTCGCTGCTCCTCGCTCTTCGCGGGATGGCATTCCACGACCAGGATTTCTTCCTTATCGCTCGACGCCCGCGCCAGGATCTGGCCTGCGGGGTCCGCCACAAACGAATTTCCCCAAAACTCGATGCCCGGATCGCCCTTTTCCGGCTTGCCTTCATATCCAACGCGATTCACCACGGCCACGTAGCATCCATTCGCGATCGCGTGCGCCCTCTGAATGGTGATCCAGGAATCGAGTTGCGCGTTTCCATAGCTGGCCTTTTCATGCGGATGCCACCCGATGCTTGTGGGATAAAAAATCACGTTGGCGCCTTGCATCGCCGTCAGGCGTGAACCTTCCGGATACCACTGGTCCCAGCAAATCTGCACCCCAACGCGGGCATACCTCGTATCGAAATTCAGAAAGCCCAGATCACCTGGCGTGAAATAGAATTTTTCGTAATACAGCGGATCGTCGGGAATATGCATTTTGCGGTATTTCCCCAGATAAGCACCGTCTGCATCCAGCAGCGCGCAGGTGTTGTGATAGACACCGGCAGCACGCCTTTCGAAGACGGACACCACCAGCGCCACGCTTTTCTCTTTGGCCACTGCGGCCAGGCGCTCTGTCGTCGGCCCGGGCACCGGTTCGGCTAGATTGAAAAGCTCGGGGTCTTCCTTCCGGCAGAAATATTCGCCCGCGAACAGTTCGTGCAAGCAAACCACCTGGGCGCCGCGGGATGCCGCCTCGCGGATCTTCGCCTCCGCCTTCTTCAGATTTTCTTCCTTATTTGTCGTGCAGCTCATCTGCACGAGTCCAACCGTGAATTTTGCGCTCATGCTTTCATCCTATCACGAACATTTTTTTTGTTTCTTCCTGCGGCCCAGGCAATCTTGCTTGCGCAATCGAGCGCGCGTCGCTTCCCATGCGTAGTTGAGGATGCCCCAGCCTTGGTTTTTAAGAGTGGGTCTTACGGGTCTTGCGATCCAACGCCACAGCTCTCCGCCCGTTTCTTCCACCAGTCACCAGTCAGCCTGCTTCTCATCACTCGCCACTTTCTTTCCACTTCGAGTACACTATGGCTACAAATTTTCTTTTTTGTATTACAGCGCATTCATCTCATTCCGTGTCAGGAGCTTTGATGCCTAAGCACAAGCACCCGAGCAAAACGATTACCGGCCGCGTCCTCCACGATCCCGTTAAAGACAAGCTCCGTCCGATCTATCCCCTGGACCTCTCCAAAATCAAAACCATTGACGATCTGGTGCGCGCCATGGGCAACACCGCCTACACCGCGCGCCAGGTTGGCGACGCCGCGGACGTGCTCGAAGCTATGGCACGCGACAAAGACTGCTTCGTCGTCATGACCCTCGCCGGCGCCCTCACCGTCGGCAAAATGGGACTCGTCTTTTGCGACCTGATCGAATCCGGGATCGTCAAGGCCATCGTCTCCACGGGCGCACTCATGGCGCATGGACTGGTCGAAGCAACCGGCCGCTCGCACTTCCGCTACGATCCCTCCAAGATGGACGACAACCAGCTCTTCCTTGCCGGCTATAACCGTGTTTACGATTCCCTGGAGCCTGAAACCAATCTCGATCACGTCGAGGAAGTCGTCGACGGCATTCTCGATAAATGGGATGCCAACGAAGTCGTTTGCAGTCACAAACTCCACTACCGCATCGGCGAATATCTCACCAAAAACTCAAAAGGCCGCGGGATTCTCAAATCTGCCTACGAGCACAATGTGCCAGTCTTCGTCCCCGCCTTCTCTGATTCCGAGCTTGGCCTCGACTTTGCCCTTAACAATTACGCTCGCAAAAAACAAAAGCGCCCCGCGCTTCGTTTTGATCCCTTCGAAGATTTCGAAACCTTTGCCCGCACCATGATGGCCACGAAGAAAATGGGCATTTTCACGATCGGTGGTGGCGTTCCGCGCAATTGGTCGCAGCAGTTTGGCGTCTACGCGGAGCTCATGGCCCGCCGCGGCTATGAAAATCTTCCGCTCAAGCGCTATCACTACGGCGTGCGTATTTGTCCCGAGCCCGTGCACTGGGGCGGCCTGAGCGGCAGCACGTATACCGAAGCTGTTTCCTGGGGGAAATTTGTTCCCCCGGAAGAAGGTGGGCGTTTCGCGGAAGTGCTGGAAGACGCAACGGTCGCGCTTCCTTTGGTCGTCGGCGCGGTCCTCGAACGCCTCGATTACTTCAAGCGCTAGTGGGCATGGTGGGGACGGAGCCCGGACCGGGCAAGCTATGAAACTGTTAACCGCACTCGCGACGCTCTTGCTTTTTGCCAACGGCACGGTGTCCGCTCGAAAGGAGGTTTCCGGTATGCAGCATGCCACCGGAACCTTTGACGTGAAGATTACTCCCCTTGACCCGGCTTTTAAAGCCGATGACAACTCCGTCGGACGCTATTCCATCGACAAGCAATTCCACGGCGATCTGGAAGGTTCGAGCAAAGGCGAAATGCTTTCCGGCATGGGCACGGTCAAAGGCTCCGGTGGTTACGTGGCCATCGAACGCGTCTCCGGCGCGCTCAACGGCCGCACCGGCACGTTTATCCTCCAGCACAACGGCACCATGCAGAATGGTGCAATTCACCTGAATGTGGTCGTGGTTCCTGACTCCGGCACCGGCCAACTGGCTGGCCTCGACGGCAAAATGGAAATCATCATCAAGGACGGCAAGCACTCCTACGACTTCGCCTACACCCTACCCGCCAAATAACGCTGTCCTTTGCCTATTGCTTGCAGGCCCAAAGTTTGTTTTTCAGCCACTCGTGTGTTTGAGGGTGCCCGACCCAAGCATTTTTTTTTGGGGCAGGTCTGACGAGCGGAGGCCGAGCCCACTTTCTTAAACTTTGAACCTTTGAACTTTTCCTCAGTTCAACTCCACTACCGCACCCAAACCCGCATACACATACCTCTCGCCAAACGCCTTTTGCAGTTTCGCAAACGCCGGTTCTCCCGTGCAGTGCCCCGGCGCGATCCGCTGTACCTTCCACTTGGTCTGCAGATTCGTAACCAGCGTGTCAATCTCTTCCACAGGCGTCGTCACCAGGTGCAGCCCCCCAAACACAATCTCCGTCCTCGGATCAATCGCGCTCGCTGCCTCCAGAATCACCTCAATCCCCGCGTGCGAGCACCCATCCACCAGCAGCAATCCGTTCGGACGCTTAATTGCCAGCGTCAATTCCGGCAATTCCAGTGTTCCTTTTTTCTGCGAGACCGTCGGCACCACAAAAATCCCCGGCGCCACTTCCGTCAACTTGCTCACCAGCACGAAGTTCCCGGTATCGTATAGCTTCCCGCTGTTCAAATGTTCTGGGGGCATCCCGCCGAAGTACCGCATCTTCTCCGGAAGGCTAGCATCTGGCCGGAAAAATGGGGGTGGTACCGGCATACCCCCAAATCCATTCGCGCCGTCCGCGGGCACGTAAACGGTCACCGTCGGATTCGCCTTCAACAGATGCTTCAACCCCGTCGCATGGTCGGAATGCCGGTGTGAAATGACGGCGAAATCGATTTTCGCCAAATCGATGCCCAGGACCTTCGCATTGTGCTCGAAAATCTCGGCATTGTTTCCGCTGTCGAACAGAATCCGCTTGCCGTCGTGCTCCACGAGCACAGAAAATCCCCAATCTTTCGTCAATTGTTTGGAATCGCCAAACGCGTCGTAGAGAACGGTCACTTTGTCCGCCGCGACCGCCATACCGCAGGTCAAAGGCAGAAAGGCAATCACCAAGGTCATCCCAAGGAATGCTCGTTTCATCGGTTCCTCCTCGAAATCCGTCGTAAACACCAACGGCCCGCCATCTTCAGCGGGCCGCCAATCTTTCTTTCCTCTGCTAAAAACCCCGACCACAACGAACAACTCTCTGTTAGTCGTCATCTCCAATCAAAAAGGCTGCCGTCAGCACGGTGGTCCACAATCCGCGCTTGTCCCCCACGGCAGACTGCGTGATGTTCATCGTGCGAACAATTTTGTTCGAAATCCGGTAAACCTCTTTTTTCTCGTCCCACGACAGATCCGGATCAAATTCCACGTTGAGCGTCGTTGCCAGCATTTCCGCGGCCAGTTCTTCGGCGTACTCGCCCGCCACCTCTTCGGTTTCACCAAACGAGTGATGCTCGCTCAAATATCCGTACATCGGCCGCTCGCTCGGCAGCGCTAGCCCGATGCTCGCCGCGATTAACCGATGAGGTTCCTTCGTCGAGTTCTCGCTGATTACCGTGAAGGCCACCTGCCCCGGTTTGATCAGCTTCAGTCCCTCGCTCCGCGAAATCAGTTTGCAATTCGGCGGAAAAATGGACGATACGCGCACGATATTGCACGCGGCAATTCCGGCGTTCCGCAGCGCAAGCTCAAAACTTGACAGCCGCTCGCGATGTTTTCCCACGCCCTTGGTCAGGAAAATCTTTTTTGCGACAAACGCCATAGTGCTCCGTCACCGTCCCGTAATCGAATTTGAAAACTTCTAGTCCTGTGGAAAATTAACAAGCTATCTACCCACTGTCAATGCATTCCTGCCCTTTCCGCGACGCATTTCGTCGAAAAATTCCAAGTGGCACAGACACTCCTGCCTGTGCCGCCCCAACTCCAAGCACAACTGTCAATCGGGAAGAGAACTCCAACGTGCCGAGGGAGATTCGTTGAGAAAGCGAGCGCTGAATCAGTAAGAAGTTCTCGTGCTTTTTCGTTGCTTCCTTACTTAGCTATTCTCCTTGCTCCCAGCCTCACTCGCCCGCCAGACGGCGCACCAGTTTCCCAAGCGGCCGGCACAACGTCTGTACCTTAGCCAGATCGTCCGAAGTAAAATCAGGCCCGGCATCGGCGTTCGTCGGGCCCTTGCGGCTGATCTGCATCACACCCACCACTTTTTCGTCGCACACGACTGGCGCGCTGATGATTTTCTGAATGATTTCTCCCGTGGTTGTGGCCGCTTTGACGCCTTCGAACACGGTTGCGTGGCGCACTGACGAGAAATTGTTGTTAATCTCCGGACGATTATCGCGCACCGTGCGCGCCGCCAGTGCCGAAGTGCTGGAAAGTGGGATGAAACCGACGTTCTTCAGGGCCTGCGGCACCAGAAAGTGCAAATGCCGCCACCTTGTCGAGACACCCAGGATCGCCACCTCATCGGCCTTGACGCCCAGGTTCCTGGCGATTTTTTGCGCCATAGCCTCCAGCGGAATCTCCGTCGTCCCCAGGCTCTCGTTGTCCAGCGCTTCCGCCAGGCGCGCCAATTCGCTTGCAAGAAGGGTGCTCATACCAAAGTGTCCCAGTTCGTCGGCAGGTGGGTCGCGGGGCCTGCTGAAGTTTTCGTTTGGCGCTTCTTCTATCTTCAAGCTTTCTACTCTCTCCCGCAACTCTATTTCTTTCACCTGTGCTGTTCAAAACTGTAACGCGCAGCTGCCTCCGGGCTTTCCCCTGTCTTTTCATGCTTACTATTTTTTGATTTTCGATTTTGCGTCACCAATCAGCAGTCACAAATCACGAATTTGCAAACCCTTTCTCAACTCCCTATACTGGAAGTTCCGCGCTCCCATCGCGCCTCTGCTTTTCAGCTCCTGAAAAATCTAAGGGACTCGCGCGGCGGAGAGGGCATGTCCTCATCGGTAACCCGGCCTGATAGCAGTTATCTGCTGCGCAAACTCCACTCTCTATCCGGCATCGTTCCCGTAGGCGCTTTCCTCGCCGAGCATTTTTGGTCTAATAGTGCGGTTCTTGTCTCCGGTGCAAAATACGATCAGGTTTCCTACGAACTGCAGACCATCCCGTTCCGCCCACTCGTCGAATGGGCCGCCATCTTCCTTCCGATGCTTTACCACTCGCTTTACGGGATTTATATCTGGCTGCGCGGCAAGTCCAACGTCTCCTCTTATCCCTGGGTAGGGAATTGGCTCTATACCACGCAGCGCTACACCGGCCTGATCGCTTTCGTTTACATCGCCTGGCATCTCTACACGCAGCGCTGGGCCACGCATGGCCGTTCCACCTACGACGAAGTCCGGCACTTCTTCATGAATCCGTACTTCCTGGCCTTTACGCTGGTCGGCGTTCTCGCCTGCTCCTTTCATCTGGGCATCGGCGTCTGGAATTTCCTCTGCAAGTGGGGACTCGCCGTCACGGTCAAGGCGCAGCATGCCGCGGGACAGTTCGGCGTTCTCGTCGCGCTCACCTTCAGCCTTGTCGGCGTCCTGATTCTGGTCGGCTTTCGCTTCAATTGGCATCCCTTCGAGTTCTACTCGCTAAAATGAGACAACCGAAAATCATTGTCGTTGGTGGTGGTCTGGCCGGACTGATGGCGACCATTCGCGTCGCCGAATCGGGCGTCCCGGTCGATCTGTTTTCCATCGTTCCCGTAAAGCGTTCGCATTCCGTCTGCGCGCAGGGTGGCATCAACGCGGCGAAAAACCAGAAAGGTGAAGGCGACTCCACCGCCAAGCACCTCGATGACACCATCTACGGCGGCGATTTCCTCGCCAATCAACCTCTCGTCAAGCGCATGTGCGACGACGCTCCCGGCATCATCGATCTACTCGACCGTATGGGCGTCATGTTCAACCGTACGCCGGAGGGCCTTCTCGACTATCGGCGTTTCGGCGGCACGCTCTATCACCGCACTGCCTTCGCCGGCGCCACCACTGGCCAGCAGCTTCTTTACGCCCTTGACGAGCAGGTCCGTCGTCACGAAGCCGAAGGCAAAGTCAAAAAATTCGAAGGCTACACTTTCCTCTCCGCCGTCATCGATGACGGCGGCGTCTGCCGCGGCATCGCCGCCATGGACCTCCGCTCCATGGACGTCAAAACATTTCCCGCCGACGCGGTCATCTTCTGCACGGGCGGCATTGGCGCCATCTTCGGACGCTCCACCAACTCGGTCGTCTGCACCGGTTCCGCACAGTCTGCGCTCTTCCAGCAAGGCGTCGACTACGCCAATGGCGAATTCATCCAGGTTCATCCCACCTCGATTCCCGGAGAAGACAAGCTCCGCCTGATGAGCGAATCCGCCCGCGGCGAAGGCGGTCGTGTCTGGGTTCCCAAGAAGCCTGGCGATACTCGCCCTCCGAGATCAATTCCGGAAAATGAGCGCTTCTACTTTCTCGAGGAGTGGTATCCGAAATACGGCAACCTCGTTCCGCGCGACATCGCCACCCGGGCCATTCACCGCATCGTTTATCAGGAAAAGCTAGGTCTCAACGGCCAAGCCGCCGTTTACCTCGACGTCTCGCACATCGATCGGGAAATCCTCGATCGCAAGCTCGAAGGCATCCTCGAAATCTACGAAAAGTTCTGCGGCGTCGATCCGCGCGTCGAGCCCATGAAGGTTTTCCCGGGCATGCACTACACCATGGGTGGTCTGTGGGTGAATGGGGTGGACCAGGCGACCAACGTCGTGGGCATCTACGCCGCCGGCGAATGCGAATATCAGTATCACGGCGCCAATCGTCTTGGCGCTAATTCCCTGGTCAGTTGTATCTTCGGTGGCGGCCTCGCCGGCCCCGCCGCCGTCAAATACGCCAAGAATCTTGAGAAGGGAACGGAGTCCGTTCCCTCGACCGTCTTCGACCGCGAAAAGAAACGCCAGGATGAAAAGAATCAGGCCCTGCTCTCGCAGGACGGCAGCGAAAATCCAATGACCATCTGGCGCGAGCTCGGCGACATCATGACCGAGCACGTCACCGTCACCCGCGTCAACAAGAATCTCCAGATGGCCGACAGCAAAATTCAGGCCATGCAGGCGCGCTATCGGAAAATCAACCTTAGCGACCGCACCAGGTGGTCCAATCAAACTCTGAACTTCGCGCGCGAGCTCGAAAACATGCTGCTGCTCGCCCGCGTCATTACCCTCGGGGCCCTCGCCCGCAACGAATCGCGCGGCGCCCACTACAAGCCCGATTTTCCAGATCGCGACGATGCCAACTGGCTCAAGACCACTCGCGCCAAGTACGTCAACGGTGAAATCCAGCTCACCTACGAGGCCGTCGACATCTCCCTGATTCCCCCGCGCGTCCGCAAGTACGACGCGGCGAAGTGACGACCCCACGAGGGTCGCCATCCCGAGGAGTATCGTGACCAGGGATCGCGGAAAGGATTTGTAGTGGCCGACCTTTAGGTCGGTGCTGCGGTGTTTCTTAAGATTTTGTAGGGCCCGCCTTCCGAGGCTGGCCGCTCTTTGGTTTCTGATATCTGATTTCTGATATCCGCTTCACCGAGGTCGCATGTCCGAAAAACAAGTCATCCTCAAAATCAAACGCCAATCTTCCCCCACCGAACCCTGGCGTTGGGAAGAATTCGCCCTCCGCTGGCGTCCAGCCATGAACATCATCATCTGCTTGCGTGACATCGCAGAAAATCCCGTCACGCGCGAAGGCAAGAAAACTACGCCCATCTCCTATGACTCCAACTGTCTCGAAGAAGTCTGCGGCTCGTGCGCCATGGTCATCAACGGCAAGGTCCGCATGGCCTGCTCCGCGCTCGTGGATACGCTCCCGCAGCCCATCACCATCGAGCCGATGACCAAGTTTCCCCTGGTCCGCGACCTCGCTGTCAACCGCCAATTTATGTTCGACTCGCTCAAGCGCGTCAAGGCATGGATCCCCATCGACGGCACCTACAACCTCGGCGAAGGCCCGCGCGTCGCCCCCGAAGTACAGGAAAAAGGCTACCCGCTGTCCCGCTGCATGACCTGCGGCCTGTGCCTCGAAGTCTGTCCCCAGGTCAACGAACACAACAAATTCGTCGGCGCCGCCATCGTCTCCCAAGTGCGCCTCTTCAACATGCATCCCACGGGCGCCATGCACGCCCGCGAGCGTATCCAGGCCCTCCTCGCCGAAGGCGGCGTCCAGGAATGTGCCAACGCGCAAAACTGCGTCGAAGCCTGCCCGAAATCGATCCCGCTCACCGAATCCATCGCCGAAGTCAACCGCGCCGCCTGGAAGCAGTCCCTCCTCGGCTGGCTCCTCGGCTAATTTCGTCTTTATGCTGGGCCGACCGTCAGATGACCTTGCGGGTGCCCCATCCTTGGCACGGTTTTTGCGCGAAGGATGGTTCTTGCGATTTAACGGCCAGCTTCTCTTCTCCTTGCCTTTGCACTCTTGAATTTTTCAACTCCTCTTCTGCTACTCTATTTCCGCTCTTTCCTGGAGAAAAAATGACCCGCTCTTTCGCTATCCTATTCCTGGGGGTCCTAATGACCGTTTCCACCTCCGCGCAATCTGTCTCCGACCAAGCCCAAAAACTCCAATCCTCCTCCATCGTCATTGACACCCACGACGACACGACCCAGCGCCTCCTCGACCCTAAATTCGACATTTCCATCCACCAAGATGACGGCAACATCGACGTCCCTCGCATGAAGGAGGGCGGTCTCACCGGCATCTTCTTCTCCATCTGGATCTCCTCGAAAACCCTCGGTCCCCAAGCTGTCCAGAAAGCTCTCGATCAGATCGACGCGGTCCGCGAAACCGTCCGCAAGGACCCCAACGATCTCCTTCTCGCCACCAGCGCCGCCGATGTCCGCGAAGCCAAAAGGCAGCACAAGATCGCCGCGCTCATGGGCGTCGAAGGCGGCCACATGATGGGCAACGACCTCTCCGTCCTCCGCACCTTCGCCGCTCTCGGCGTTCGCTACATGACCCTAACCCACATGGACAACAACGAGTGGGCCGACTCCTCTACAGACAAACCGGCCCACAACGGCCTCACCGATTTCGGCAAGGATGTGGTCCGTGAAATGAATCGCCTCGGCATCATCGTGGACATTTCCCATGTTTCCGACAAGACCTTCTACGACGCCCTTGAAACATCCAAAGCCCCTGTCTTCGCCTCGCACTCCTCTTGCCGCGCCCTTTGCCAGGCGCCGCGCAACATGACCGACGACATGATCCGCGACCTCGCCAAGCACGGCGGCGTCATCCAGATCAACTATCACGTTGGCTTCCTCAGCCAGGAATTCCGCGATTACGAAAAAGCGCATCCCGAAGCCGAGAAGGAAATCAAGGAAGAGGTCGCCAAACGCTGCGGCGACAACGAGGCCTGCAAGATCGTCGCCGGCGATCAGGTCGTCCGCGACTGGATGGCCGCCGGCAAACTTCCCAAAGTGGACTGGATGGCGATCGTCGACCACATCGACCACGCCGTGAAAATCGCTGGCGTGGACCACGTCGGCCTCGGCTCCGACTTCGACGGCGCCGTCATGCCCATCGGCATGCAGGACGTTACCCACATCCCGCAAATTACCGACGCGCTCCTCAAAAAGGGCTACGCGGAATCAGACATCCGGAAGATTCTCGGCGAGAACACCCTCCGCGTCCTCTCCGAAACCGAACGCGTTTCTCATGATCTCAATAAGTAACTTTGGACACCCCACTGACCCAACGAGCTTGGGTGTGTGCGATCTTTGTTCTTGGCTGTCCTCTCCTTCCTCTTCCTTACAAAATATGCAAAACTAATCTCGTCTCACCAACCACCCCAATATTCTTGGAGGCTCTTTCATATGCACCGGAAATCCTGCGCGCTCCTCCTGACCGCGCTCGCGTTCTCCATCCCCGCCCTCTCGCAAACCCCCGCACCCGCCGCGAAACCCAAATCCTCTACCTCCGCTGCCGCCAAGCCCGCAGCCGCCACCTATGACCAAGCCCTGCTGAAACCCGCCCTCCTCAAGGCGCAAGCTCCCCAAAGCTACCAGGTCCAGTTCGACACCACGCGTGGCACTTTCACCGTCACCGTTACCCGCGCCTGGTCACCGCTCGGTGCCGACCGCTTCTACAACCTAGTCAAACACCACTATTTCGACGGAGCCCGCTTCTTCCGGGTCCTGCCCGGTTTCGTTGCGCAGTTTGGGCTCAGCGCGAATCCCGCCGTCAACGCCGCATGGGAAAAGGCTACCATTAAGGATGACCCTCACGCGCAGTCCAACAAGCGCGGCACGCTGGTGTTCGCCACTGCCGGTCCCAACACGCGTACAACGCAACTCTTCATCAACTTCAAGGACAATGGCGCCTCCCTCGACTCGCAGGGATTTACTCCTTTCGGCGCTGTCGACGGCAACGGCATGAACGTGGTCGAAATGTTCTACGACCAGTACGGCGAAGGCTCTGGCATGGACCAGGAGAACATTTCCAAGGGCGGCGAGAAGTACCTCGCCCAGCATTGGCCCAAACTCGACACCATCAAGTCCGCAACCCTGCTTGGCGCCGCGGCAACGGCCCCTGCGGCCCGGCCCGCCGCCAAGCCTGCCGCAACGGCTAAGCCCGCGGCCAAACCGGCTCCCACCGCCCCTAAACCCCAGCAATAACCAATTTACCGTGTATAACTTGGGTGCCCCACACGCCATTCTTACGTGTGGGGCTTTTGGCTAAATCTAAGCTGCTTCCGAAGCCGTCGGGAATCACGAATCAGCTCTCTTGTATCCAAATCCCCCATGACCCGCATCAAATATTTGTGTTGCTATCCGGATTGACATAACTGTCTCTCCCCGGTAGGCTCTGTCAAATATGCGCAACTCTTGCCAGATCTGTTGTTGTCAAGCGGCTTGCTGCTGTTGCTGTCGGCATACCCGATCTGGCTTGAGGTGCTTCCGAACGTAGAGTTCTTGTAGTCCTAGCTTCGAAGCCCACGTGCCAGATGACCGGCACGTGGGCTTTTTGTTTTTGCGCAGGTTTTTTGTAGTGGCCGACCTTTAGGTCGTCTTGTTCTCCGCAGGTGAAAGGGACCAATGCCCGAAGTCAAGGAAACCAAGGCCCAGCGCGTCGAACGCCTTAAGCGTGCGAAAAACCCCTGGGAGCATTTCGACGAAATCCGCGCCTTCGCGCGCCAGGGTTTCGGCTCCATTCCTCCGGAATGGCTCGGCACTTACTTCCGTCCCTGGGGCATTTACACGCAGGGCGACGGCGCCGGCGTCACCGGCGGCAAAAACGGAGAAGGGAAGGCCGTGCCCTTTTTCATGGTTCGCATCCGCATCCCCAACGGCCTTCTCACCAGCACACAAGCCCGCACCATCGCCGATCTCTCAGATCAATACGGCAACGGCGTCGCCGATATCACTGTCCGCCAGAATATCCAGCTCCACTGGGTGGCCATCGAAAATCTTCCCGAGGTCCTCGATCGCCTCTGGTCCGCCGGCCTCACCACCACCGGCGCTTGCGGCGACGTCACCCGCAACATCACCGGTTGCCCGCTCGCCGGCATTCAGGAACATGAACTCGCTAACGTTGCGCCTCTCGTTCTCGCGCTCGACCAGGAGCTCGCCGGTAATCCCGAGTTCTACAATCTCCCGCGCAAGTACAAAATCACCGTCACCGGCTGCCCCGACTGGTGCTCCTACCCCGAAATTAATGACATCGGCCTCACCGCCACGCGTCGCACCCGCCATGGCGGCGAAGAAATTGGTTTTTCCCTCCGCGTCGCCGGCGGCCTTTCCACCGAGCCCCACCTCGCGGTAAAACTCAACGCCTTCATCCAATGGCACCAGGTGATTCCCGTCGTCCGCGCTATCACCGAAGTTTTCAAGGAGAGCGAAGTCCTCCGGCAATCCCGCGAAAAGGCCCGACTCAAATTCCTTTTCCTGCAGCATGGCTGGACCGCCGAATCCTTTCTCGCCGCCATTGAATCCAAGCTCGGTTACAAACTCGACCCCGCCGAACACGAACCGCCCCCCGCCTCCATCCATCGCGATCATCTAGGCGTTGTTCCACAAAAACAGTCCAGCCTGTTTTCCGTGGGCGCTTCCGTCATCCGTGGCCGCATTACTCCGGCGCAATTCCGTCTCGCCGCCGATCTTGCCGACCGCTATGGCGACGGCCATCTGCGCAATACCCCCATGCAGAATCTCCTGCTCATCAACATCGGCGGCCTTAACGTTCCCACCGTCGTCGAGCAACTCAACTCCGCCGGCCTGCCCATCCTCACTTCCGCTTTCGTTCGCGGCACCGTCGCCTGCACCGGCTCCGAATTCTGCAAGCTCGCACTGACGGAAACGAAATCCTTCGCCCGCTGGCTCACCGAACAACTCGACGAGCGTTTCCCCAACTACCAGCAAGACATCAAGTTGCACATTACCGGTTGCCCCAACTCCTGCGGCCAGCACTGGATCGCGGACATCGGCATTGAAGGCAAGAAGATTAAGGTCGACGGCAAGATGGTTGACGCCTACTACTTCTGCGTTGGCGGCGGCGTCGGGCAGTTCGCCTCCATTGCGCGTCCAGTGGGCTATCGTTGCGTTGCCGAGGAAGTCCCCAACGCCATCGCTCGGCTGCTGACCAATTTCCACGCGCATCGCCACATCGGCGAATCGCTGCAGAATTTCCTATGGAGGCATTCCGCCGATATCCTGCGCGGAATCCTCTCCGGGCAACCCGCGCATGAAACCGAGATCGCCTTGCGCGATCTGGCGCCGGACCGCGTTCCGCACTCCGTCGAGGACCGCCCATGAATTCGCGCAAGCTCACAACCATGCCGACACATCTCGGTTACCTCTGTGGCTCCTTGGTGTCCTCTGCGGTCAAATCCCGTGCCGCCCACGCCACCGTCCATACGGCGCGCACATCTTTCTTGGGAAGGATCCTGTAAATGGCGCTGTTCCCCGCATTTCTTAGACTGACCGGCCGGCGAGTACTTGTGGTCGGCGGTGGTGCTATTGCCGCGCAGAAAATCCCCGGCCTTCTCGAAGCTGGCGCTCGTGTTCATGTCGTCTCGCCAAAACTCTCGTCCACACTTGTCGAGTACGTCCGTAATCGCCGGATTGACTGGTCCCCAAAGCCCTTTGAGCGCGCAGACCTCGACGGCGCTTTCCTCGTTATTGCTGCCACCGCGCTGCGTGACCTCAACGCCGCAGTTTTTGCCGAAGCCGATCGCCGTAACATTCTCTGCAACGCTGTCGACGACATCGACCACTGCCACTTTTACTACGGCTCCATCGTGCAACGCGGCGATCTGCAAATCGCCATTTCCACCAACGGCAAAAGCCCCGCGTTGGCCCAGCGGTTGCGTAAAGAACTCGAAGAGCAGTTCGGCCCGGAATACGAATCGTGGCTCGAGTGGTTAGGGGCGGCGCGGGAAGTGCTTCGGGCGCAATCTGGTGATCCTGAAGTTACCAAGCGCTGGCTGCATACCTTGGCCAGCCGGCCAATGTTCCAGCGCTTCCTCGAACAAGCCAGTGCCCCCGACACCACGAAAGGATCCGCCTGATGTCCAAGGTTTTCCTAATCGGTGCAGGTCCCGGAGACCCGGACCTCCTCACGGTGAAGGCGCTTCGTATCCTTCAGTCAGCCGACATCATTCTGCACGACTCTCTTGTCGGCCCGAAAATTCTGGATCTTGTTCCCATCTCCGCCCAGCGCGTTGACGTAGGCAAGCGTGCCGGCTTCCGCTTGCTCACGCAAGCCGACATCAACGCGCTACTCGTTGATGCGGCGGCGAAATATGACGTCGTCGTTCGTCTCAAGGGAGGCGACCCGCTCCTGTTCGGTCGTGCGGCGGAAGAGATCGAAGCTCTGCGCGCCACCAACATTCCGTTCGAAGTTATTCCCGGCATTTCGGCGGCCTTTGGGGCCGCCGCAGCCGCGAAAGTTTCGCTCACCGATCGCCGCCTCGCTTCTCACGTTCTCTTCACAACATTCTCCCGCGCTCCGGAATCGCAATTCTTTCCCGGTATCGGCCTTACCGCCGAAACCACCGTTGTCGTTTACATGCCCGGCCCCGATTACACGGAAGTCTCCCGCTGGCTACAGGATGCCTGTGTTTCCTCCGATACGCCCGTGGTGGTCATTTCAAAGGCTTCGCGTCCCGATCAGTCGCAGCACACCACCACGGTTTCCGGCCTCGCCCAAATCGCCCCGCTCCCCGCCCCGGCCCTGCTCATCGTCGGCCGTGTCGTCGCTTCGGCGGCGGACTCCGTTTCCACATTCAACTGGTTGAAGGACGCCGTTCCGGAACTTTCGAAATCTCTGCTTACCTAGATCGGGGAACAAACATGGGCAACACAACATCAGAAACAGCCACCAAGGGCTCAAGACGAATCTCTCTGGACTCCTGGGCGGTTCTGAGCGCTCTCATCGCCGCGGCGCTCGTCCGCTTCGGCTTGATCCATCGCATTCCCTGGTAACTCCCTTTGCAAACGGGGCTAGGCGTGCGATTTCTC